>NZ_JAMWYY010000016.1 GCF_024305175.1 Flavobacterium sp.
TATAGAGTAGTTTTTTCATTTAGTCAAAATGTTTGGTAAATATACTTAAACTTTAAAAAACAATATATATTTGGAAAATCTAATTAACCAACTAAAAAATATGGAACTACAATACATTGTAATTGCTTCTGCGTTTGCTGTGGTGGTAGGTATGCTGCTGTATCTGATAAAAATCCAGAAAACAAAACAACAGGTCACAGGTATATCAAATGCGGTTGAATTGCGGGCTTTTGAACTGGAAATGCGTAATAATTCCGATAAAGAAAAGGCACAGCTCCGCTTGAACTATGAAAATATAATCAGCAGGAATAAGCTTGAATTTGAAAAGCAGCTAAATCATGCTAAAGATGATTGCAGGGTGCAGCGGCAGAATGAGTATGATAAAGGATATGCTATGGGATTAAAAGCTTCTAACATCACGGTGCAGATAATTCCGTACAAATAGGTAGCTAAAGATGATGGTATCTTTTTTAAAGAAGATATTGTTATTGTTGGTTACAAATACCAATTGCTGTGCAATGGGATACCCTGCCTTCAATCGCATTTAGAAATTACGCACAAGATTTATGTAAAAGACCTTAAGGACGAAACCATCAGGACAATTGTAAAAACGTTGGAAACAGTTATACAAATGATACCTAACTCTAACATGAAGATGGTAAGCAGCTTTAAAGATTTAGGCAAAGAGCTGCTTTCTTTGAAAAAGAATTAAACACCTTCATTCACAAACGCAACACTGTGTGCTGCCACAATAGCGGCAGTCTCGGTACGCAGGCGGGTATTGCCTAACGATACAGCAGCAAAGCCTTTTTGCAGTGCCAGCTCAATTTCAGTAACTGAAAAATCGCCTTCAGGCCCAATGAGTATGGTGATTTTCTGTTTTTGACTTATGGCTGTTTTCAGCAGTTTTTTGTCGGTTTCCTCGCAGTGCGCTATCAAAAGCTGTCCATCGTGTGCAGTATTTACAAAATCTTTAAAGGCAACAGGCTCATTTAATTGAGGCAGGTAATACTGTAACGACTGTTTCATGGCACTTTGCAGTATCTTGCCAAAACGATCGGCTTTGAAAACGGTACGTTCGCTGTGCTCGCAAATAAGCGGTGTAATTTCGCTAATGCCAATTTCGGTAGCCTTTTCTAAGAACCATTCATAGCGGTCGTTCATTTTGGTTGGCGCTACTGCAAGGTGCAGGTAGTAGGGCAGGGGCTCATAAGTAGTTTCTCCATTAATAGTTACGATACATTTTTTATCGCTTGCAAGGCTTATCTCTGCCGTAAACAGGCTGCCTTTGCCGTTGGTAAGTTGTATAGTATCGCCTTCCTTTTTGCGCAAGACCTTTACAATATGCCTGCTCTCTTCTTTATCAAAAGTAAAAGAAGTATCGGCATTGCTAATATCTGGGTTATAAAATAACTGCATTACAGGGCTATCCTTGCTTTAGATGTTACTGCGGCATCATTAAACATTTGTTTTTTATACTTGTGGTAACCCACAATACCAATCATGGCGGCATTATCGGTAGTATATTCAAATTTGGGTATGTAGCTTTTCCAGCCATACTTCTTTTCGGCTTCCTGCAAGGCAGTACGTATGCCGCTGTTTGCGGAAACACCTCCGCCAATGGCTACCTGCTTTATACCGGTTTCGGCTACAGCCATTTTCAGTTTCTCCATTAAAATTTTGATAATGGTATATTGTATTGAGGCACAAATATCATTTAGGTTTTGTGCTACAAAGTCAGGATTTTCGGCAACGTTTTTCTGAATAAAATACAGTATCTGGGTTTTAAGCCCGCTAAAGCTGAAATCGAGCCCCGGTACTTTTGGCTTGGTAAAAGCAAAAGCCTTCGGGTTACCCTCTTTAGCATATTTATCTATCAGCGGCCCGCCGGGGTAAGGCAGCCCGAGAATTTTGGCACTTTTGTCAAAAGCTTCGCCCACGGCATCATCGGTGGTTTCGCCAATTACTTCCATATCAAAATAGTCGTTAACCTTTACAATCTGGGTGTGCCCGCCGCTAATGGTCATGGCAAGAAACGGGAATGTTGGCTTATCATAACCTTCCTCATCAATAAAATGGGCGAGTATATGCGCCTGCATGTGGTTAACGGCAATAAGCGGTACCTGCAATGCCATTGCCATACTTTTGGCAAAAGAGCTGCCTACCAGCAACGAGCCCATTAGCCCGGGACCCTGTGTAAAAGCAACTGCGCTAAGCTGTGTACGTTCTACACCTGCTTTTTTTAGTGCAACATCTATAACCGGCACAATATTCTGCTGGTGCGCCCTCGAGGCGAGTTCCGGCACTACGCCACCATATTCTTCATGAACTGCCTGCCGTGCCACAACATTACTCAGAACTTTTTCGTTTTGCAGTATGGCGGCGGCGGTATCATCACACGAACTTTCTATTGCTAATATATATAAAGGTTTTTCTGTCATAATCAGGCACGGTATTTGGAATAGCAAAAACAGGCTGTTGCAGTTTTACAATTAACAAATTTGCATACTTTTGTTCAATAATTGCCGGTAGCTGCCATTGCACAAATTTAAAACAATTACCAGTATCAAAAAATTTAAAAAAATACTCATACGCATTATAATAGGCATCCTGCTGTTTATACTGCTTTTGGGTATAGCACTTTCGCTTCCTGTTGTGCAAACCAAATTAGCGCAGTATGTTACCAAAACACTTAATGAAGACTTTGGTACCAACATACAGGTAGATAAAGTTGCCATTTCTGTTTTTGGTACGGTAAAGCTTAAAGGCGTGCTGATACTGGACCATCATAACGATACACTTATCTCTGCCAATCGCATACAAACGAATGTTTTAAGTTTCAGGCAGCTTACAAAAAATAACTTTGGTTTTGGTACCATAAGGGCAGATGCCCTCATCTTCCACATGAAGACTTATAAAGGCGAAGAAACCAGCAATCTTGATGTTTTTGTAAAATCTTTTGATAATGGCAAGCCGGGAGATGGCTCTTTTCGCCTAAAGGCGGATGAGCTTTTTGTAACTAACGGGCGTTACAGGCTTACCAATGAAAACGCTGTTACCGCTAAAGTACTTGATTTTACAAAGCTTAACGGCGAACTTAAAGACTTTTTTATAAAAGGGCCAAATGTAAGCGCAGGCATCGTTAAGCTTTCGCTTAAAGACCACAGAGGGCTTTTTGTAGAAAATCTTTCGGCAGATTTTACCTACACTTCCACCAATATAATACTGGATAACCTCGACCTGCTAACTACCAATTCAGCACTACAGGGTAATGTAAAGCTTACTTACACCCGCGAGGACATGAAAGATTTTGTAAATAAAGTTAAGTTCGACTTTCAGGTAGATAAGGCCGCGGTAGCTACTAAAGACCTTAATTATTTTTATAATGAGTTTGGCAATAACCGCAAGTTTTACCTTTCTACAACACTTAAAGGGCCGCTAAATAACTTTGTTTTGCACAACCTTAAATTGCTTGATGCCCGCAATAGCGAAATTATAGGTACTGTAAACTTCCGTAATCTTTTTGATAAAGAAGGCCCCGGTTTTTACATGGATGGTAATTTTGACCGTGTGGCCTCAGAGTACGGAAACCTGCGTGAAATAATGCCGCGTATTTTGGGCAAGAGCCTGCCTGCAGTACTTGAAAAGCTGGGCAGGGTAGATATGCAGGGGCATGTAACGCTGACAAAACAATATCTTGATACAAATTTATATGTGCTTTCTGAGCTGGGCGAAGGCGAGGCAGATGTAAACATAACCCAGTACAATAAGCCATCTGAAGCAGTATATAAAGGAGAAGTTTACCTTAATGGCTTTAATGTGGGCGCCCTGCTTGATAACAAAACGGTGGGTACAGCCACGGCACACCTTTCTGTAAACGGCAAAGGATTCAATAAAGAGTCTTTAAATACCATGATTAGCGGCCACATAGACCAGCTTGCTTTTAATGGGTATAACTATAAAGACATAACTATTGACGGTACCATGAAATGGCCGTTTTTTAAGGGCAATATAGACAGTAACGACAAAAACCTCCTGATGTCTTTTGATGGTATGGCCGATATGAGCAGGAAAAGCAGCTTTTTCGATTTTCATGCGCAGGTAGATTATGCCGACCTTGTAGCGCTTAAGCTGATGAAGAAAGATACGCTCTCTATTTTTAAGGGTGACCTTATGCTTGATGCTATCGGTACCAACTTAAACAACCTTGCAGGTAAATTACAGATAACAAGGCTTTCTTACCAAAACAGCAGGGACAGCTACTATTTTGAAGACTTTTTGGTTACGTCATCTTTTGATGAAGAGAATGTGCGGACAATCACATTTAATTCAACAGACATTATTGAGGGCCGTGTAACAGGAAAGTTTGATACTAAGCAGTTACCAAAGCTTGTAGAGAATGCGCTTGGCAGCTTATATACCAACTATTCGCCGCATAAAGTAAAGCCGGGGCAGTTCCTTAATTTTGATTTTACTATCTACAACAAAATTGTGGGCATAGTACTGCCGGATGTATCGGTGGGGCAAAATACAAGGATTAAAGGCAGTATAAATGCTGATAAAGGCGATTTCGATTTAAATTTTGATTCTCCTAATATTGCGCTGAACAACAATACTTTCAGTAACATCAGTATCGATATTGATAATAAAAATCCGCTTTATAATGCTTACATCAGGATGGACAGCCTTAGCTCTAAAAGCTATACCATATCCGATTTTAACCTTATAAATGTAAAGTATAACGATACGCTTCAGCTCAGGGCAGAATTTAAAGGCGGGCGCGAAGCTAAAGATTACTTTAACCTTAACCTGTACCACACTATTAATGAACAGAACAAATCAGTTGTAGGCTTTAAAAAATCTGAGATTAACTTTAAAGATTACCTTTGGTACATAAATGAAGAAGATGAACAGGATAATAAAATTATCTTCAACAAAAAACTGACCGATTTTACTATTGATAAAATATCTATTTCGCATAATGAGCAGCGAATGGAGTTTATGGGTACTATTAAAGACTCTACTTATAAAGACCTGAAGCTGACTTTTAACGATGTAGCACTTGAGAAGATTACACCTTCTCTCGACAGCCTTGAGTTTGGCGGGAGCATTAACGGAGATGTAACGTTAAAGCAGAAACGTGATGAGTACCAGCCACAATCTATGCTTACCATAAACGGGTTAAGGATGAACGACCACGTTTTAGGTGACCTCGACCTGCAGATATATGGAGACCGCAGCCTTAGGAGGTTTAATCTTAGCTCAACTATATTCAAAGAGGAAGAAGAAAGGCTGTACACCTACGGCACAATTGATATTGTAAACAAGCAGACAGAGCTTTCGCTTGATGCTATTTTTACCGATTTTGATATAAGCTTTCTTGAGGTATGGCTAAAAGGCGTTTTCCCTGACATCAGGGGGGTTGCAACAGGGCGGGCGGCTATTGTGGGAAATGTCAAAAAGCCGGAGATAGATGCAAGGTTCTACCTTCAGGATGCAGGGCTTCGTATAGGCTACCTTAATACCGATTATAATTTTGAACAAAATTCAGTATTAGACCTTACCGAAGAGGGTATTTATTTCAGGCGGCCAAAACTAACCGATACCAGGCACAATACATCGGCTTATATTAACGGTAAGGTTATCCATGACTTTTTTAAAGACTGGGCACTTGATTTAAGCCTGGAGTCAGACCGCATTCTGGTTCTTGATACCCAGGATAGCGACGATGCATTATTCTACGGTACAGCATTTATTAAAGGTACTGCCAGTATAACAGGCCCAACAAATGCCTTATTCATTCAGGCTAATGCAGAATCGGAAGAAGGGACTGATATAAAAATACCGCTTAATAATACCGGGGCTGCGGGCACAACGCCTTATATAGATTTCCTAAGCCCGGAAGAGAAAAACAATGCTAACCTAAACTACATAGCAAATACTAAAACGTATAAAGGCCTGGAGATGAAGTTCGACCTGAACATAACCCCTGATGCCAATATCGATATTATAATTGATAAGAATTCGGGGCACGGGCTTTCAGCGAGGGGTAATGGTACTATGCTTCTTGAAATTAACACGCTTGGTAAATTTAATATGAATGGCGATTTCCTTGTAAAAGAAGGTGTGTATAACTTTAAGTATGCAGGGCTTTTTGATAAAGAGCTTACCGCAAAGCCGGGAGGTTATATCAGTTGGGCAGGCGACCCTACAAGGGCCATACTAAACCTTGAAGCTGTTTATAAAACACCTGCAAACCCATCGGTACTTTTAGAAAATGCATCTTTTAACAGGAACATCCCTGTAGAGGTTGTTATTCAGCTTACGGGTAACCTTATGCAACCGCAGCACGAGTTCCAGATCAATTTCCCTAATGTAAGTTCTGTAGTGCGTTCTGACCTCGAATACAGGCTTACCGACCCTGACATGAGGCAAAAGCAGGCACTCTCGTTGCTGTATCAGCGTGCTTTCCTCAGCCCTAACAACGCCAACTCGCTGGCTTATGCACCACTGTTAGAGACAGCAAGCAGCCTTTTTAATGATATCCTGAGTGACGATGACAGCAAACTCCAGGTAGGTGTAAATTATGTGCAGGGAGAGCGTAACCCTTATGTAGAAACCAACAGCCAGCTTGGTGTAACGTTATCATCACAAATTAGCGACAGGATAACCGTAAACGGGCAGGTGGGCGTACCTGTTGGCGGTGTAAACGAGTCGGCTATTGTGGGTAATATAGAGGCGCAGTTCCGCCTTAATGAAGAGAATACCTTTAAGGCAAGGGTGTTTAACCGGGAAAATGATATTAATTTTCTGGGTGAAGGCATAGGTTATACACAAGGTGTGGGTTTAACGTATGAGGTTAACTTTAATACATTAAGGGAACTTTGGCAAAAGCTGTTTACGCAGGAACAGGAGGTAAAGCAGGATAATAATGATGGTACTGATATACCAGATTCTGAGTTGTCTCCGGAGTTCTTGGAATTTGCTGAACGAAGGAACAGGAAGAAACCAAATACAGAAGCAAAAGAGCCGGAACGAATACCTGAAACAGATTAGTTCTCTGGTAAATAAAGCATATTTAAAGCAGCTGATGTTAAATTGAGCTGCTTTTTTATTTTAAAATGCTAAATAAGAGAAAAAACTTATTAACGAAAACGTTTGAAATGTTATAGAATTATTAATGAATTGCATTTACAGATAAATTTATTGTATTAAATTATTAATTTTACAATTAAATATTAAAAAATGTCTGTAAATATCAAAAAGATAGGAGTACTTACTTCGGGTGGTGACTCACCGGGAATGAATGCCGCAATAAGGGCTGTAGTACGTACCTGCGCTTTTCATAATATAGAGTGTGCCGGTATATACCGTGGCTACCAGGGGATGATAGAAGGTGATTTTAAAGAGATGAACGCCCGTAGCGTAAACAACATAATAAACAAAGGCGGTACAATACTAAAATCGGCGAGGTCTAAAGAGTTTATGACAGCCGAAGGCCGCAAAAAAGCACATCAGAATTTAGTAGAAAGCAATATTGATGCCCTTGTGGTAATTGGCGGTAACGGCAGCTTTACCGGTGCCCTTATCTTTAACTCTGAATACAACTTTCCTGTAATAGGCATACCTGGTACTATAGATAATGATATTTATGGCACCAGCTTTACACTTGGCTATGATACCGCGCTTAATACTGTGGTAGAGGTTATAGATAAGATACGCGATACGGCGAGTTCACACAACAGGCTTTTCTTTGTAGAGGTTATGGGGCGCGATGCGGGGCATATTGCACTTAATGCGGGTATAGGTGCCGGTGCAGAGGAGATACTTATTCCTGAGGAAGATATGGGGCTCGACAGGCTATTGGAATCATTAAGGAAAAGTAAGGCTTCCGGTAAATCATCAAGCATAGTGGTTATTGCCGAAGGCGATAAAATAGGCAAGAACGCATTTGAGCTTAAAGATTATGTAGAAGAGAACATGCCTGAATATGATGTGCGTGTGTCTATATTAGGCCACATGCAGCGCGGTGGTACCCCAAGCTGTTTTGACAGGGTACTGGCAAGCCGACTGGGTGTAAAAGCTGTAGAAACACTGCTTGACGGCAAATCTAATTATATGGTGGGGCTTATTAAAGATGAAGTTGTGCTTACCCCGCTTGAACATGCCGTAAAAGGCAAATCTCACATAGATAAGGAGCTTATCCGTGTGAGCGATATTGTATCTATATAAAACAACAAAATAAAACTGTAAACTAAAATCACGAAAATGGCAAAAGTTAAATTAGGAATTAATGGTTTCGGCAGGATTGGCCGTATCGTATTCCGCGAAACAATAAACAGGGATAATGTAGAGGTAGTGGCAATTAATGACCTTTTAGAGGTTGACCATCTTGCTTACCTTTTAAAATATGATTCTGTACACGGTAATTTTAAAGGAGAAGTTGAGGTTAAAGACGGTAACCTTTACGTGAACGGAAAACACATCCGCGTTACTGCAGAGAAAGACCCTTCTGTACTGAAGTGGGATGAGGTTGGTGTAGATGTGGTTGCCGAGTGCACAGGTATTTTTACCACGCTTGACAAAGCCCAGCTTCATATAGATGGCGGAGCTAAAAAAGTGGTAATATCGGCACCATCGGCAGATGCGCCAATGTTTGTAATGGGTGTTAACCACGACAAGGCTACAGCTAATGATACAATAGTATCTAACGCATCTTGTACCACAAACTGCCTAGCACCGCTTGCAAAAGTTATAAACGATAACTTTGGTATAGAAGAGGGGCTAATGACTACCATTCACGCTACAACAGCTACCCAGCTAACTGTAGATGGACCATCTAAAAAAGATTTCCGAGGCGGGCGTGCAGCATTGCTTAACATCATACCGGCAAGCACAGGCGCTGCAAAAGCGGTAGGCAAGGTAATACCGGAACTTAACGGAAAACTTACAGGTATGTCTATGCGTGTTCCTGTAGCAGATGTTTCTGTGGTGGACCTTACGGTAAAGCTGAAAAAAGAAACTACCTACGAAGAAATAATGAGTGTGCTTAAAAATGCTTCTGAAACCGATATGAAAGGTATACTTGGCTTTACGGAAGATGATGTGGTTTCTCAGGATTTTATTTCAGATTCAAGAACCAGCATTGTAGATGCAAAAGCCGGAATCGGCCTTAACTCAACTTTCTTTAAGCTGGTTTCGTGGTATGACAACGAGTATGGCTACTCAAGCAAGCTAATAGATTTATCGGTGCACATAGCATCTTTGTAATACATTTTTAACTTATCCCGTCTTTTACAGGTAAAGACGGGATTTTTATTTTTTTGCATAAAGCAACTTAACATAAGCTATACCCAATACTACCAATACCTTAATATTGCAAACTTAACTTAACTATAAACTAACTCTCAATCATTATGAAATTATTAGTTGACAGTGGTGCTACAAAGGCTGACTGGATTGCGCTGGATGAGAACGGCGACAGGCTTTTTACCACGCAAACGCTTGGGCTTAGTCCTGAAGTTATAAACAGGGAAGAAGCCATAGAGCGCCTTGAAGCACGTTTTGATATATACAATAACCGTAACGATGTAACCAGCCTTTTCTTTTATGGGGCAGGATGCGGCACCGACAGGATGAAAAAATTTATGGCTGAAATTTTTCAGGAGTTTTTCCCTAATGCCGAAGTTACTGTTAAAGAAGATACCTATGCAGCAGCCTATGCCACTAACCCTACTAACGAAAAAGCAATTATATGCATACTGGGCACCGGCTCTAACTGCAGCTATTTTGATGGTGAGGAACTGCACCAGAAAGTTCAGTCATTAGGCTATATTGCAATGGACGATTGCAGCGGCAACCGCTTTGGTCGCGATCTTTTGCGCGCATACTACTTTAACAAGATGCCGAAGGAACTATCTGAAAAGTTTGAGAAGGAATACAATCTTGACCCGGACGTTATTAAGCATAACCTTTATAAAGAGCCAAACCCTAATGCTTATCTTGCCACATTTGCAAAGTTTTTAATACAGCACAGGGAGCACGCCTTTATTAAAGGTATTATTACAGATGCTATGCAGGTTTTTGTAGATAACTACATTACCCAGTATGATAATTCGCATGAGGTACCTGTACATTTTGTGGGCTCTATTGCATTTTACCTGAAAGCAGAGCTTGCAGAGGTTTTACAGAAAAACAGCCTTAAGCTGGGCAATGTGCTAAGGAGGCCTATTGACGGGCTTATAGAATATCACGAGCTAAATTAATAGTAAAACTATATGGAAATAGCCATCATAGCGCATGACGGTATGAAAGCCGGGATGGTTCAGTTTTTAAACAAGCATAAGGATATTCTCATAGGCGAGAATATCCGGCTTGTAGCTACCGGCACCACCGGCAGCAAGGCCGAAAAGGCTGGTTTTACTGTAAACAAAATGCTGTCGGGTCCTTTGGGTGGTGATGCGCAAATTGCGGCACGTGTGGCAGAAGGTAAAACCAATATGGTATTCTTTTTTAAAGATCCGCTGGCAAGCCACCCGCACGAGGCAGATATAAATATGCTGATAAGGGTTTGCGATGTGCATAATGTGCCGCTGGCAACAAACCCGGCGACTGCAGAATTGCTGCTTCTGGCTATTTCACAGCAATCATAGAAATTTCAACATTCACATTTTTAGGCAGGCATGCCACCTGAACCGTTTCTCTTGCAGGAGCGGTTTTTTCATTAAAATAAGCGCCATAAATAGTATTTATACGGGCAAAATCGTTCATGTCACTTATAAATATGGTAGCTTTTATCACATTCTCAAAATCCATTCCGGCAGCTTCAAGTACCGCTTTCATGTTTTCCATAACCTGGCGCGTTTCATCTTCAATAGAGCCTGTTACAAGCTCTCCGTTTTCAGGATTAATAGCTATCTGTCCCGATGTATAAAGCGTGTTGCCGCTAAGTACAGCCTGGCTGTAAGGGCCTATTGGTGCAGGCGCTTTTTCTGTAAAAATAATTTTTTTCATGAGTTAAGAGTTAAGTTAATTTCCTAATACACGGTCCGGTACCTGGCGCTTGTCATATTTAATATCGCTAAGTACAGATGATTTTATACCGATAAAGAAGCCCCAGTAGGTATTATCGCCAAACGGAACCCAGTTAAAATCCATACGCCAGCTAAGCAGGTCGCGCTCAAAGCGTAGCTGGGTAAAAGTTACCCCCTGCTGCACAAAATCATAACCCGACGAAAAACCCATTTTCCAGCGTGGGGTTAAATCAATATTACCCGAAACCATTATAGAGTTACCTGTTATCTTGCTTTGCCTGTTTGCGTTGCTGTAGGTAAGGGAATAGGCAAAACGCAAATCCCACGGCAGCTTTGCATTAAAGAAAGTACCTCCTGTTTTATCTTCAGCATCGGCATCCTCATCTTCGTCAAACATACTCTGTCGCCTGTCGCTCAGGTCTACCGCAGTACCAAAAAGGTCGTCTTCGCGGCCGCCGTTGCGCGCCGTCTGGCTGTCGCCATCCTTACCTTTACCTGTTTTGCCGTCTTTGCTGGAAACAGAGTAATTAACGGTAAAGTTGGCGCTTGTCATCCTGAACAGGCTGCCGCCGTTGTCTATATTATAAAGGTCTATTCGGTTGCCATTATTGTCTATGGCATAGGGGTCTAACGTGGTACCAAAGTTAATGTTCATTTTTTGGTTAAGCAAGTTGGTTCCTGCTGTAATGCGCAGTGGCGACCATGCAAGCGAGTCGGCAGCTATGTTATATGTGGTGGCAAGGTTAAGGTTGTTAAGCAGCATTATTTTTTTAGGCTCTTCTGCTGTTTCGTCATCATTCCTTACTTTGGCTTCAAAGGTGTTGTTTACCGAAAGCCCTATGTTATTAGCAAAGTTATTACCGGGTGCGCCAAACAGGCCGTTTTCAAACCTGGTATAATCCCTGTAATTTCCTGCCGCATCAAGCTGGTAAGTATCCCAATACTGGTCAAAAGCAGGGGTGTAGCTGTACGATACTGCCGGGCGCACAACGTGCCTTATGGCCTGTACTTTTTTATCTTCCCCGAAATTAAAAGTACCATAAATAGTAGTACCTATGCTCGATGAAAAATTATAAGTGCGGTAGCTGTCAAAACCTTTAATGTCACGAATGTCGTCTTCGTTAGTATTGGTGTTATAAAAGCGTTCAACAGTATTCATTACCCAGGTTTCCTGGTAATTTGTGCCTGCCGATACACTAAAATACTTAAATACTTTAAAGTTAGTGCTTAACGGTATGCTGTGCTGTAAGCCTGAACGTGCATCCCTGAACATTTCCGGCTTAAAGAACAGCGAATCGGTTGTGGTGATTCTGTTTTCTCCCCTCAGGTTATATTGCAGGTTTAAGTTCTTGATAAACCCTTTTTTTGGCGCATCTGCGGGGGCAAAAGGGAAAATCCTGTCAACGCTTGCCTGTAACGTAGGCAGGGTCATGTTTATAACTTCAGTATTTGTGTTCTGGCTGTGTGTGGCACTAAGCGAAAAGTTAATTTGCGGTACTGTCTGGAACGTTTTAGAATATGATATTGATGACTGTAATGTGTTGTTAAGGCTTGCACCAATATTGGCAAGGTTTTGCGACTGCCTGTAATACTGGCTGGAACCGAGGTTTACACTTGCAGCAAATCGCGAGTTAGGATTAGCCTTAGCATCCTGGTTGTGCGACCATTGAATGTTATATTGCCTTGAGCGCGCATAGTCAGGGAAACCGCGTTCGCTCTGCACCGTGTTCTCAAACCGCAGGTTAACGTTACCGCTAAACCTGTACCGTTTAGCATAGCTGGACTGAAAGCGCAACCCGTAACTGCCATTGGTAAAGTAATCGCCTAATACGGTTAAGTCATAGTAGTCGCTGAGGGCAAAGTAGTATCCGCCGTTTTGCAGGAAATAACCCTGCCTGTTATTTTCCCCGAATGTTGGCACTATAAAACCCGATTCGGCCTCGTCTGTCATCGGGAAAAAGGCAAACGGTAATGCCACGGGTGTGGGTACATCGGCAATAACCATATTGGTAAAGCCAACCACTACTTTTTTGTTTGGTACCAGCTTAATTTTGTCGGTATAAAAATAATATTCGGGGTCGTCTATATTTTTAGAGGTGGTAAAGCGTGCCCCTTTTATAAAATATACAGAATCGTTTTCTTTCTTGGTTATTTCACCCTTAACACGAAATTCCCCCTGATCGGTGCGCGAGTTCCAAACCCTCGCTTTTTTGGTTACCGTGTTAAAATGTATCGAGTCTGCCTCTACAACATTTGTACCCTGCTTAAAGTAGGGCATTTGGGTGTAGTTGCCTAATGAGTCTTTAATACGCCCGGCATAAACCTCATTTTTTTCATAATTCATTTTTATGATACCGGCTTTCAGCTCTATATCCTTATAATACAGCTCGGCTTCATTATACAGTGTAAGCTCTTTTGTTTCCTGGTTTAGCTCCTCATAGTCTTTTGCCACGCGGTGTACTTCGCCATCCAGTGCCGATTTGCTTCTTTTTACGGTGTCGGGAACTTTTACGGTGCTGTCCGCAGACTTTATTGCCTCTTCTTCCGTTTTAGGTATAAGGGGTTTATTAGTGTCATTTTTTTCCTGCGGAACGGTTACAGACTTTGGTGTTTCCTGTGCCCATAGTGCTGATGTGCCCACTGTTAGGAAAATTGCTGATAAAACGATATGGAGAAAGTTTGCGCGCAACTGTATTAATACTATTTTTGTAAAAAAGTGGCTTATTTTTTGGAGTGTCAAACTTACGATAATTTTGTGAAAATATTCCACCGATTGCATTTTAACACTTACACGTAAATTAACGCTTTAGCATAATGAAAGGGATTAAGGATATTAAACTGGCATTTGTAGTTTTTATTATATTCAGCAGCATTTGCCTGGGGCAATCCGGCTCTAAATTTAAAGTAGTGCTCGATGCCGGGCATGGCGGCAAAGACTATGGTGCCATATACCACGGCTTTGCCGAAAAAAACATTGCACTTAATGTAGCGCTAAAGGTAGGCAAGCTTTTAGAAAAACATTCTGATGTAGAGCTTATTTATACCCGAAAGTCAGATGTTTTTATAGAGCTAAACGAAAGGGCTAACATCGCTAATGATGCAAAGGCGAATATATTTGTTTCAATTCACTGCAACGGCGCAGTAAACCAGTCAGCTTTTGGTACAGAAACGTTTGTTATGGGTTTAACCCGTAATGCCAGTAACCTTGAGGTAGCAAAGAAAGAGAACGACGTGATTTACCTAGAGTCCGACTATAAGGTTAAATATAAGGGGTATGACCCTAACAAGCCTGAAACGGCAATAGGTTTCGAGATTATGCAGCAGGAGTATTTAGACCAGAGTATAGACCTTGCAAGTAAAGTTCAGGATGCCTTTACATATGACCTGAAAAGAAAGAGCAGGGGTGTTAAGCAGGCGGGCTTCCTTGTACTGAGGAATATTTATATGCCCCGGATACTAATAGAGCTTGGATTTCTATCACACAAACCTGAGGGGGAATACCTTAACTCTGAAGCAGGGCAGGACAAGCTGGCAAAAGCCATTGCAGATGCCATACTGGATTATAAGAAAGAATATTTTATACCGCTTGCACAAAGCACTGTTAAGCCTGAGCCGGTAAAAGTAGTCAAGCCTGAACCCGAAGCTGAGCCTGTGGTTGTAAAGCAATCTAACGACAGTAAAGCAACTGCTGACGGCGTCATATATAAAGTACAAATTGCTGCAAGCAGCAAAGACCTTGAAACAGTACCCTCTAATTTTAATGGGTTAGATGATATAAGTAAAGATACAAGTACGTCTGTAATCAAGTATTTTTACGGCAGCACAGGCAGCTACGACCAAGCGAAGGAGCTTCAGGCACAGGCACGTGCCAAAGGCTTTGACTCTGCTTTTGTAGTAGCTTTTGCCAATGGCAAAAAAATATCTGTGCAGGAAGCATTAAAAATTCAGGGTAATTCTAAACGATAGGATATCAATAAAGTAACAGGTGTTTAATTATTATTAGTTTTTTATTCACACTTGTATATTATTTATTATCCTACTTTTGTTAAAAAAATAGTCAGATTTTGAAAGTAACAAGAGAAGTTAAAACAGCAATACTGGTAATCGGTTCGATACTAGTGTTTATTTGGGGATATAGTTATTTAAAAGGAAGGGACTTATTTAACTCTTACCGTACATATTATACAATATATGAAAATGTAGAAGGGCTTTCGCCATCGGCGCCTGTTACCTACAACGGGCTTGTAATAGGCAAGGTAACCTCTATAACTCCCGAAGGGCAGGGCAAGCTGTTGGTGAAAATGCAGGTAGTTAATAATGATGTTTTTATTTCTGAAACCAGCAGGGCGGTTATGAACCAGCCAAGCATAGTGGGAGGGAAAGAAATAGCCATTTTAGCCGATTATAAAAACACTAAGCCTGCAGAAGACGGTTCTTATCTTGAAGGGACAGAAGAACCCGGTATGATTTCGAGTGTTGGGCAGCAACTGGCCCCGCTGCAAAATAAAGTAGAATCAACTGTTGTTACTGCCGATTCATTACTGCATAACCTTAACAATGTTTTTGATAATCAAACGCAGCAAAATCTTCGTAACAGCATTGCAGATCTTAGCAAGACAATGAAAGAATTCAGCCGTGCAACAAGTTCGCTTAATAATATGATATCCGGTAACAAGGAAAAAATTGACGGCACATTTGAAAACCTGAATAAAACTACAGCCAACCTTGCACAGATAACAGATTCTATCAACGCTGCCAACCTTGCACAAACCGTGAGGCAGTTAGAAGGCACCCTTGCCAATGTAGATAATATTCTTAATGATGTTCAGTCGGGCAAAGGTACACTTGGTAAGCTAATGAAGGATGAAGAAATGTATAACAACCTGAATGATGCCTCAAACGAATTGAAGGAATTACTGGCTGATATAAAAAATAATCCTAAGCGATATGTACATTTTTCTGTTTTTGGAAGAAAAGGTACACCATATGTGGAAACAGAATAATAACTTTGCAAAAAGTAGTACAGGGCTAATATATATTTATGAGTTATATCGACAATATCTTATTTGTTTTACTTCTGGCAGCAGGCTTTGGTTATTTTGCAGTTAATGTAAAAAAACTGGTGCGTAATATTAAATTAGGACGCGAAGCCGACCGTAAAGACAATCCTGCAGAACGATGGTCTAATATGGCTATGATTGCCCTTGGGCAGTCTAAAATGGTGCGCAGGCCTGTTGCGGGGATATTGCATATAATTGTATATGTAGGGTTTGTTATCATTAATATAGAGCTTCTTGAAATAATAATAGACGGTATATTTGGCACACACCGCCTTTTCTCTTTTATGGGAGGCTTTTATGGCTTTCTGATAGGTTTTTTTGAGGTGCTTGCTTTTGCCGTTATTGTTTCGGTAGTAATTTTCTGGCTGAGAAGGAATGTGGTAAAGCTATGGCGTTTTGCACATGGCGACCTTAAAGGCTGGCCGCATAATGATGCCAATTATATTTTGTATTTTGAAACAGTACTGATGATACTGTTCCTTACCATGAACGCTGCCGATTTCTATTTGCAGGGTGTAGGGGCAGAGCATTATACTCAGGCAGGGGCATTTCCCGTTTCAGGGTTCATATCTCCTGTTTTTGAGGGTATGCCTACAGATACGGTAATACTTATCGAGCGCGCTGCATGGTGGCTGCATATTATTGGTATCCTCATTTTTATGAATTACCTGTATTTTTCTAAACACCTGCATATACTGCTTGCATTCCCGAATACTTACTATGCTAACCTCAAGCCTAAAGGGCAGTTTGAAAACCTTGAATCGGTAACAAATGAGGTTAAGCTGATGATGGACCCGAATGCTGACCCGTTTGCCGCAGCGCCTGCACCTGCAGAAGGTGAAGTGCCCGCCAAGTTTGGTGCGAGTGACGTGCAGGATCTTAACTGGGTGCAGCTAATGAACGCTTATACCTGTACCGAGTGCGGTAGGTGTACAGCATCCTGCCCGGCTAACCTAACCGGTAAAAAGCTGTCTCCACGTAAAATTATGATGGACACCCGCGACAGGCTTGAAGAAGTGGGCAGGAACATCGATAAAAATAAAGGTACTTTTGTAGAAGACGGTAAAACGCTTTTATTTGATTATATAACACCTGAAGAAATTTGGGCCTGTACTACCTGCAACGGCTGTGTAGAAGCCTGCCCGGTAAATATAGACCCGCTTTCTATTATAATGGATTTAAGGAAGTTCCTTGTTATGGAGCAGAGCGCGGCGCCAACAGAGCTTAACGGCATGATGGCCAATATAGAAAACAACAGTGCGCCGTGGCAGTATAACCAAATGGACAGGCTGAACTGGAAAGACGAAGCGTAGCATGGCTAAGGATGAGATAAATAAAAACCTGAAGACCCATACTGAAAACGGCGAGAACGTTAGCCCGGTATTGCCTGAAGGAATTAAAAATTATCTTATAGATATAGACGGTACCATTTGCGATGATATTCCTAACGAGGAGCCGGAACGCATGGTAACCGCAGCTGTTTACCCTGATGCGCTTGAAACGCTTAACAGGTGGTATGAAGAGGGGCATGTAATTTATTTCTTTACATCCCGCACAGAGGCACACCGCGAAATAACCGAAGAGTGGCTAAACAGGCACGGCTTTAAATACCACGGTATGATAATGGGCAAGCCCCGCGGCGGCAACTACCACTGGATAGATAATCATTTGGTAAGGGCTACAAGATACAGGGGCAAGTTTACAGATTTAATTGATAAAGAGGTTACCATACAGGTTTTTGATGATGGTAAACATGATACATAAAATATGAGCCAGGAAGAGTTAAAAGTTCCCACTATGGCCGAAATGATGGCACAGGGGCAGCAGCCGGAAGTATTATTCTGGGTGGGCTGTTCCGGTAGCTTTGACGACAGGGCCAAAAAAATAACTAAAGCTTTTGTGCGGATACTAAACCGTGCAAACGTATCGTTTGCAGTTTTAGGTACCGAGGAAGGCTGCACGGGTGATCCCGCAAAAAGAGCAGGAAATGAATTCCTTTTCCAGATGCAGGCCATGATGAACATTCAGGTGTTGGATGGCTATGAAGTAAAGAAAATAGTTACGGCTTGCCCGCATTGTTTCAATACCATAAAAAATGAATACCCCGGAATTGGCGGAAAGTATGAAGTGGTACACCACACACAGTTCCTTAAATCATTACTTGATGAAGGCAGGCTTACAATAGAGGGCGGACAATTTAAAGGAAAGAAAATTACATTTCATGACCCATGCTATCTTGGGCGTGCCAATAATGTATATGAAGCCCCTCGCGATCTTATCGAAAAGCTCGATGCTGAGCTTATTGAGATGAAGCGCTCACGCCGTAACGGCTTATGCTGCGGTGCAGGCGGTGCACAGATGTTTAAAGAGCCGGAACCGGGCAGAAAAGATGTGAACGTAGAGCGTACAGAAGAAGCGCTGGAAACACAGCCGGAAATTATAGCTGCCGGATGCCCTTTCTGCAATACAATGCTTACTGATGGTGTTAAGGCCAAGAACAGGGAGGCAGATGTAAAAGTACTTGATGTGGCAGAGCTTATTGCTAATGCACAGGATTTATAAAAAACAGGAGACAGAGATATGTACGTTCCGTTTGAAACATTACCCGAAGATGCCCGCATCTGGATATACCAGGCTAACAGGAAACTTTCTGATGAAGAGGTAGCTGATATAGAGTCGGCTCTCAAAACATTTACAGAGGGATGGGCAGCACACGGTACAGGGCTTGAGTCAAGTTTTCTTGTGCGTCACAACCGTTTTATAATATTGGCCGTAAACCAGGAGATACAACCTGCTTCTGGCTGTTCTATAGATGCGTCTGTTCATTTTATCCAGGAACTTGAAAAGAAATATAATATAGAATTGCTCGACAAGATGAATGTAACGTTCAGGCTTGGTGAGCACATTGCGCATAAACCCCTTATAGAATTCCGGAAGATGGCAAAGAACAAGGCCGTAAGCCCCAAAACCATTGTATTTAACAATCTCGTAAATACAGTGGGCGAATGGCAGGAATACTGGGAGGTACCTGCGGGGGAAAGCTGGCACAGCCGTTTTTTTTAAGCGGTTTTCCCTGCCCAAAGTATTAAGAATCATCATTACGGCTATTCGATAATGGTGATTTATTATTTTAAAAACTATTTGATTACAATGCGGTTAACGGTTTTTTACTTATTGTTGTTCATACAGGTTGCTGTCGCCCAGCAACAGGCAAAGGTATTTGATGATTACAAAACCCCCGCCGAGAAAAAATGGGTAGATAGTATTTACAGAAGCATGACCTTTGAAGAAAGGGTAGGGCAGCTTTTTATGGTTGCGGCATACTCTAATAAAGATACTTCTCATGTTCATGGTATAGATAAGCTTGTAAGCGACTATAAAATAGGCGGCGTTATCTTTTTTCAGGGTGGGCCGGTAAGACAGGCAAAGTTAACCAACCGTTATCAGGCAAAATCAAAAGTTCCGCTTTTTGTGGGAATTGATGCCGAGTGGGGCCTTAGCATGCGCTTAGATTCAACGTACCGCTATCCCTGGAATATGACTCTTGGTGCCGTTCAGGATATGGAGCTGATAGAAATGATGGGCGAGCAGATGGGAATGCAGTCTAACCGGATGGGAATCCATTTTACTTTTGCCCCCGTGCTGGATATCAACACCAATCCGTTAAACCCGATTATAGGCAACCGTTCTTTTGGCGAAAGCAAGAAAAATGTTACCGAACGTGCACTGGCTTATATGAAAGGGTTGCAGAGCCAGGGCGTTTATGCAACAGGTAAACACTTCCCGGGGCATGGCGATACCGCAACCGATTCGCATTATTCATTGCCATACCTGCCTTTTTCTGTAGAAAGGCTCGAAGATCTTGAGCTTTACCCTTATAAAAAACTGTTTGATGCCGGGCTTGCCAGTGTTATGGTGGCTCACCTTAATGTGCCCAGTATAGAGCCGACACCTAACTATCCTACGTCATTATCTTATAATGTTATAACTAAAATATTGCAGGAGCAAATGGGCTTTAAAGGCCTTATTTTTACAGATGCGCTGAACATGAAAGGTGCCAGTAATTTTTTACAGCCGGGCGCAGTAGACCTTGAGGCTTTTCTTGCCGGTAATGATGTGCTTCTTTTCAGCGAAAATGTACCTGTAGCTATAGAAAAATTCAGGCAGGCATACAGCAGCAAGGTGCTTACAGAAGACAGGCTGGCTTACTCAGTAAGAAAAATACTTGCATATAAATACAGGTCAGGGCTTAACAGCTACAAGCCTGTTGATATGAACAATTTGTATACAGATTTGAATGCTTATGAGTATGACGACCTGAATTACAAGTTATATGAATCGGCAGTAACCGTTCTAAAGAATGATACTGAAATTGTTCCGGTTGAGCATCTTGAAAATGAAAATATTGCCTATGTAAAATTAGGTGATGATAGCGGTAATGATTATTTAACCACGTTACAAAAATATACTGCCGTAACCGAGGTAAAAGAAGACACGCTGCCAAAGCTGATGCGTGAGCTTGAAAATTATACTAAGGTTATAATTGGTTATCATAAAGCCGATGGCGCATGGAAGAAACATAACTTTTCGGATACAGAGCTTGCGTGGCTTGATACTATAGCAAAACACAAAAAAGTAATACTTACAGTGTTTGCTAAACCTTATACCCTGATGTCAGTAAAAGATTTTACGAACATTGAAAGTGTTATACTGGCATACCAGAATAATACATTTGCCCAAACGGTAGCCGCCGAAATAGTATTTGGTGCTTTGGGCGCTAAGGGTAAAATTCCGGTTAGCATAAATAATGCCTTCGCTGTTAATGACGGCTTACAGACCCGTGAGTTAGGAAGGCTTGGCTTTACCACTCCGCATAATGTAGGCATGAATACCGCCATGCTTACCAAAATAGACCTTATAGCACAAAAGGCTATTAACGAGAAAATGACTCCGGGCCTTCAGGTGCTGGTGGCACGCAGGGGTAAGGTAATCTATCAAAAGTCATTTGGCTATCATACATATGACAACGAAATGCCGGTGAAAAATTCAGATATATATGATGTGGCATCTTTAACAAAAATGCTGTCTACACTGCCCGACCTTATGCAGTTGTATGACAGGGGAGAAGTTAAGCTTGATGCTAAACTGGGCAAGATGCTGAAAGAATTTTCCCGTACCGATAAAAAAAATATCACCCTTAAAGACATGTTGCTCCACCAGGCGCGTTTCCAGCCGTGGATGGCCTTCTATCAGCAGACACTGGACAGTAACAAACAACCTGATTCTGCTTACTACAGGAAAACGTACAGCGCGGAGTTTCCGTTTCAGGTTGCAGAAAACCTGTATATAAGGCGTGACTATCCTGATACTATTATCGCACAAATTGCAGGGAGCAAGCTTCTGCGCAAAAAAGAATATAAATACAGCGATTTTTCTTTTATCCTGCTTAAGGAATATTTGGAGCGTAAAACAGGTAAGCCTTTAGATAAGCTTAGTGATGTTGCCTTTTATAAGCCTTTAGGAGCTTCTTCTACAACATATAACCCGCTGCGCAAGTTTGATATGTGTATTATTCCGCCAACCGAAGTAGATACTTATTTCCGCCACCAAACCATACAGGGTTATGTGCATGATATGGCCGCTGCCATGCAGGATGGTGTTGCGGGCCATGCGGGCTTGTTTTCTAACGCTATGGATGTTGCCAAGATTATGCAGATGTATCTTAATAAAGGCGAATATGGGGGTAAGCGTTATTTTTCTGAAGAGACATTTAACACTTTTAATACCTGCTATGCCTGTAAAGACGGTAACAGGCGCGGCCTGGGCTTTGATAAGCCACAGATTGAAAAATCAGGGCCAACCTGCGGATGTGTGAGTAAAGAAAGTTTCGGGCATACAGGCTTTACGGGAACAATGGCCTGGGCCGACCCTGAAACAGAGATAGTATATGTTTTTCTTTCTAACCGAACTTATCCTGAAGCAGGTGAAAACCGGCTATCGAAGAACAATATAAGAGAAGATATACAAAAAATAATTCAGGAAGCGGTAATGGATGAAACGCCGCAGACAGAACCTGAAGATAACAACACAAAATAGTTTTATATGCAATCTGAAGCTGTTACACCGCAGGACTACATACAATCATTACCTGAAGAAAGGCAGGCTGCCATGCAGCAATTAAGGCAGGTAATACAGGAAAATCTGCCGAAAGGTTTCAAGGAATGCATGGCCTATGGCATGCTTGGCTATGTTGTGCCGCATGAAACCTATCCGCCGGGTTATCATTGTAACCCTAAGACACCGCTGCCGTTTTTAAGCATTGCTTCACAAAAAAACTTTATAGCATTATACCATATGGGGCTTTATGCCGATAAGGAACTTTATGAATGGTTTGTGTCACAATACCCCAACCACAGTAAGTACAAGCTTGATATTGGAAAAAGCTGTATCCGTTTTAAAAAGCCTGAAGCCATACCGTATGAACTAATAGCTGAACTGCTTACTAAGATGACACCACAGCAGTGGATTACACTTTATGAAACAAATTATAAACGCTGATTTTAGCAGGTTTTATATTACGTTAATTTCATATAAAAACAGGTTTAGCCTGTTTTTTTTATTTAAATTCGTTACTTTATTCTGATACGTTTTTATGAAAATCGCAATAGTATGTTATCCAACCTTTGGCGGTAGCGGCGTTGTGGCTACAGAGCTGGGTCTGGAACTGGCGCGCCGCGGGCACGAAATACACTTTATAACCTACAGCCAGCCCGTAAGGCTTGCCCTGCTAAACCCGAATATATTTTATCATGAAGTGCACGTACCGGAGTATCCGTTGTTTCTTTATCAGCCGTATGAGCTTGCACTTTCCAGTAAGCTGGTAGATATGGTTAAGCTGCACGGCATAGAGCTTTTGCACGTGCATTATGCCATACCCCACGCTTATGCAGGCTATATGGCAAAAAAAATGCTGAAAGAGCAGGGCATTAAAATACCTATGGTTACCACATTGCACGGTACTGATATAACTCTTGTGGGCAATCACCCGACTTATAAGCCTGCGGTAAGCTTTAGCATTAACCATTCGGATATTGTAACATCAGTATCGCAAAACCTGAAGGATGAAACCTACAGGCTTTTTGATATTAACAGGGATATAACGGTTATCCCGAACTTTATTGAAATCGATAAAAAGAAAACTGACATAACATCTGAGTGCCACCGCAGCATGATGGCTACAGAAACACAGAAAATTGTAACCCATATCAGTAACTTCAGGGAAGTAAAAAGGATACCCGATGTTATAAAGATTTTCAACCAGATACAAAAGGTTATGCCTGCCAAGCTGATGATGGTAGGCGATGGCCCCGAGAAAGCGCCCGCCGAGCGTTTGTGCCGCGAACTGGGCATAAGCGATAAAGTAATATTTTTTGGCAACAGCAGCGAAATTGATAAGATTTTGTGCTTTACCGATTTATTCCTGCTTCCTTCCCAAACTGAAAGTTTCGGGCTTGCAGCACTTGAAGCTATGGCCTGTGGCGTACCTGTAATATCGAGTAACACCGGCGGCTTACCGGAGGTGAACAGGGAAGGTTTTTCAGGCTATTTAGGTAATGTGGGCGATGTGGATTATATGGCGCAAAAAGCCATATCTATTTTAAGTGATGATAATGTATTATATCAATTTAAGTCTAACGCTTTAAAAGTGGCACAGGAATTTGATATACACCAGGTAATGCCGATGTATGAAAACCTGTACCGCAAAGCTTTAAAACAATCCGTATGAAACAGTTAACATTAATATGCCTTTTGGCAATATCACTTTTTGGCTGTAACAGTAAAAAAGCAGCTACTAACGGAGAAGAATTTACAATACTCGCCCAAAGCGGCTATGGAGGTCGTCATACGGAATCGCACGAGCTTGTGAAAAATGAGCAGCAGTTTTTGGCACTTTGCAAGGAGCTTAACATAGAGACCATACCACAGGTAGATTTTACCAAAAATAATGTAGTAGCGGTATTTATGGGGCAAAAGAGAAGCGGTGGCTACAGCATCACTGTAGAGAAAGTAGTTATAGATGGCAATACCGCACAGGTGTTAGTTAAAAACACACTTCCTGAACAGGGCGCTATGGTAACTATGGCACTTACGGCACCATATTGTGTAGCTGCCATACCTAAAACCGATAAAGTTATTGTTAAGGAAAACCCGGTACTGATAGAAAAATAACTTATTGCAGCTCTATTTCCGCATATACGGGAAGGTGGTCTGACAAGTAGCGGCATTTTTGCGAGTCGCTTAAAACAGCATACTTTTTCACCTTCATGCTTTTAGGCACAAAAATATAATCAATTCGCCTTGTTACAGGTTTAGTAAACTCAAAAGCGTTGAATGTGCCCTCGGGCCCAAATATAAGATCTGCAACATCTTTAGTATCGTTAAGCTGCTGTTTTATAATGGTTACAGGCTCGCTGTCAGGCTCAAGGTTAAAATCTCCTGTAAGCACAAAAGGCAGGTTGTCTTTATTGACTTCTTTTATTTTTTGGAGGATTAGCTTTGCGCTTTCGGCACGTGCTTTCTCGCCAACATGGTCAAAGTGGGTATTAAAAACCCAAATCTTTTTGCCGTTCTGCTTATCTTCAAACAGTCCGTAAGTACAGATACGGTTAAGTGCGGCATCCCACCCTGTAGAGGGTACATCGGGGGTTTCAGAAAGCCAGAAGGTAGATTGCCTTAGTAGCTTATACTTTTGGGTATTGTAAAATATAGCTGAATATTCACCTTTTTTTGCCCCGTCATCCCTGCCTACGCCAATGGCATCATACTGGTTATTGAACTGCGATAGAAGGTAAGCCATCTGGTTAGGCAGTGCTTCCTGAACGCCCATAAAATCAGGTTCATAAAACTTAATTTGCCGGGCAAGCTGTTCTTTTCGGTTATCCCACCTGTTATCGCCATCGCCTGCATGATCCAGCCTTATGTTATAGCTCATTACTTTTACGGTTTGTGCCTGCAAACCTGTATAACATATTAGTGCCATAATAAATGTAAACAAGGTGTATCGGTTGATGGTTTTCATGTCTGGCTATTTTAGTTACCCTGCAAATATATCCGGAAGCAGTTATACCTGTATTACACCCAGGTTAAATTGTTTTTCTATCGGGGCGTGGTTGGCAGCCTCTATACCCATAGAGATCCAGGTACGGGTTTCCATCGGGTCTATAATAGCATCCGTCCATAGCCTTGCTGCGGCATAGTAGGGCGATACCTGTGCATCATAGCGGGCTTTTATTTTGTCAAAAAGCTCAGCTTCTTTCTCAGGGGTAATCTCTTCGCCACGGGCTTTTAAAGAAGAGGCCTCTATCTGTAATAAAACCTTTGCTGCCTGTGTGCCGCCCATAACGGCAAGCTCTGCGCTTGGCCATGCAAATATAAGGCGCGGGTCATAAGCCTTACCGCACATGGCATAATTACCGGCCCCGTATGAGTTACCCACCACAACGGTAAACTTAGGCACTACAGAGTTGCTCACGGCATTAACCATTTTTGCACCGTCTTTAATAATGCCGCCGTGTTCTGATTTACTGCCTACCATAAAGCCTGTAACATCTTGCAGAAATACAAGCGGTATCTTCTTTTGGTTACAGTTGGCAATAAAGCGTGTAGCTTTATCTGCACTGTCAGAGTATATAACCCCGCCAAACTGCATTTCACCTTTTTTAGATTTTACCACTTTACGCTGATTGGCAACAATACCTACAGCCCAGCCATCTATACGCGCATATCCTGTAATAATGGTTTGTCCGTAACCTGCTTTATACTCTTCAAACTCGCTGTTATCTACCAGGCGGTTGATTATTTCCATCATGTCATACTGCTCTGTGCGCGACTTTGGCAGTATGCCGTATATTTCTTTAGGGTCTGATGCCGGTTTTTGAGGCGCTGTGCGGCTAAAGCCTGCCGTGGTATAATCGCCTATCTTATCTACAATATTTTTTATGGTATCAAGGGCGTCCTTATCATCCTTTGCCTTATAATCGGTTACGCCCGATATTTCGCAGTGGGTTGTTGCACCGCCCAGCGTTTCGTTATCAATACTTTCGCCAATGGCCGCCTTAACAAGGTAACTGCCTGCAAGGAATATACTGCCCGTTTTATCTACAATAAGGGCTTCATCGCTCATAATCGGTAAGTAAGCCCCTCCGGCTACACAACTGCCCATAACGGCTGCAATCTGGGTTATGCCCATACTGCTCATTATGGCATTATTGCGGAATATGCGCCCAAAGTGTTCTTTATCAGGGAAAATCTCATCCTGCATAGGGAGGTAAACCCCTGCACTGTCCACAAGGTAAATTATAGGCAGCCTGTTTTCCATAGCTATTTCCTGTGCACGCAGGTTTTTTTTGCCCGTTATAGGGAACCATGCCCCGGCTTTTACTGTTGCATCATTAGCAACTACAATGCATTGTTTTCCGCGGATATACCCCATTTTTACCACCACACCCCCCGAAGGGCAGCCGCCGTGCTCGGCATACATGCCATCTCCAACAAAAGCACCAATTTCTATACTTTCTTTTTTAGGGTCTAAAAGGTAATCAATACGCTCACGGGCTGTCATTTTCCCTTCGCCGTGCAGTTTGGCTATCCTTTTTTCACCGCCCCCCAGTTTTACCTGTGCCAGCTTACGCTTCATGTCAGAAAGTAACAGCTTATTGTGGTCTTCGTTTTTGTTGAAGTTGATATCCATGGTGTTTTATGTAAATTTTATTGAAATAACAATTATTGGAGTGCTAAAATACGAAAACGTTTGATATTGTTTTATACTGCATTATAATACTTATAAAAATGCAAAGGAACCGCACGTGCAGTCCCTTTACTATTAATGTTTTATGTGAATCTATCCTAACCCGAAAAATGAAAGCAGGTCCTGCTTAATTGCAGGGTTAACGGTTGCTGCCAACATTACCGATATTAATAGCCCAATTGTGGCATAAAGGAAATCTTTCCCTATTAGCCTCATTGCCTTTGTTTTATGCTTTTTGCCTTTTTTAAGGCGGGCCAGGTTAACTGCAATTTCCCTTCCGCCGATAAGCCCCAGGAACACCCATGTAGTACTCATAGGTACAGTACTGATACGCAATTTGTATATAAGGATAAGCGCGTAGGTAAAATCTATTAATGTTGCAGCTCGCACATCTGATATGCGTACTTTTTCGCTCACTACCTGCTGAATTTTATCGCCCCTTAGGTAAAACAGTAACCCAAGCCCTAAAAATATAACCAGTGTAAATATAGAGAATTGCAGCACATCAAGCTTTCTGGGCAGGAACACGGCAACGTTAGCGCCATCCTGCATTACCCATACCGACCATAACAGCCCGCTTACCAGCCATTGGGCAACCATCCAGCCGGGGTGTATTTTCCTGCTCTTGAATTTTTTACGGATATAGTTGTAACCAAAGTACCATACAAGTGCCGATACTATAAACGCTATAAGATAGCCCGATACACTTTTGGTAACCATTGATGTTATGCCGCTTGATGACGAACTGAAAACACTTAACATAAGGAAGGTTGTAGATACGGGCATCCTAAGTCGTGTGAGTATCAGCAACACCAGTGGCGCCATCAGCATAAAGAATGAGAAATTTTTAGGGTGGGGGTACTCGCTGCTGCCATCGGGTTTTAGCAGGCGCTGGTAGGTAACATCACCGTCAAAAATTATCCAGCTAATAGTAACTGTGGCAATAAATATTGCACCTGTATACAGCCATAATATATACCATTTGCGCTGTTTATTGCTTTCTATAAATGTTCCTAAAGATTGTATGCTATCGTTAGATACTGTTGCATAGGCAGCCGTAAAGAAGCCTATCCACATGGCAACCTGTGGCTGTCCGTAAAAAAGCGCACTTAAAATAAAAATGCTGAAGATAATTATGAGGAATACCTTTTCGTTAGAAAATCGCTCAATAACGCTTAATGGAGGTGTTTTTTTCCTGTACTTCAGTTTCATTATGCAGAACTTTTAAAATTACTGCAAAGGTAGCCTTTTATTAATGGTATGTCCTAACTCTGTTTTTTAAGTAAAGGTTAAGCGCCGGGTATGTTCAAAACAAGCTTAAAATAGAGTTTTATTATTTTATAATAATGATTTTAAATGGTTTAAACCTTAATTTTGCGATTTTTCCAACAGCGAAAATAAAACTTTATATAACACTTGGTTTATCATAAATTAACTATTTGTTAACATTGTGTAACTACATTTGCGCCATAAAAATATAACTAATGTCCATAAACAGTATCTTTCAGTTTCTTGTACCAAAGGACAGGAAATTTTTCCCGCTATTTGAACAGGCTACGCAAAATTTAGTGCTTCTTGCAGAAAAGCTACACGAGGCTGTAAACACACCAAAAGATAAAAGGGAAGAATTCCTTTTAGAAATTGAGCGTTTAGAAAATGTTATAGAGGGCATTACACACCAAACTAACCTTGAACTTAGCCGCAATTTTATAACCCCTTTTGACAGGGAAGATATACATGCACTTATAACGGCAATTGATAATGTAGCCGATTATATGTATGGCGCTGCCAACAGGATGCGCTTGTACCAGGTTGAAAAGATTACTAAATCAATCCGGAAGATGACGGAAATCAATCTTGAGGCTTGCCAGCTTATACAAACAGCCGTGGCTGACCTTAAAGATATGAAGAACCTGAAAGGGATAGCTGAGTGCTGCAAAAGGATAAATAAGCTTGAGAGCAAATCTGACAATGTATTTGACAAAGCTGTTGCCGATATTTTTGAAAATGAAACTGATGCACTAAACGTAATTAAGTATAAAGAAGTTTTAGCGGCGTTGGAAACCGCTGCCGATAAGTGCAAAAGCGTGGCAAATGTTTTAGAATCTATTTCTGTAAAACATTCATAAACACGTTTTTTCAATAATTTTTTATATGACGTTACTCATCATAATTATAGTTTTAGCTTTTGCGTTTGATTACATTAATGGTTTCCATGATGCTGCAAACTCAATAGCCACCATAGTTGCAACAAAGGTACTTACGCCTTTTCAGGCAGTGCTGTGGGCAGCATTCTTTAACTTTCTGGCCTATTTTATCTCTAAATATATAATAGGTGAATTTAAAATTGGTAATACCATTGCTAAAACAGTAAGTGAAGATTTTATTACACTCGAAGTTATTTTTGCCGGGCTTATAGCGGCTATTACCTGGAACCTGCTTACCTGGAAACTGGGCATACCGTCATCATCATCCCACACGCTCATCGGCGGATTTATGGGTGCTGCACTGGCTCATGCCTTTACAGTAGATGGCGCCGACTTAAATACTGTTATAAACTATGCCAAGGTTATTCCTATAGTACTGTTTATCTTTCTTGCACCGCTTATTGGTATGATAGTAGCTTATCTGCTTACTATCCTTATCCTCAACATTTGCAGAAAGGCAAATCCATCTAAAGCTGATAAATGGTTTAAAAGACTTCAGTTAGTATCTTCTGCGCTTTTCAGTCTTGGACACGGTGCTAACGACTCGCAGAAAGTAATGGGTATTATTGGCGCAGCAGTAATTTTCTATCACACTAATATTGATTTAGATCCTAATTACATTGCTTCAGATAATCCGTTTAAGTACTTTGTCGAGCATTATGCATGGGTACCGCTAACAAGTTTTCTTATGATGGGCCTTGGTACCATGAGCGGAGGATGGAAGATTGTAAAAACAATGGGTTCTAAAATTACAAAGGTTACATCTCTTGAAGGGGTTGCTGCCGAAACTGCCGGAGCTATAACACTTTATACTACAGAACATTTGGGTATACCGGTATCTACTACCCATACCATAACAGGTTCTATTATAGGTGTTGGTGTAACCAAAAGGGTATCTGCAGTACGCTGGGGTGTTACCATAAGCCTGCTTTGGGCATGGATTTTAACCATACCTGTATCGGCTGTATTAGCGGCTCTTGTATATTATCTTGTAAGTATTTTCTAAAAGAAATTATAAACCCTTAAGATGTGGCTTGGTGTAGTGTTATATTTGTATGTAACATTATATTATGCCACATTTTTTATTTTCAGGCACTTACAGATTTGTTGTGCCTTTCCTGTTGCTAATAGCATTTACAGCCACCGCACAAAACCGCACCCTGTTTAATGCCAGGCGACAGCAATCTATGTCGCAACGCTGGGAGCTTGACAGCGCATCAAGGCAGGGCACTTTTATCATAACCCCCTATAAACCGGTTTATGTGCTGCCTGCCCGATGGTCTAGCGACCCAAATGAAGACCCTGTAAGCGGAAACCCTTCAGACGAATATGATTATAACGAACAGATTGATTATAATAACATAGAGGCTAAAATACAGCTAAGCTTTAAAGTGAAGGTATTAGAATCTATATTTTGGGGGCATGGCGACCTTTGGGCGGCATATACCCAAAAAAGTCAGTGGCAGGTTTACAACAAATCGCTTTCGCGGCCTTTCAGGGAAATAAATTATGAACCCGAGGTAATACTTAACTTCGCCACAAACTATCAAATACTGGGCTTTAAAGGGCGAATGGCAGGTATTTCTTTTAACCATACATCTAACGGTAAAGAGACTCCGCTGTCAAGAAGCTGGAACAGGATTATTTTTCATGCGGGTTTTGAAAAAGATAACTGGCAGGTATTGGTAAGGCCATGGTTCCGGGTTAGGGGAGAAAAAAAAGAGGATGACAATCCCGGCATTGAAGAATATATTGGCAGGGGAGACTTAACCTTAATTTATAGCTACGGACGTAATTCTTTTGCCTTTAACGGCAGCCATAACCTCAACTTTAATAAATATGCAAGAGGTTATGCAGAACTTTCATGGTCATACTCTTTAAAAGGGAACCTTAAAAGTTTTGTGCAGGCGGGCTATGGTTATGGCGAAACGATGGTAGATTATAATAACAGCCAACTTACAATAGGGGTAGGAGTGTCTTTAATAGAATGGCTGTAACATAATTAATCAGGCTTTTGTTCTGCCTGCCTGTGTACAGGGAATTTTACTATAAAAGTTGTGCCTTTGTCTTTACCCTCGCTAATAGCTTCTATAGTGCCGTTATGAAGCTCTACAAATGATTTTGTAATAGAAAGGCCCAGCCCGTTTGATGTTTCTTTACCGGTGGGCTTAGAACTTAAAACGGCAAACTTAGTAAACAGTTTGCCCATATCATCGCTGCTTAGTCCCTGGCCTTCATCCTTAACCATAATTTTTACATAACCATTTTCTTTTTTGGCATCTATACTTATAACAGAGCCTTTATAACTGTATTTTATGGCGTTGCTTACCAGGTTGTGCAGCACATCTGATATTTTTGCCTTATCGGCATAGATAGAAGGGAGGTTATCCTCGCAATTTAGCTCTATAATCTGCTGTTTTTTATTGGCAAGCAGTTCAAAATTATTCAGCAGCCTTACAAAAAGTTCCATAAGGTTAAGTTCCTCACGTGCCAGCACAGGTTCTTTTTCTTCTTCCTGAGATTGTTTCAGCAGGTCAGATAGCTTATTCTGGATTCTTATTACAGATGATTTAATCATCTGTCCCATTTTTTCTGCTTTGCCAGGATCTTTCAGTATAATGTCATTCGCCAGGTTTATAGAAGCAAGCGGATTTTTAATTTCGTGCAGTGCCATGTTCATCAGGTTGACTTGAGATTCGATGTTTTTGCGGTATCTAAGCCTGTTTTCCAGCTTGTCAACAATAAGTTTACTTAAGGTTTTAAGCATTTCAAGCTGCTGATGTGTAGCCTGCCTTGGTACCGTGTCAGTTACACACAGCATGCCCATGTTAAACCCTTCGGGCGAGCGCAGTGGCGCCCCTGCATAAAAACGTATGCCGTTTTCGCAATTAACGAGCGGGCTGCAAAGCAAATCAGGGTGTTGGTGGGTATCATTAAATACAGTTACCGACTCATTTAAAACAGCTACGCCGCACAGGTTTTCATGCCTGTCTAAACTCAGCGTGTGCGGTAGCCCGCTTAAGTTTGATTTTAAAAATATACGGTTGGTATCAACAAATGATATTATGGCGTTTGGCGCATCAAAAATTTGTGCAGCCAGTAAGGCTATATTATCAAAATTATCTTCGGGGTGTGTATCAAGCACATGATAGGCATGCAGCTTTTCGAGCCGTTGTGCCTCACTTTGCGCCGTATAATTTAATGTGCTGCTAATCATTTTCTTACGTGAATTACCTCTTCATCATTTTCCTGATAATTCCACGTATCGAAAGTACAACAAAAATTTTACCGCTACTAATATTTACTTAATGTTGTAATAAAAGATGTTAAAAAGTATAAGTTGTTACATTGTGCTTTCATCCCTTTTGCGGGTAAGTGGCAGCAATACAAAAAATGATGTACCTTTATCTTTACCCGGGCTTTCTGCAAATATTTTTCCTTTGTGCATTTCTACCAGCGATTTGCATATCGAAAGGCCAAGCCCGTTAGAAGTTTCCTTACCTGTTGGTTTGGCGCTTAGCTTTGCAAACTTCATAAACAGCTTATCTATATCTTCGGCATTAAGCCCCTGGCCCTGGTCTCTGAACTCTATAACAACCATATTACCCTGTTTTTGCACAATAATAGTAATTTCGGTGTCATGGTACGAGTACTTTATGGCATTACTGAGAAGGTTAAAAAATACGTCCGACATTTTAGCACGGTCTATGTAAACTGTTGGTGTAGCAGCATCAAACTTAAATGTAATTTTTTGGTTTTTACGCTTTGCAAGTAGCTCAAAGCTTTTAATCAGCCCGTTTATTAATACCTCTAAGTTAGTTTCCTCAATATTTAATTTAAGCTCTTCTTCCGTTTCCGATTGTTTCAGCAATTCATGTAACTTGCTTTGCATGCGCAATACGCTTTCTTTTATCATGTCGCTCATGGGTTCCAGCCTCGACGGGTCTTTCCTTAGCACATCATTTGCAAGTTTAATAGAGGCAAGCGGGTTTTTAAGTTCGTGTAATGTTAGGCTCATAAGCTCGTTTTGCGAGCGGAGCAGCTTTTTATACCTGAGCCTGCTTTCCAGTTTGTTTATTACAATCTCTGAAAGCGATTTAAGCATATTGAGCTCTACATCATTTACAGGCGTTTTTCGTGGCTTAACATCGGCTACACACAGCGTTCCCAGCAGGAACCCTTCAGGTGTTTTTAGCGGAGCAGCAGCATAAAACCGTACTCCGCCTTCACCGCATATGTAACCTTCTTTAAGATAGGCAACGTCATGTGTATCGTAGAAAACACTAAAGCCATCATTAAGTATTGCCAGCGAGCACGGAAAGTTTTCACGCGCTGCAATATTACCCTGAAAATCGCTGATATTCGATTTAAAAAATACCCTGTCGTCATCAACAAATGTTAAAAAAGCATAAGGAGTTTTAAGCGCCTGCATGGCAATAAATGCAATTTTATCAAAAGTATCTTCCGAATGTGTGTCCAGTATTTGATAGTCATACAGCTTTTTTAGCCTTAGCTTTTCATTATTGGGTACTATAGTTTCAGGTACTGCAAACATATTTAAGAATAAATGTTAACAAACGTTAAAGCAACACCCTAAAGTACGACTTATTTTTTTCATCAGTCAGCACCTTAGGGTGTTAAAATCTGTTAAATGTAATTTTACACAAAAATTACTCTTCTTTTTTCTGCCCCATCATCATTAAATAGGCTTTAAGAAATTCATCTATATCGCCATTCATAACCGCATCTACATCGCTGGTTTCATGAGCGGTACGTACATCTTTTACCAGCTTATACGGGTGCATAACATAGTTGCGTATTTGAGAGCCCCACTCAATTTTCATTTTGTTGGCCTCAATTTCGTCTCGCATGGCCTGCCGCTTTTTAAGCTCTATCTCATATAACTGAGACTTTAAAAGCTGCATGGCTTTTGTCTTGTTATCAAGCTGGGATCGGGTTTCCGAGTTCTCAATAATTATCCCGGTAGGGTGGTGGCGAAGCCTTACGGCAGTTTCTACCTTGTTAACATTTTGCCCTCCCGCACCGCTGGAACGCATGGTTTCCCATGAAATATCTGCCGGACTAATTTCTATTTCTATAGTATCATCTGCCAGCGGGTACACATATACCGAGGCGAATGATGTATGGCGTTTGGCATTACTGTCGAAAGGAGAAATACGCACCAGCCTGTGCACACCATTCTCGCCTTTAAGGTACCCAAAAGAGAATTCTCCGTCAAATTCAAGGGTTACGGTTTTTATACCGGCAACCTCGCCTGCCTGATAGTTAAGCTCTTTTACTTTATAGCCATGCTTTTCGCCCCACATAATGTACATACGCATCAGCATGCTGGCCCAGTCGCAGCTTTCTGTACCACCGGCGCCTGCTGTTATTTGCAGCACAGCACTCATGCTGTCACCTTCATCGCTAAGCATGTTACGGAACTCAAGGTCCTCAAGGTGTGTTATTGTCTCTGCATATTGGGCGTTAAGTTCTTCTTCGGTAGCTTCACCTTCCTTAAAAAACTCATACACTATTTGCAGTTCTTCCCCTAAAGTGTTGGCTTTATTATAATCTTCCACCCACTTTTTTTTACTGCGGAGTTCTTTTACAATCTTCTCTGCCTCGCGGGCATTGTTCCAGAAATCAGGAGCAAAGGTTTTCTCTTCTTCGTTTGCAATTTCAATTAACTTCCTGTCGATGTCAAAGATACCTCCTCAGCGCACCAAGGCGCTCCATAATACCTTTTATTTGTTCGGTATTTGTCATAAATTCATGTAGTTTTGTAATGCAAAAGTAAGCCATCCTTTTCATAATATGGAAATAAATTTAATCAGCGATACGGTTACCAAACCCACACACGAAATGCTGCAGCAAATGTTCAGGGCAAAAGTGGGCGATGATGTATATAAACAGGACCCTGCGGTGAACGAACTTGAGGAAACCGTAGCCGACTTGTTTGGTATGGAGGCTGCTTTGTTTTTCCCCTCTGGTACTATGGCTAACCAGACAGCTATTAAACTGCATACCAACCCAGGTGAGCAGGTTATTTGCGATAAATGGTCACATATTTTTCATTATGAGGGAGGGGGTGCATCGTTTAACAGTGGTGTATCGTGTTGCCTTGTAGATGGTAACAGGGGCATGATAACCGCCCAGCAGGTAAAGGACGCCATAAACCCGCCTGATTTTTACCATAGCCCGCTAAGCAGCCTTGTGAGCATAGAGAATACAACCAATAAAGGCGGCGGTGCCTGTTATGATATAGAAACCCTGAAAGAAATTAAAGAGGTATGCAGGCAGCATAACCTTAAATACCACCTTGACGGAGCACGCCTGTGGAATGCCCTTGTGGCAAAACGGCAGCACCCAAAGCAATTCGGGGAGTTGTTTGATACTATTTCAGTTTGCCTATCTAAAGGATTGGGCGCTCCTGTTGGTTCATTGCTTGTAGGCGATAATGATACTATAAAAAGAGCACTGCGCGTACGTAAAATACTGGGTGGCGGTATGCGCCAGGCCGGCTACCTTGCGGCAGCAGGATTATATGCACTGCAAAATAATGTGGGCCGGCTGGAGAACGACCATAAACGTGCGAAGGAACTTGGTGCGGTACTGTCACAAAGGCCATGGGTAGAAAAGGTAGAGCCTGTAGAAACCAATATATTAATATTTTCGGTTAAAGAAGGATATAGCGAAACAGCCCTGATAGAAAAGTTAAAGCAGAAAAACATTGCTATTAGCTCTTTAGGGAAAGGCAAGCTGCGCATTGTTACACACCTTGACTATAAAGAGGTAATGCACCATTATGTGGTAGAGACGCTGAGTAAGCTTGCGCTTTAAGACATTAAGCAAAAGGCATATAGGCAAGAGGGAAAAGGCAATAGGCAAAAGCTGTAAAGTTATTTAACTGAAATTAAATAAATATAAAACGCCCAATCAAGTACGATTGAGCGTTTTCGAATTTTTACTATTGCCTTATGCCTAATTCCTGATTGCTAATATCAAGAAAACATACCCAGTCCCGGTATGTTTGGCATACCTTCTTTAGCTACTGCGCCAAGCTCAGCTTCATTAACAGCCGATGCTTTATCAAGGGCTTTGTTCATCACCATGATAAGGTAGTCTTCCAGTTGTTCTTTATCTTCAAGCAGGCTGTCATCAATAGTTATAGCTTTTACCTGCCTGTTTGCTGTAAGAGTTATCTTAAGTAAGCCATCATTGCTCTGCTCATCAACAAGTACTGTGTCGAGCCTTTTTTTAGTTTCTTCTATCTTTTGCTGGGTTTCTTTTATTTTACCCATCATTCCCATAATATCTCCAAACATTTTTACGAATTTTATTTAATGATTATATCGCAAAAATATTAAATTGCGAGGTTATATACTAATTCATTAAAAGAATGAAAAAACACTTATTTTTAAGCTGTGTTTGTGTTATTTTTGCCGCCAACGCGCAATCGAAAAAAACACCAATGACGGAAATACCCACTCCACCTAAAGCAGCTGTAAAGTCCAAGAAATTAGAAAAGCACGGAGATGTGCGTACCGATAACTACTACTGGCTTAATGAAAGGGAGAACCCGGAAGTGATAAGCTATCTTGAGGCGGAAAATGAGTATTATGAAAAGATGACTGCCCATACCAAAAAGTTCAGGGAAGATCTTTTTGAAGAGATGAAGGCAAGAATTAAAGAAGACGATTCATCTGTACCGTACTTTTACAATGGTTATTACTATATAACCCGCTACGAAAAAGGGAAAGATTATCCTATATATTCCCGTAAAAAAGGAAGCCTTACAGCCCCCGAAGAAATAATGTTTGACTGTAATGAAATGGCTAAAGGCCACTCTTACTTTAACCTGGGCGGGCTTAATGTTAGTGAAGACAATACCTGGGTGGCTTTTGGTGTAGATACCGTTTCGCGCAGGCAATATACCATTCAGGTTAAAAATCTTAAAACGGGAGAGGTACAGCCCGTAAAAATAGAAAACACAACGGGCGGCTCTACCTGGGCAGGTGATAACAAGACTTTGTTTTACAGCCGTAAAGATCCTGTTACCCTCCGCTCAGAGTATATATATAAACATAAGCTGGGAACCCCTGCTAAAGAGGACAAAGTAGTTTTTCATGAAGAGGATGAAACGTTTTCAACATTTGTTTATAAAGAAAAATCTAAAAAATACCTTGTTATCGGCAGCAGCAGCACGCTGACTTCTGAATTCAGGATACTGGATGCCAAAAAGCCCGATGGCGAGTTTAAGATATTCCAGCCACGCACACGTGGCTTAGAATACAGCATTTCTCATTATCAGGATAAGTGGTATGTTTTAACCAATAAAGACAAGGCAACCAACTTTAAGGTAATGGTTACCCCTGAAGGTAAAACCGGAAAGGAAAACTGGAAAGACCTTATACCGCACCGTAAAGATGTATTGGTGGAAGACCTTGATATATTTAAGGATTACCTTGTAATATCTGAACGTTCTAACGGGTTAAACAAGATACGCATACGGCCATGGAAAGGGGAGGAGTATTACCTGCCTTTTGAAAGTGAAACCTATACTGCAGGAACAGCTTCTAACCCCGACTTTGATACCGATGTACTGCGCTACAGCTACCAGAGCCTTGCAACGCCATCGTCAGTTATAGACTTCAATATGAAAACGAAAGAAAAGACTGTAATGAAAGAGCAGGAAGTATTGGGCGGTAAATTTGATAAAGATAATTATACAGAAGAGCGTATTTGGGCCACCGCCGAAGACGGTACCAAAATACCTATCTCTATGGTGTACCGTAAAGGAATAGAGAGAAATGGTAAAAATCCGCTGCTGCTTTATGCTTATGGTTCTTATGGCGCGAGTATGGATCCTTACTTTTCATCTGTAAGGTTAAGCCTTTTAGACAGAGGTTTTATATATGCCATTGCGCACATACGCGGGGGTGAAGACCTGGGCCGCGAATGGTATGAGGATGGCAAACTGCTTAAAAAGAAAAACACATTTACCGATTTTATAGATTGCTCTGAATTTGTTATAGCCGAAGGCTACACTTCTCCAAAACATTTATATGCCGAAGGCGGTTCTGCCGGAGGGTTGCTTATGGGGGCAATTGTAAACATGGCGCCACATTTGTATAACGGTGTTATTGCCCAGGTACCTTTTGTAGATGTTGTGACCACGATGCTCGATGACAGCATACCGCTCACCACAGGCGAATATGATGAATGGGGTAACCCCAATGATAAAGTTTACTACGATTATATGAAATCGTATTCACCTTATGATAATGTTACTGCACAGTCATATCCTAATATGCTGGTAACAACAGGCCTGCACGATTCTCAGGTGCAGTACTGGGAGCCCGCAAAATGGGTTGCCAAACTCAGGGTTATGAAAACAGATGACAATGTGCTGTATCTTGATACCAATATGGAGGCAGGACACGGTGGCGCTTCGGGCCGTTTTGAGGCGCTTAAGGAAGTAGCCAAAGAGTACAGTTTTTTGTTAGATTTAGAAGGAATTAAAAAGTAATTAAATTTTTTTTGTTAGATTTGCAAGGTTTTGAGGTTTAAAAACTTTGTGCACGGTTTACCTTGATTAACTTATTTTTTATGAAAGAAGAAATAAACGCCTATAATAATGTATTGGAATTAATTGGTAACACACCGCTGATTAAGATCAATAAAATTACCGAAGGACTTAAAGGAAATTTTTACGCTAAAGTAGAAGCTTTTAATCCGGGCCACTCCACAAAAGACAGAATTGCCTTATATATAATTGAAGAAGCCGAAAGAAGGGGAATCCTTAAACCGGGAGATACAATTATAGAAACCACCTCGGGCAATACAGGCTTTAGTGTGGCAATGGTAAGCATTATTAAAGGTTATGACTGCGTACTTGCAGTAAGCTCTAAATCTTCTAAAGATAAAATAGATATGTTGCGCGCCATGGGGGCAAAAGTATATGTTTGCCCGGCACATGTTAGTGCAGATGACCCGCGCTCTTATTATAATGTTGCAAAAAGGCTTCACGAAGAAACAAAGGGTTCGGTTTATATAAACCAGTATTTTAATGACCTTAATGTTGATGCCCACTACAAAACTACCGGACCCGAAATATGGGAGCAAACCAAAGGAAAAATAACCCACCTGATAGCGTGTAGCGGTACAGGAGGAACTATATCAGGCGCGGCGCGTTTCCTTAAAGAAAAGAATCCGGATATTAAAGTGCTTGGTGTAGATGCCTATGGCTCGGTACTTAAAAAATACCATGAAACAAGGGAATTTGACAGTGACGAGATATACCCTTACAGGATAGAAGGACTGGGCAAAAACCTTATACCAACTGCTACTGATTTTGATGTAATAGATAAATTCATTAAAGTATCTGACGAAGACAGTGCCCATGCTGCAAGGCATATTGCCAAAACAGAAGGATTATTTGTTGGCTATACCAGTGGTGCGGCATTTCAGGCAGCAAAGCAATATGCAGAGCTTGGCGAGTTTGATGAAAACAGTAATGTTGTACTTATTTTCCCTGACCACGGTTCGCGCTACATGAGCAAAGTATTTAGTGATGACTGGATGAACGAGCAGGGCTTTTTTGACAGTGTGAACCTTGAGGAAGCACAAAAAATTGAATTTATAAAATAAGAAAAACAAAAAACACAATTATACAATCAGCCTCTTTTTAAGAGGCTTTTTTATTGTATTTACTTATTGCATTAGCCCGTGTGACTAATGTAAAGCTGTAACAGTTTATAAAGGCTTTTTAACAACTATTATTATATTTTAAATGTTAAAGTTTAAGTTGTGCGTTGTATTTAACAAAATATTTATATTATATTTGGCTTATAATTAATTCAAAATTAACAATTGCCTATAGACAAAATTACTTTTTAGCACCGGCTTGCCGGTATTTATCGAAAACCCAATTTCAAAACTAAAAAGTGTTGCTATGGCTAATGTTGTAATCCCGGACGCTGTGCTGGTTAAGAATTACATTTGCGGAGATGAAAATGCTCTTGCATCTTTAATTAACAGGCACCAATCAAAAATTTATGGTTTTATCTACTCAAAGGTAACTGACAGGGATATCGCAGATGATATCTTTCAGGATACGTTTATTAAAGTGATAAAAACATTAAAGTCGAACTCTTACAATGAAGAAGGTAAGTTCCTGCCGTGGGTAATGCGTATATCGCACAACCTTATTGTAGATCATTTCAGGAGAAATAAGAAAATGCCGATGTTCCGCGAAACAGAGGAGTTCTCTATTTTTTCTATAATGAGTGATAACAGCCCTAACATTGAAAGCCGCATTATTACCGACCAGGTAGAAAATGACGTGCAAAGGCTTATAGAAGAACTGCCTGAAGACCAGAAACAGGTACTGCAAATGCGGATATACCAGGATATGAGTTTTAAGGAAATAGCCGATGTTACAGGTGTAAGCATTAACACTGCGCTTGGCAGGATGCGTTATGCGCTTATGAACCTGAGGAAAGTAATTGAAAAAAATAATATAATTTTGACAAATTAGGCAATATTAGGATTAAGGGTTGCGTTGTATAGAAAAATAAACACACAAAATTTTTCATATGGCAAAACTCTACTCTAAAAAAAAATTAGAAGCTCCTAAAATGTTACCTAAAAAAGAAACTATTGATTTTATATTAAGCTACTCTAAAGCGCTTAAAATAATAAAAACTTCTAACGGAATGTTTGAGAGCGTTGCAAACTAGAACTAATTAAGAAGCCTCCTATTTACGGGAGGCTTTTTTGTAGTATTCATCCAATACTGTTTTTCTGCCTATAGTGCGGGTTATAATATCTTTTTCAAGGTTCCACCCACGTGCCGGGCTGTACTCGCGCCCATACCATATTATTTGTAAATGCAGTTTGTTCCATAGTGTTTCAGGAAACAGCCTTTTAGCAACTTTTTCTGTCTGCTCTACATTTTTACCATTGCTAAAGCCCCAACGGTACATAAGCCTGTGTATATGGGTATCTACCGGAAAGGCAGGCACACCAAATGCCTGGCTCATAACCACGCTTGCGGTTTTATGCCCTACTGCGGGCAGGGCTTCCAGGTCTTTAAAACTGGCAGGAACTTCACCATTGTGCTTTTCAATCAAAATTTCAGATAGCCCGTGTATCCCCTTAGCTTTCATAGGCGAAAGCCCCACAGGTTTTATAATTTCCCTTATTTCTTCTACAGATAGTTTTACCATTGCATGGGGGTTATCGGCACGTTCAAACAGCAGGGGAGTGATCTGGTTTACACGTACATCCGTACTTTGCGCCGACATCAGCACAGCTATCAGCAGGGTGTAGGGATCTTTATGGTCGAGCGGTATGGGTACTGTAGGGTATATTTCATCAAGGGTAGTAATGGCAAATTGTACCTTTTCTGATTTTGTCATTTTTTGTACATTTATGAAAACAAATATAATACTATGACAACATTAAAAAAAGGAGATAAAGCACCTGATTTTTCAGGCATGGATCAAGATGGCAATACCCACACGCTTGGCAACTATAAAGGCAAAAAGCTTGTGGTATTTTTTTACCCGAAAGCCAACACGCCCGGCTGTACTGCCGAAGTATGCGATTTGCGTGACAACTACGAACGTTTTCAGGCAGCTAATTATGAATTGTTAGGCGTAAGTGCCGACAGCGCTAAAGCGCAGGGTAAATTCAGGGATAAGTTCAGCTTTCCGTTTCCGCTGATTGCTGATGAGAATAAAGAAGTTATAAATGCTTTTGGTGTATGGGGCCCTAAAAAGTTTATGGGTAAGGAGTATGACGGCATACACCGCACCACTTTTGTTATAAATGAAGAAGGTATAATTGATGAGGTTATTACCGATGTAAAAACCAAAGCGCACGCAGCGCAGATTTTAAAGTAAAAAAAAAATGCAGCCGAAAGGCTGCATTTTTTATTCTTGTTTATCAGTGCTTTTCTTGATGAAAAATATACCTATCGCACCTGTTGCTATACCTTGCAGCGGGGCAAGATATATATTAGACTGTTGTAACCATAATATAGCAGAGGTTTTTGCAAAAGGTTGTGCAAAAATTACACACATTATTATCAGCAGGTAAAAAAGAGACAGGAAAAAAGCAATATTAAAATGAAAATTTTCTACACTTCTGCTGCCTGCAGTTCCGTTTGTACTGTCAAAAATAAATACTGATATAATTAGCGAAAGGGTAGGCAAAATATTTTGGCAATACCAGCCCCAGGCCTCTGTTACGTTGCTCTCATATTTACCTTTTACAGTTTGCATAAAGAGCATTATAAATAAAATTGCCGCAAAAGTAAACCAAAGTACCGCAATTCTTTTTTTAGCAGATTCAAATTGTATTTTCATTGTTGCAAAGTTTTTTTAATTCCTGTCATGGTTAAATGTTGCCCGGGTGTTTCGGTAGGTTTTATTAACGAAGCTTTTTCGTTGTTCTCAGTCTTTTTAAACTGGTATATCAAGGCAGTAACTTTGTGCTGCTTGGTAAAAGGCATACTTGCTATATCTTCAGATAAATATGTTCCGCCATCATAAAGAAGTTCGTCTGCCCATTCTGCATCCGCTTCTTCTTTTTCAGTAAATACCAGCGGATCTTTGCTGACTATAAAAACAATACAGCGATAATAGCCTGTCTGGGCATTAAAGAGTGCTTCAAAATAACTTGATAACGAAAAGCCTTCGCTACTGTAAATCTCTTTTGTCCAACGGTCATCCCCTGTTAAGGGCTTACCTTTTTTATCGGTTTTCTCAAGCTGGGTAACAATGGCAAATCCATCTTTTACATAAAAATAGCTTTTGCGGGTGTAGCCATTTTTATCCAGTGCTGCACTGATTATATCATCAACATTGCCTAAGCTTTCACCTTTAAAATAAGTACGCGAAACAGTTTCAACATCAGACGGGCGGGGTGGTTTAGAGGGGAACTGTGGGAACTTAATCATTGGGGAACTTACTTCAGGACAACCTGAATTACCAGCTGTACCCATTATATCCGGACACAAATCATCTTTATCTAATACACCATCACCATCGGTGTCTGCCCAGGGGCATCCCATATTTTCTATCGGGCCGGGAACATCAGGGCAATTATCAAAATCATCAGGCACGCCGTCTCCGTCGCGGTCAGGGCAACCATTCAATGATATGTCTCCTGCTGCAAAAGGGCATGTATCATCTTTATCCATAATGCCGTCATTATCAGTATCAGGGCACCCGTTAAAAGCCGGAAGTCCTGCATCATCCGGGCAGTCATCTACTGTATCGGCTATACCATCGGCATCTCTGTCAGCTTTTATTTGCATGCTTTTACAGCCGGCAAAAATTATAGCAATAAATAATAGGAGTAAAATTTTAGTTGTGGATTTCATATATTGACGATTCTATATATAAATGTAATTATTTATTAATCATTTTTAAGTTTTATTTGTAAGAAAATATAATTAACATACTATTTTCCATCATGTTATATAATTATTACAAAATAATACACTAAAATTTTTAGGAAGTAATTAGTATGATGTAAAGGTTATATGAGATAACTTTATCTGTAAACCTCATTATAATGACTACACTAAAGGCTACTTCATCTAAACTCGAAATTATTGCCAAAGCAGGTTTTACTGCCAAGGGTATAGTATATGCACTATTGGGACTGCTTACTTTTATGGCTGCTTTTAATATCAACGGAAAATCTACGGGTGATACAGATAAAAATGGTGTCTTTAATTTTTTATACAGTCAGCCCGGCGGGCAGGTGTTGCTGGGGTTGTTAGCTGTTGGGTTAGTGTGCTATTGCATATGGAGGCTAATTCAGGCATTTACAGGAAATAGCGACAGTAGCGAGGATAAAAAAAAAGAATATGCAAAAAGAGCCCGTTATTTATTTAGCGCAATAGCCTATGGTGGTATAGCCTTTCAGGTGGTGCGTAAATTATTTATAAGCGCATCCGGAAGTGGTAACGACAGCAAGGAAAATTTAGCACGGGAGTTGCTTACAAAGCCTTTCGGGCAGGTGCTTACAGGTATTGCAGCCCTGATACTTCTGGGTGTAGGCCTGTATCAGATTTATTACGGATATTCAGAAAAATATAAAGAGCATGTAGATAAAGCCGTTAACGAAAAAAGCAGGAAGGGGATGATGACAGCAGGCAAAACAGGCTATATAGCCCGTGGCGTTGTATGGCTTTTACTGGCATGGCTTTTTTTAAAAGCCGCCTGGGAGGCCAATGCTTCCAATGCCGGAAATACTTCAAAAGCATTTGGGTTTTTACAGGAAACATCATATGGCCCCTATTTACTCGTTGCCATTGCAGTAGGCCTTGTTTGCTATGGAACCTTTAACTTTGTAAGGGCACGTTATGAGAATTTTGTATAGCAGGCTTTATTTATGTATTCTCTACCGTTTCATCGGTATGTGCAGGCAATAGCCTTTTAGGGTCATAACCAAACAAATGGTTCTTTTTAATTAGGTCGGCAATACCTTCCGGCAGCATGTGCTCCCATCCGCTTTGTCCTTTATTAATCATTTTAAGCACTTCTCTTGAGAAAATTTCAAGATATTCTTCTTTAACCCCCGGTATATCTACCACTTTGCCGTTGAACTTAAAGAACTTATATAGCTCTTTCATCCTTGGGTGTACTTTAAGGTTTTCCGAGTTTATAATAGTACCGTCTTCATCTTTCATAGGGTATAAAAATACCTTAAGGTCGCGGTAAAACAGCTTACCAAAGGCTTCGAGTATTCCTCCGCTAAGATGGCGGTAATACTTTTCGTCAAAAATATCAATAAGGTTATTTACTCCCATTGCAAGCCCCATACGGGCTTTGGTGTAGTTACTGAAGTATTCTACAACTTTATAATATTCCTGGAAGTTAGATATCATTACCGTTTGCCCGATAGAGCAAAGCAGCTCGGCCCTGTCTAAAAAGTCGCGTTCATCAATCTCGCCTTCGCTCCGCAGGTTAGATAGGGTAATTTCAAAAACAACAAGTGTTTTCTCTTTATCCACCTTATTTTCTTCAAGGAACATCTCATGCGATTTTTGCAGGATATCCATATTAACTTTAGTAACAGGACGGAAACTGCCACGCAGCGCAAGTATATTTTTTTTGTATAATACTGCGGCAGGCAGCACGTTGTGCCCGTCAGGGTTAAACATAACCGCATCGGTCATACCGTTCTTTACAAGCTGTAGGCTCATCAAGCGGTTATCTACATTGGCAAAGCGTGGGCCCGAAAAGTTGATGGTGTCTATTTCAAGCTGGTCTTTATCAAGGTGGTCATATAGGTAGCGTAGTAGTTTTTTTGGGTCATTGTACTTATAAAAAGCACCATATATAAGGTTAACACCCAATATACCTAGGGTTTCCTGCTGCAGCCTTGCATCATTCTCCTTAAAACGGATGTGCAGTATTATTTCGTTATAATCTTCATCCGGCTCTACCTGATATTTTATACCAACCCAGCCGTGTCCTTTAAATTGCTTAGCAAAATCTATGGTGGCTACAGTGTTGGCATAGCTAAAAAACATTTTATGGGGGTGTTTCTCCCTTTTTAGCCTGCTTTCTATAATCTTAACCTCGTGGGTCAGCATTTTCTTCAGCCTGCTTTCGGTAACGTAACGCCCGTCGTCCTCAACGCCATAAATGGCATCGCTGAAGTCTTTATCATAAGCCGACATGGCTTTTGCTATGGTTCCTGAAGAACCGCCTGCACGAAAAAAATGCCTTACGGTTTCCTGGCCTGCGCCAATTTCAGAAAATGTACCGTAAATATTTTCGTTCAGGTTAATGCGTAAAGTCTTGTCTTTTATAGAAGGTACGTGTTCTATGATTTTATCGCCCTTAAGGGTAATGTCTTTGTCCGTTAACTTCATAGCTTATATGTTCTATTGCAAAGTTAAAGAATCAAAGACTCTAATAAAACAAATAATGTTATTTTTGTAAAAAAATCAGCTTATTTTGAAGGTTCGTTTTTTAGGTACAGGAACATCTCAGGGCATACCGGTAATAGGGTCTGACCACCCGGTTTGCCTTAGCAGTGACCCGAGAGACAAACGCCTGCGCGTAAGTGTATGGATGTACTGGGAGGGCGCTTCTTATGTTATAGACTGCGGGCCTGATTTCAGGCAGCAGATGCTGGTTTCAGGTTGCGGGAGGTTAGACGGCATATTATTCACCCACGAACACGCCGACCATACTGCCGGGCTTGACGATATACGCCCTTTTTTCTTCCGGCAGGGTGATATACCCGTTTATGCACAGAAAAGGGTAATAGAAAGCCTTAAAAAGCGTTTTGATTATATTTTTGAAGAGGAGAATAAATATCCCGGGGCACCATCTGTAAAGGTTAATGAAGTAAACGCGCATGAACCTTTTGCGATAGCTGATAAAACAGCAGTGCCAGTACTGGCCTATCATGGCTCTCTAGAGGTGTTTGGCTACAGGGTAGGGGCGTTTGCCTACCTTACCGATGTAAAGCATATAGTGCCTGATGAAATAGAAAAGCTTAAAGGCGTAAAAGTTTTAGTGGTAAGTGCACTTAGGTTTGAGCCGCATGCTACCCATTTTAATATAGAAGATGCCCTGCAACTGATTAGCGAAGTAAAGCCTGAAAAGGCTTACCTGACGCATATAAGCCACCTGATGGGGTTTCATGCCGAAGTGGAGGGCATGCTTCCCGAAAATGTTTTTCTTGCTTATGATAACCTTGAAATAACCATATAGTTACCTGATGAAAAAGAATTTATACCTATACCTTTTTATTTTTTCGTTACTGATAAACATTTTTACTTACATGTACTTTAGTAACCGGCTTGCTTTTGAAGAAAAACGTAATACATCGGTTTCAGGTAAAATAAAAAAGCTTGAGGACAGCCTGGCAGTAAATAAAGACCTTTTAGAGAGAGCTAATTATTTCTCGTTAAACCAAAACCTGAACGCCCGCAATTATTTCAGGGACCAGGATGCTGACCAGATAGCCATAAAAGTAAGGGACGGGCTTTATAAACTGAATAATAATGAAGCAGGTAACCCGCTTATTACATACCCGTCAATTAATAATGCACCGTTCCGCATTAATAAGATAAAAGTGCTGAATAACCGTTGGGTTATAGCCGATTTTACTGATGGTAAAATGTGGGGAGAAGTACTAATAAAATACTTTATAGAAGACAACGGCGAGGTTAGTTATGAGACTGTTGAAACCCTTGTGCATACCCATAGCATGTATTAAATATTTTTGTACTTTTAGTTCCCAATTTTAACCGGATATGAAAAAGCTGTTAGCACTGGCTGCTGTTATCTTTTTGTTTTGCGCCTGCGATTTTATGCTGAAAGAGCGTGACGACGACAGTACTGTTATGCCTGCCGATAAAAAGGTAATGCTGGGTACTGATAAAGACGCTAACGGCTGTGTACTCTCTGCGGGTTACAGGTGGTCGGTCATCCGTAACGAATGTATACGGGTATTTGAAGAGGGCTACCGCCTTAACAGTATTGAAGAGCTTAAAAGTGAAGGCATATCTAAAAGTGCATTTATCATTTTTGAGGAGAACGGTAACCGAGCCGAATTATTCCTGCCTGAAGAACATACAGGCATCCTCTTAAAGCGCGAAAAAGAGGGAACACCTTATAAAAATAATGTATGGACACTGCAAATGCAAAATGGTTACTCGTTACTTAAAAACGGAATGTTGCAATATGCCGGTGCAGCTATAGAGGAACAACAAATAACAGGAGACGATAAAGAAGAAAGCTAAGTGTAAACTTAGCTTTCTTCTTATATGAATATATTTAGAGCCAAAAATCAAGCTGTTTTCTCCATCCAGCTAAGTAGATCGTAAAAATTTTGCGGAGCAACACCGTGTCCAACCGGATATTCATGGTATTCAGTTTCGATGCCTGAATCCCTGAAAAACTCAGGTGCTTTACGCGCCCAATCTACAGGTATAACCTGGTCTGCCGTACCATGTGATATAAATAGCTTTAATTTGGCAAGCTCATCTTTACTATATTCTTTACCTGCTATTTCAGTATTAAGGTAGCCGCTTAGTGCTGCAACCCTTTGTATTTTTTGTGGATAAGTTATTGCAACTGCATAGCTGAGTATGGCGCCCTGGCTAAAGCCTATAAGCGTTATTTTTTCTCTATCAATTGGGTATGTGTCAATAAGCTCATCAATAAATTTTGAGATAAGGTCGCGTGAGGCTACCGCCTGCACCTCATCAGAAAATTTATTCATGCCCGCATCAAAATTAATGGCATACCACGCATTACCGTAGGGCGGTAAGCTGTAGGGAGCGCGTGCCGAAACTATTAAATATTCGCCCGGCAATTGTTCTGCAAACGAAAAAAGATCTTCCTCGTTACTGCCGTAGCCATGCAAAAGCAAGAGTAGCGGGTTTTTGTCTTTTTTTACTTTTGGCTGCCTTACAAGGTGGTATAGTAATAAATTATTCTGCATTATAAACCTTTAAAAATTTTTTGAAAAAACGGGCCCAAAACAGGTACAAGGTACATTTGGCCCTGCACAGCGCCAATAAACCCATATATCCACAATATAAAGAAAAAAAGATAGAAAGCTGATGAAACCATCCAGCTGTCAAAATAGCCGATAGGATAGCCCAATGTAAAGAATAACAGAATGATACCCAAAGCCTGCCTTATGTGGAATGAAGCAAAAATATTCTTCTTGTCGTTGTTCATCACTATAGCTATTACCGAACCGAAAATAGTAAGATAGCTTACTATGGCTATAGTTTTTCCTTCTTCAACTGTATTGTAATTCATATCAGTCAACTTTTATAATGCTTTTAGATTCTATGTCAGTCCTTTTGTCAAATATAACATCATAGTAAGCGGCTTTACCCCCTTTACTATTCAACTCAATTGTTTGCCTGCCGTATTCAATATTCTTTTTATCGAAAACCTTAAAAGTAAGTACATCATTAAAATCTTTCTCTGTTATTATGTAAATTACAAGCATGTTGTTATTACCTACAGAGTCTTTTTCTATGCGGTATTTACCAATATTTATTCCTTTTTCTTTCAGGGAGTCCGAGAGAATTATTTTACTATCCAGTGTGCCATCCACACCTTCTGCAACTCCGTCTATAAACTCTGTGGCGGTTTCGCCCATAGCTTTTCCACTTTTATTTACTGTCTCTTTAGCTTTTTCGCAGGAAAAGACAGTTATAATTAATAGTAATCCGAGGAGCTTTTTCATGCTATTATTTTTTCAGGATTAATTTTCCGTTATTGTAGATACCATAGGCCTTGCCTTTAAGCTTTTGCCCTAAAAAAGCAGAGTTTTTCGATTTGGAAAGTATATCTGCCTTTGTAAAAGTATACTCGGTATCAGGGTTAAAGAGTGTTAGGTTCGCTTTACTTCCCTCGGCAATAGTGTTGTCTTCAATCCCGAATAAAGCTTTGCCGGCGGTTAGTTTTTCTATAACAGTATCTAATGGTAGTACAGTTAGCAATGCCCCAAAAGCACTTTCAAGCCCTATTGTACCGTCTTTGGCAAGGTCAATCTCCAGCTTTTTGTTTTCTATATCAATAGGGTTGTGGTCAGATGTTATCATATCTATAGTTCCGTCCAGCACGCCATCAATAAGTGCCTGCCTTTCTGTTTCGGGACGAAGTGGCGGCGCAACTTTATAGCGGGTATCAAAGCCGGTAAGCACTTCATCGGTTAAAAAGAGGTGATGTACTGCAACGCTGCACGTTACATTCAGTCCCTTTGCTTTTGCCTCACGGATAAGCTGTACCGATTTGCCTGCAGAAACGGTAGGTATATGCATTTTACCTCCTGTATATTCCAACAGGAAAAGGTTGCGGGCTATTTGTAGTTCTTCAGCTAAAGCAGGTATGCCCTTAAGTCCGAGCTTTGTGCTTACCGCACCTTCGTGTACAACCCCTTTGCCTTTAATTTTTTCGTCTAGCGCATAGGCAATAACAAGCCCGTTAAAATACTGTACATATTGCAACGCAATTTTTAGTATGTTAGCATCGGCAATGGGTTTGTTATAATCCCCGAAAGCTACTGCACCTGCATTCTGCATATCAAATAATTCGGCTATGTCCTTCCCTTCGCTTCCTTTTGTTAGCGCACCAATAGGATAAAGGCTTGTGGCGTGCCCGGCTGCTTTAGCTTTTAAAAAATGAATGTCTGCCTGTGTGTCGGCTATAGGGTTGCCTGTAGGCTGAAGGGCAACGGCTGTAAATCCGCTTAAAGCAGCGGTGTTTAAACCATTTGCAATGGTTTCACGATCCTCAAAACCAGGTTCACCAAAATTTACAGAGCTATCAAACCATCCTTGCGAAATGTGCAGGTTTTCCAGTTCCAGAATCTCAAATCCGGGTTCAGGTGTTATATCTTTTCCTATTTGCTTAATAATGCCGTTTTCAATTTTAATATCGGTTACAGTTCCGTTTAAAGCACTGCTTTTGTCTGTAACAACGGCATTTTTAATTAGTAGGTTCATTTTACAAATTTTTGAATAAGAAGTTCAAGTAATAAAAAAATAAGCGTACCTATTATAAACCACTTCCAAAGCTCATTGGCAGTACGTTCCGATTGTATATCGTTATATACTGTGGCTAAAGAGTCTGTAATGGTATAATCATTTAGTATCCGGCTGCTTTGCTGGTAAAGGTTGCTTTCAGTACGGGCATGGTTAAAGCTGATATCTTTCAGTTTCTCATCGCCCTTATATACGGCATAATTGCCACTTTCTTCTGGGTAATCTCCGAAAGACAGCTTTACCTTATTGCTCAGAACCTGCTGCATCGGTATAAAGTCAGTAGTTTCATTACGTACGGTTACAACCTCATCTTTAGAGAGCACAGCATCGAGTAAAAGGCTTTCACCTTTGCCGATAGTTATAGCATTAATGCCTGTACGGCTGTTGTTTTGCGCCATGTTATAGAGCGTAGGCACAATCAACGGGGAATTTCTGAAGTTACTGTTGTTATTGTTTAAAGGCGCAGCAAAAGCATATATATTACCGAGTTTGTTGGTGGCAGAGGCAAGGAAAGGTGAACCATCGGCATAAGATAATACCGCAGCACCATTATTAAGAGTAAATCCTGAATTAGTTTCAGGATACTGGAAATTATCAGTCCTTTTTTCAAATGTACTTAGATAGAGCGGATGGCTGAAAGCTATCTTTGTTATCTGTTTTTTTGTATTTACAGGCCCTGAATAGGTAATACCTGCTATGCCTGTAGTAAGGCTGTTGAGGTTTTGAGCAGTAGCTTCCTTAGCGGGAATGATTACTATGTTACCGCCTTTTTCATAGAACGATTTAAGAGTTGTGACAAGCGACTGCGGAATTTCCTGTAGTTCGTTAAGGAGTATTGCGTCCTGTTTCTCGAGTGCATTATAATCAAGCTTACGTAATTCTGAGGCTGTAAAATTGAATTCATCTTCAGTATAAATGCGTTTGAGGAAATCATTTTGTGCCGTTTCGCCTATGGCAGTAACATTTAATTTTTCAGGGTTAGAAATGCTGAAAAAGTAAGTGTTATCATAAGCAAGGCTTTTATCATCAATGCTTACATATCCATGAAAATCTGTTTTTGGTATGGTAAACGTAGCAGCTTGTTTTTGCTCATTAAATTTTACAACTGTTTTAGCTGTAAGGTTTTTACCGTTATACAGTGCTATAGGTATTTCATTTTCTACTTGGCCAAAAGCCTGTAGCGTAACATTTATCTCATAAAAGTTATCCAGTACCTGGGCAATGTAAACGCTGTCAACAGAAACATTTACCTTATTCTCAGCTTCGGGTGTAATAAAATAAACGGGACTGTCGGGGCTTAATGAGCTTATATCTTCGGGACGCAGGTTTACGGCATCAGTAATAATAATAATATCCCTTCCCGCAGAAGGATTTTTAGCCTGTGCTTTGGTAAGCAGGAAATCAGGGCGGAAAGGTACATCTGTGTATTTAAGGTTTTGCAATTCTTTCTGCACCGAACGTACATCAGTATCCCAGTAAGCAGAAGTATTGGTAATTACAGAGAATGTTTTATCATCCGGAGTGCTTTCCAGTATATCCTGTACAGCCCTTTTAAGCAGCTCGCCTTTGCTGCCTTTGGCCTGCATACTGAAAGAATTGTCTAACAGTATCACCATTTCATTGCCCTTGTTAGCATCTCCAGCCGCTTTAAAATAAGGCTGTGCAAATGCTATGATAAGGCAGGTTAGCAACAATAGTCTTGTAAAGAGTAGCAGCCATTTTTTTATGACAGAGCTTTTGCGGGTTTGCATGCTTAGCTCCTTTAAGAACTTAACATTGGTAAAGTATTGTTTTTGAAAACGCCGCAGTTGAAATAAATGCACCACAATGGGTATAACCAGCAGGAAAAGGAAGTAAAGGATTTCCGGGTGTTTAAACTGCATTCTGATTTTTAGTTTGTCAAAAATACTAATTTTTATTCTAAATATGCCAAGTAATTGCGGGGTGTAATGCAAATAAGGCTTTAATTACCTATTTTTGTTTTAACGACCCAAACCACTTACAATGAAATTTTACCGTTTACTCATTTTAATAGGGATTATGAACGCAAACGCTCAGGAAAAATATAACCTTATTGTGGGTACCTATACCAACCAATGCGAGAGCAAAGGCATATATGTATATGATTTTGATGCCGCAACTGCCGAAACCAAACTGAAAGACAATACCAAAGGTGTTATTAACCCGAGCTACATTACTGTATCGGCAGATAATAGCTTTGTGTACAGCGTTAATGAAAACGGCGGGGAGAGTACAGTAAGCGCATTTAAATATGAGCCTGAAAATGGCAGGCTTAAGCTTTTGAATAAGAAAGATGCTAAAGGTGCAGACCCATGTTATATAATTAGTGATGAGAAAAATGTTATCGTTGCTAACTACAGTGGCGGCAGTATAGCGGTTTTTGGACGTAACGCTGACGGCAGCCTTAAAGATGCAAAACAGGTAGTAAACCACACAGGCAGCAGTGTAACCGAAAGACAGAAAAGCCCGCACGTGCACATGGTCTGTTTTTCGCCTGACAGGCAATATGTACTGGCTAATGATTTGGGTACCGATAAAGTATATGTCTATAATTACAACCCTGACGGAGGAGCGCAAACACTTGTTTTAAAAGAAGCCAAAGATGTAAAAAAGGGCAGTGGCCCTCGCCATATGGCTTTTAACCCTAACGGAATTTTTATGTACCTGCTCCACGAGCTTGATGCAACATTAACTGCTTTCAGCTATAACGACGGTAACCTTAACGCTATACAGGAAACTACTGTAGCACCTACCGACAGGGTTGTGCAAAACGGTGCGGCTGACATACATATAACTAAAAGCGGCAGGTTCTTGTATGCCACCAACAGGGGAAACGCCAATAATATAACGGTTTTCAGGGTACATGCTAACGGAAAGCTTGATATGGTGCAACAGATAAGCACTCTGGGTGAGGCACCACGTAACTTTACTATAGACCCAACGGGCAATTATGTACTGGTAGCAAACCAGAACAGCAATAATATAGTAATATTTAAAAGAGATAAAGTAACAGGTATATTGCAGGACACCGGCAAGAAAATTGAGGTTTGCCAACCCGTTTGTTTAGTATTTACTGAAAATAAAACCCTTAAAGAAAAGAAATAATTTTACTTCCCCTTTTTCTTTTTAGCGGTTTTCTTAGCTTCAGCGGCACGGTTGCGTGGTGCGGTTTTACGGGGCTTGCGCTTCCCGGGGCCGCCAAGGTTTACTTTCTTGTTTTTGTCTTTCTTTTCATGAAAAGCTTCGCCGCCCTCATGTTTCGGCTTTTTTAGCAGTTGCTTTACTTTTTGCTTGGTTTTCTCAAAATCTAGCAGCTTTTCTTCAATTTTTACATTTTCAGGAAGCGGAAGCAGCTCAAGCTCTTTTTCCATCAGCAATTCGGTTTCTATTTGCTGCTCTTCTTCTTTAGGGCTTATCATGCTTATGGCTGTACCTTCGGCATCGGCCCGCCCGGTACGGCCAATACGGTGTATATATTGCTCCGGTACATCAGGAAACTCTATATTAATAACATGGGTTATGCCCGAAATATCAAGTCCGCGTGCCATAACATCAGTAGTAACTATACCTCTTAGCTCTCCTTCCTGAAATAAAGCCATGGTGTTAAGGCGGTAATTCTGGGATTTGTTGGAGTGTATTACACCAAACTGCCCTTCATGTTCTTCTTCAAGGCTTTCCATAACCAGGTCGGCAGTACGTTTGTTATTTACAAAAACCAGTACTCTTTGCAGTTCATCGCTTTGTAAAAGCACTTTCAGGAGGTTTAGCTTGGTAAGGAAATTAGGCACATGATAGCCCTGTTGCTTTATCTTTTCCAGCGGCGTACCCGATGGTGCAAGCGATACTTCTTCAGGGAAATCAAAAAAATCGTTCAGCATTTCATCTACTTCATCTGTCATGGTTGCAGAAAAAAGAATGTTCTGTCTTTTCTGCTTCATCATAGAAAGTATTGAGGTTACCTGAAAGCGGAAGCCCAGGTTAAGTATCTCATCAAACTCATCTATTATCAGTTTTTGAAGGGCATCAAAACGTACTACGCCATCCAGCGCTAAATCCATAATACGGCCCGGCGTGCCCACTAAGATATCTACGCCTTCATACACCTTGGTTTTTTGCGTATTAATGTTTACACCGCCATATATACCCAGCACACGTACCGACATATATTGTGTAAGCTTTTCTGTTTCTTCCGCTACCTGTACCACAAGCTCACGTGTAGGTACTATAATAACAACACGGGGAGTATCTGTCTTGGCAAACTTCCATTGCTTTAAAACCGGCAACAGGTAAGCAAATGTTTTACCTGTACCTGTTTGTGCAATACCCATAACATCACGTCCTGAAAGTATAACGGGCATAGCACGTTCCTGTATGGGGGTTGGGTTACTGATACCCAGCTCATCTATTGCTTTTTGTAAAGATTTTGGCAGGTCGAAATCCTGAAAAGTTGCCATAGCGTTTATTTTGGGCAAAGATAGCAATTAATAACAGATGTGCTTATGAAGGTTTTTTAACCTCATTTTCACTCAATTATAATTTATTAAAGCTAATTTTAAGTTTATGGAAGACATAAAACTATACATAGATTATATTGCCCGTTTTACAGAAGCAGCAGGTATAGTAACTATAGTGGGTGGTATGGCAGTTGCTTTATTCAGGTTTTTATTTATAAGGCAGGGCATAACACCGCGTTCTTACCGTTTGCTTCGGCAGGAACTGGGCAAGGCGATACTGTTGGGGCTCGAAATACTTGTTGCAGGAGATATCATATCTACCGTTGTTACTAACCCAACCATGCAGCAGGTACTTATACTTGCGGTTATAGTACTAATACGAACTTTTTTAAGCATATCTATAGAGGTAGAGATAGAAGGCAGGTTTCCGTGGCAGAAACGTACTGATGATTAAGGCTTTGTTATTTAACATAACCTTTATAAAAAACTATTTTCCCAGTGCTATTTTAGCATAATAAAAATATCTTTTATGCCCGATCTTTTAACCATAGGACATGTATCTGTTGCTTCAATCCGTAATTACCTTTTTGAAAAGCGGATTGATAAGGGTGACTCTATAATGCTTAACCCCGCAGATTACGAGCATTTGCTGGAAGATATTAAGCATTCCGGCGAACCTATTGATATACCCTTAAATGTTTTAGGGGTACTTATAGTTAAAGACAATGCAGCCCAGATACCTGCTGGTAAAATCAGGGTAATAAAAAATGAAAGCCTGTAGTTAAGTTTGTATCTTTTATACATTGAGAAAAAGCTTCGAAGTAGTGCCCGAAGCTTTTTTTATTTACCAACTACAGGTATTTATTCTTCAGATAGTGGGCTATTAGAATAGTTCTTATTATATATAACCTGATCAATTGTAGAAATAGACAGATTATTAAACTCAGCACTGATAATCTTTTTAGCATCATGGCTCTTCATCTTTAGTTTTTTTAGTTGGTGGTACCGCTCCACGATCTTCCTGTTTCTTTCCTTAAGAAGGTCACTTACTGTCATAAAATTATTTTTTTGCAATAATTTTCTTTATATTTATAAAGATAAATAGAAGAAAATAAATCGAAAAAGCGATTATTATTCTACAAATATATCATTAATTTTGAAAATGAAAAA
>NZ_JAMWYY010000017.1 GCF_024305175.1 Flavobacterium sp.
ATCAAAACATGATATATTCATGTTTTAACTTCACTTTTGCTTATACATTTAGTGGCTGTTAAGTAAAGTTATTTTTATTGCTCCCACAGGCATTTTACCTAACTTTACAGTATAAATTACACGCCTGATGAACGAACTTTCTACAGAAACCAGCCCATACCTGTTACAACATGCCAATAACCCGATATACTGGAAAGCATGGAACGAAACCACACTTGAAAAAGCAAAAGCCGAAAACAAGCTTATTGTTTTAAGTGTTGGTTATTCAGCATGCCACTGGTGCCATGTTATGGAGCATGAAAGTTTCGAGGATGATGAAGTGGCGGAAGTAATGAACAGTCATTTTGTTTCGATAAAAGTTGACCGTGAAGAAAGGCCTGATGTAGATGCTGTTTATATGAAAGCGGTTCAGTTAATGACCGGGCAGGGTGGCTGGCCTATGAATGTAGTACTGCTGCCAGACGGCAGGCCCGTTTGGGGCGGGACTTACTTCCGTAAGGAAAACTGGATATCTGCATTAGAGCAACTACAGGGGCTTTTTAAAAGCGAACCTGAAAAAGTAATAGAGTATGCCGAAAAGCTGCATGCAGGCGTGCAGGCTATGATACCGGTAGGCAATACTGAAGAAGGCCCTATACCACACCCTGATAACATAAAGCCGATTATAGAAAAATGGTCGCGCAGCTTTGACGATGAGTATGGTGGCTATGCCCGTGCACCAAAATTTATGCTGCCGGATAATTACCTTTTTTTACAGCGCTACGGTTATCAGGAAAACAGGCCTGACATTTTAGCCTTTACAGACCTTACCCTCACCCGGATGGCATGGGGCGGACTTTTTGATACTGTTGGCGGCGGCTTTTCGCGCTATTCGGTTGATATGCGCTGGCACGTGCCGCATTTTGAAAAGATGCTTTATGATAACGGGCAATTAATGAGCCTGTATGCAGAAGCCTACAAACGCACAAATAACCCGCTTTATAAAGAAGTAATAGAAAAAACAATGGATTTTGTAAAGCGTGAGCTGACACACGAATCCGGCGCTTTTTACAGTGCGCTGGATGCCGATAGCCTTACGCCTGCCAATCATTTAGAGGAGGGGGCTTTTTATGTATGGGAAAAGCAGGAACTTAAAGATTTGCTTGGTGAGGATTTTAACTTATTTTCCGCTGTATTCAATATAAATGAAACAGGATACTGGGAAGACGGTAAGTTTGTGCTTATACAAACGCTTCCGTTAAATGAGCTGGCGCAGAATACAGGCATTACCGAAGAAGCATTAAGGCACAAAAAACACGAATGGGAAAAGCTGCTGTTTGCAGAACGTGAAAAAAGACAGCGTCCACGGCTTGATGACAAAGTGCTGACATCATGGAATGCGCTTATGCTAAAAGGCTACGCAGACTGCTACATGGCGTTGGGAAGAGAAGAATATCTTACTGCTGCGCTTAAAAATGCTGCATTTATAACTGAAGTTATGTGGAGCCCGGAAGGCAATTTATGGAGAACCTACAAAAACAGGACTACCAAAATAGAAGGCTTCCTGGAGGATTATGCGCTGACCGCGCAGGCACTTATCAGGTTATATGAAGCAACTCTTGATGAAAAATGGCTAACGTATGCACGCCAGCTTACCGATTATTGCCTTGATCATTTTTATGATGAAAAGCAGCAATTTTTTGCCTATAATTCATTTAACGGCGAAAAACTGATAGCTCCGCATTTTGAGACCGAAGACAATGTAATACCTGCCTCTAATTCAGTTATGGCAAATGTGCTTTACACGCTAAGCCTGCTGTACAATAATAGCCATTATGAGAAAATTGCACTGCAAATGCTGTATCATATACTGCCCTCGCTCGATTATCCTTCAGCATTTTCTAACTGGCTCAACCTATGGCTTAGCCTTTCGGCAGAAAACAGGGAACTTGCCGTATGCGGAAGCAATGCGCTATATGCCATAAAGGAGATAAATAAAGAATACCTGCCGCATGTTATAAAAGCAGGCGCTATAACCCCGTCTGATATTCCTTTTCTTGAAAACCGCTTTGTTAAAGATACTTTAATGTTTTATGTTTGTAAGAATAAGGCTTGTAATTTGCCGGTTTCTACAGCAGAAGAAGCTTTAAATGATGTTAAAATTAAATATTAAAAATGAACGATTTTAATGATGCTTTAGAAAGGCTCAGCGAAAGCCTTGTCGATTTTTTTCCTAATCTTTTAAAGGCTATTGCCATACTGATTATAGGCATAATCGCCATTAAGTTTTTCAGGTGGTTCATGAAGCGTATCATGACACGCAGGCAGGATATGGACCCAACACTTATAAAATTCCTGATGGACCTGCTTACCTGGATACTAAGGATTTTCCTTTTTATAATGGTAGTAAACGCGTTGGGTGTAGAGACGTCTGCATTTGTTGCCGTTATTGGTGCGGCCGGTCTGGCAATAGGCCTTTCCTTGCAGGGTTCGCTTTCTAACTTTGCAGGAGGCATACTTATCATATTATTTAAACCCTTCAGGGTTGGCGATTTTATAGAAGTGCAGGGCGAAGGGGGTACCGTTACTGAAATACAGATTTTATATACCCGCATGCTTACCCCTAATAACCAAGTGGTATATATACCTAATGGAGCACTTTCTAACGGAAATATTAAAAACTACTCTAAAGAACCGATACGTAAAGCAGAACTTATTATTGGTGTAGCCTATAACAGCGATATTAGCCATGTAAAAAGTGTTTTAATCCGCATTATAGAAATGGATAAAACAATACTGGCAGATCCTGCACCTGTAATACGTATAAAAGATCTGGCTGACAGCTCGGTTAACTTTCAGGTGTTTGTATGGGCCACTAATGCTGATTTCTGGCAGATGTTATCTGACTTTAAGGAAAATACTAAAATTGAATTTGATAAAGAAGGGATTGAGATTCCCTTTCCGCAGCGCGATATTAATGTAAGGGCGTTACCGGACAAAGACAACTCAGTACTTTAATAGATGGCATGTTATTTGTTAAATATTATATGAATAACATTACAGAAAAATTAAATTTCTATTTTTGAGCCACTATTAAAAACTATAATAATGAAAATTTTAAAAGTATTTACACTTACAGCACTATGCACAGCCGCATTTTCGCAGGCACAGGAATTTAAATCTCAGACTTACGTGAGCGAGTCAGGCCGTTTAGGATATACGCTAAGCAAAAAAGCGCCAAGCGAGCCGGCAACGGGTACACAATATTTTATAGAGAACTTTAATGCTGCAAGGGTTGATGACACTAAAGAACTTATACTTGCCCGCTATAATGCCTATAGCGATGAAATGGAACTAAAAGTTGACGACAACAATATAATGGTATTAGATCCTAAAGAAAATACCATTGTAAGGCTAACCAACAATATGGCAATGTATAAGTTTACCAAATACACCAACGAAGATGGTGTGGCAAGCCAAAACTATCTTGTTGTTGTTAGTGAAACCCCTAACGTAACAATATATAAAAGGGAACGTGTAGAGCTACAGCCGGAGCAACACCCTACAGGCGGTTACCAAAGGTATAAGGCTGCGAACTACAAGAAACTCGATCCTGAATATTACATTCAGTTTAACGGAGGGCCTGTAGTATTTATGTCTGACAAGAAAAAAGATGTTTACTCTTTAGTACCGGGTAAAGAAAAAGAAATTAAGGAATACGTTAAAGAAAACAGGATAGACCCTTCTAACGACAACGACCTTAAAAAACTCGGAGCTTACCTTAGCACAATTATCTAAGGCTATTTGTTTACAATAAAATCTTTTAAATAATAAGGTTCAAAATAAGCGACATCAACAGTGTCGCTTATTTTATATTTATTATATGACAACAGGCTCATTTGAGATGATGATGGATATTGTACATTGCTGTGGTAAACAAACTTACCTTGATTACCTAATACCTCACGGCACTTTTCGGCACCGTCGCCACATAAATGCAAAGGGCCATTAAGTTCTGTAAAAGAATCCGCAGTGATAATCTCCGCTTTGGTTTCCCTTAGCTTAATAAAGTCAGTAGTAAAAACAGCATTATATACTTCCATGCGCCTTGCATCAATCATCGGGATAATTACCCCTTCCTGTTCGGTAATTTGCCTTGCAAGAAGCTCTAAGGTATCAATGGCAATAAGTGGCACATTAAGCGCATAGCACAAACCCTTAGCTGCCGAAACTCCTATACGCAGCCCGGTGTAGCTGCCCGGCCCCATGCTTACTGCAACAGCATTAATATCTTTAAATGATTTACCGGCAGCGGCAAGTACTTCCTCTATAAAAACATGCAGTTTTTCAGCATGTGCATAGCCCTCACCTGCAAATTCTTTTAGAGAAAGGGTTACACCATCTTCTGCAACAGATACCGAGCAGTTTTTTGTTGCCGTTTCAAGGTTAAGTATAAGAGGCATAGTATTACTGTGTATTACCCTTTACGCGTACTTTGTCGTCAGAATTAAGTTCTTTGGTAACTGTAGTATATGGCCCTGTAATTACTACATCTCCTTTTTTAAGACCTGTTTTAACCTCTATATTGGTGTCATCCTGAATACCTGTAGTGATAGGCTTTAAAATTGCTTTATCGCCCTGCTTTATATACACACATTCATATTTTTTATCGGTGCTCCCGCCCTTCATTTCATTTTCCTTCTCCTCAAGTTCGGCTACCACATCTTTTTTAACACCTGTAGTGTCAGATTTTACAACAACCGCACTAATCGGCACTGCCAATACTTCTTCTTTTCTTTCGGTAATAATATCAACTGTGGCAGTCATACCCGGCCTGAAAGGGGAATAGTTGGCAGGCTTGCCCTCTGTCATATCAGCATAAGAATCTTTAAGTATCCTTACCTTCACCTTAAAATTAGTTACCTGGTCGGCAGTAAGGTCGCTGCTCGCCGAATTTGATATGCTGGTTACTTCGCCTTTAAACTTCCTTCTCAGATAAGCATCAACTTCAATCTCTGCAGGGTCTCCTATCTGTATTTTTACAATGTCATTTTCATTAACATCTACTTCAACCTCCATATTGTTAAGGTTGGCAACACGCATAATTTCGGTACCTGCCATTTGCTGTGTACCCACAACGCGCTCACCCAGTTCGGCATCTAGCTTGGATATTGTTCCGTCAACCGGAGAATATATGGTTGTCCTGTTCAGGTTATCGCGTGCTTCGGTAACATTTGCCCCGGCACTCTGAACACTAAAGTAGGCAGACTGCTTGTTGGCCTGTGCAACCTCATAAGCCGAAATTATTTTGTCCCATTCTGATTTAGATATTACACCTTTATCAAAAAGCTTTTTGTTACGCTCATAATTTGCCTTTGCCTCCTTTAGCTGGGCTTCAGCCTGGCTTAAGCCTGCCTTGGCTGTAGAAAGCGATGCCGCAGTACGGCTTACTCCTGATTCATACAGGTCAGGATTGATTCGCACAAGCAGGTCACCTTTTTTAATGGCCTGCCCCTCTTTAACCGGAAGCCCTATTATCTCTCCCGACACTTCTGAAGATATTTTAACCTCTACTTCGGGTTGTACCTTACCTGTGGCTGTAACTGTTTCTACAATGGTTATAGGCTTAACAGTAGCAACCTCTACTTCTTTGCCTTCTTCACGGTTACCTATAGCCCCCGTTTTACTTAACACGATAAGTACTATGATTATAAGTACTGAAAATCCTAATATGTAATATAATGTTTTCTTAGACATAACTTTTTTCTTATTGTTGTTCAAGAATTGGTATTCCGAAATAAAACTCAAGTATTTTAACCCTGAAGATAAAATCATATTTGGCACGCAAAACATCGCTTTGTGCATTTACAGAAAGCGTCTGCGCCTGGTTAAAATCAAAAACATTGATAAGCCCCACATCATAACGCTCGCGGGCATAATCTAACGACTGGCGGCGGGCATCTGCAGCTGCAACGGCAGCATCATAGGCTCTTAGCGCGCCAATAGCATCAGTATAGGCTGTGTAAATATTACGCTCAAGGTCAAGTTCCTGCTGCTCAAGTGCCAGTTTAGAGCGCTCTACGGCAACCTTTGCACGCTCAACGCTATTCCTTACCGCAAAGCCGTTAAGTATGGGTATAGAAAGCTGGAACCCGAAAGAGTGCCCTTTGTTATCCCATACCTGGTTCCAGAATGGTGGTGGTGTTTGCGAAATTACTTGTCCGTCTTCACCAAACGAAGTATAATCATCATAAGTAACCCTTGTATCAAGACTGTAAAAGCCCTGTAGGGTAGGCTGGTATGCCGATCTTGCAATTTTTACATCCTGCTGGGCTACCTCAAGGTTGGCGCGTGCAAGTTTAATTACAGTCTGTTCATCTTTTGCTTTGTTATAAATGGTTTCAGGAGTCTGCACCAGCACTTCGCTGTCTTCTTTAATGAACTCTTCATCGGCTATATCAAAATTCTGGAAATCCTCAACCTGTAATAACTGTGCAAGGCTCAGGCGCGAAAGCAAAAGCTGGTTCTCGGCATCAATAATACGCTGCCTGTCGGCGGCAACGGTAGCCTCTATATCAAGCAGGTCGCCACGTGGTATTACCCCTCCCTCCAAAAGCTGTTGCGAGCGCTCCAGTTGTTGCAGGTCTACTTCAAGCTGCTCATTCTGCACCTTCAGGTTTTCGCGGTTAAATAATATCTGCAAATAAGCATTGGCTACGTTAAGCGCCACATCTTCCTGCATTTTAGTGATATTATATTTCCCGGCAATAACAGCTAGCCTTGCGCGCTGGTTAGTGCGCTGGTTTTGCAGCCCCTTAAAGATATCTACATTTGTGCTTAGACCTCCGGTAGTAAACTGTGTTGTCTGCTGTTGAAGGATACCCGAAAAGTTACGGATAAGACCTATGTTCCAGGAATGCCCTGCCGTAAAATTGGCACTTGGCAAAAAGTTGCCCAATACATCTTTTTTATCTATCTGGTTGAGTTTTAGGTCTAGTTCGGCCTGGCGTACCGAAATGTTGTTTTTTAAAGCATATTCTACACACTCTTTAAGTGTCCATTTTTTTTGCTGTGCGTGCATATAGCCCGTCAGTAAAAAGAACATTAGTATGTATATAGCCGTTGGTTTGCTTCTCATATAGCTGAAAAGGATTTTTTACAAAGGTATTTAAATTATCTAAAGTTGACTGTTTAATGTACAATGATTAGACAATTTAGACTGTTTTTTGTTACAGATTATATACTACATTTACACCGTTTTTTTAACTATGCCTTATATGAAGCTAAAACTTTTTGCCGTTGCTGCGCTTGCATCGGCTTTACTGGTATCCTGCTCTTCTGCAAAAAAGATAGAAGCATTAAAACCGGAACCGGGAAATGATAAACCCGTTGCCGTAGAAACCACCACATCTTTCATTAACCTGCCCGTAACCATTTCCATAGCCGATGTGGAAACACAGGTTAACAAATTACTTAACGGCCTTGTTTATGAAGACAAAAAGATAGAAGATGATAACATCGCTATGAAGGTCTGGAAGACAGCACCTATAAAATTCAGTGAAAAAAACGGAAAGCTGCAAACCGTTGTGCCTATAAAAATTACAGCAAACGTGAGGTATGGTACAAACGCACTGGGCATGAATCTTTATGACACCCGCGAGGTTAACATGAACGGCGTAATAACCTTTAACAGCAAGATAGGGCTTTCTAACTGGAAGATTACAACAGCTACTACCATAGAGTCTTTAGAGTGGAAAGAAAGCCCCAGCGTTACCATAGGCAGCAAGCAGATAAGTATAACTTACCTGATTAACCCTGCCGTTAAGCTGTTTAAAGAGCAGATTGAAGACGAGCTTGATAAAGCCATGTCTAAATCTATGGATTTTAAACCCCAGGTACTGGATGCTCTGCAACAAATAAGCACTCCCTTTCTTGCTAACGAGCAGTATGAAACCTGGTTTATGGTAACACCTAACGAACTTTATGTTACCGATGCCGTGCTTTCTAAAAAACAGATAACAATGGACATGGGCATGAAATGCAGCATGCAGACCTGGGTGGGCGAAAAACCGGCAAGCAGCTTTAAAAAAGAGAATGTTGTATTAAAGGCTGTAAGCAAAATGCCGGATAAAATTACGGCTACAGTGGCAGCGGTATCTACTTATGAGAGTGCAAGCAAATTAATTACCAAGAACTTTCAGGGGCAGGAGTTTGGCTCAGGCAAGCGCAAGGTTACCGTACAAAACGTAAACCTGTGGAGCAAAGACAGTAAAATGATCATTGCGCTTGACCTTACAGGTAGCATTAACGGTACTATTTATCTTTCGGGTTACCCAAGCTACAATGCTGCTACAAAAGAAATTTACTTTGACCAGCTTGATTATGTTTTAGACACCAAAAGCGTACTGCTTAAAACTGCTAACTGGCTTGCCGAAGGCATGATACTAAGAAAGATACAGGAAAGCTGCCGCTACTCTATAAAAGAAAACCTTGAGGAAGGTAAAAAGAACATGGCACCCTACCTTAACAACTACTCCCCTATGCCGGGTGTATTTATTAACGGCAGTATGAACGATTTTGAATTTGAAAAAATAGAACTTACCGATAAAGCTATTATTGCTTTTATAAAAGGGTCAGGCAAAATGAACCTGAAGATAGACGGGATGAAGTAATTTCATCCCTCTGCTTCGGGCAGCGCGTTTTTCTTTTTGCGCAGCCTGTAAACCGCATAGCCTGCAAGTGCTACAAGCAGGTAAGGAAAAATCATCAGGTAAACTATACCATCATTAACCGCTTCGGGCTTAATACCACTGTCGCTGCTCTCTAAAGCGGCACGGCACATAGCACACTGCGCGTTTGCAGATAGTGTCATAAATAAAACTGCGAGTGTGTAAACTACATTTTTCATCTTCATCATTATATCTGTAACTCCTCCGGTTTAGTTAGCGTAGTATGGTGATATCATAAGATATACAATAACACCTGTAACAGCAACATACAACCACATAGGGTATGTTACACGTGCAAGCTTTTTGTGCCTTTCAAAGCTGTTTGTAATAGCCCTTACATAGGTTATCAGTACAAAAGGAATTATTACAACCGAAAGGGCTATATGGGTAAGCAAAATAAACAGGTACACATAGCGCATAGCACCAATAGTTACCTCTTCTGCGGCAGAGAGCACCATGTCATGGTTAGTATCGCCAAACTTGGTAGAATCGGCTGTCATGTGGTAAGCTACATACATACCAAGAAACAGTACCGAGAGGCTTATGGCAAACTTCATAAGGTTTTCGTGCAGCTTTTGCTTCCCTCTCCTTACAGCCATAACTGCAACTACAAGCACTACGGCAGTAAGTGCATTAATACCTGCATAAATGGGCGGAAGAAATGTCAGCGGCTCAACATCATACCCAAGGTCTTTCAGCTTAACGCCGAAGAGCAGCGCCACCACTACCGGTATAGCTACCGATAGCAGCACTATCCATTTATTATATTTTTTTTCAGCCTCGTTGCTGTTCATTATATTTTCCATTACTCTTCCAATAACTTTTTAATATCTTCTTTTATATCCTGCACGCCCTTGTCATCCAATCCGTCATAATACATTATAGGGTTACCAAACTTATCTATACGGCAACGAATTTTACCTTCTTTATCTACCAGCGCAAAAAGCCCCGAATGCTCGAACCCGCCGGCTACTTTTTTATTTTCGCCTGCGTAGAGGTTAAAACCGTTACGGGCAAGGTTGAAAATATATTCCTGATCTCCCGTTAAAAAATGCCAGTTATAGTGTTTAACACCCAAATGCTCTGCATGCTCTTTTAGTACCTGTGGTGTGTCGTACTGCGGGTTTATGGTTACAGATGCAATTCCGAATTCAGGATTGCCATAAAACTCCTGTTGCAGCTTCAGCATGTTCTGGTTCATTTTTGGGCATATGGTAGGGCAGGTAGAAAAGAAGAACTCCACCACATAAACCTTACCCAGGTAATCTTCGTCAGTTATGGTTTTCCCGTTCTGGTTAGTCAGCTCAAAAGACGGCACCGGGCCAATGGTAACAAGATCTGACTTTTGGAATTTAGCGACTATTTTAGGCACAGCCCAAATACCAAAAATCAGTACTATAAACGAAATACCAATATATGATTTGTTTTTCATCAGGATTTAAATCTTCCTTTTGTTGTTTTTCTTTAGGGCGAGGCGGTATTCTGCCAGGATAATCTTTACATCATCACTCATATCGTTATGCAACTCTGCGGCAGATATAGTATTATACCCCTCTTTATACTCTTCTTCTCCCTTTTTGTTCTTGCCTTTGCGTCCGCGCAGGTTAAGGTCTTTATCTATAATATAAACATTTGGTGTGCCGGCTTTATCATCAAGTCCGCCAACAAGGTTTAAAGATGCATGAAATGTTTCTATTTCTTCTTTAGGGGCAAACACAAAATGCCAGCCCGAAACATTTGTAAGCCTGCTTAATTCTGAAAGCAGTTCTTTCGCCTGCCCTTCTGTACCCAGTGGGGCAACCATTACCATCTGAAAATCGGTAAACTCCCTGTTTTTGTTGTAGATCTTTTGGTTAAGGTTAAAGGCATTGCCTTTGTTGTAAAGTATATCTTCTCCCGGAAAGCCTAAAATGGTAATTTTATCTTTAAGCTTTATATCTTCTCCCGATAGTGATTGCCATGCGGGCAACTCATTGATACCCGGTGTTACAACAGGCAGCTTGGCAAAAGTATTAACCCCCGAAGCAAAGAAAAGATAAGCCACAATAGGTAATGCAAACAAAACAGAAAGCACTATTGTCTTTTTCATTATGAGGTTCTTTAAATGTATTGCAAAATTAAAAAAAGGCGGTTTAATAACCGCCTTTTTTATAATTAATGTGTTTTAGAAAATCCATTTATAATGAGACCCATGAAACACGTCATAAACATAATTACCTTCCATAAGTAAGATGAACACTAAGTAGATAATTAAGAAAACCAAGGGTGCCACAATGGTCCACCTAAAGTTAGCTTTTTCTCCCTCGAGGTGCATAAACGCCCACATAATATAGTAGGCCTTTACAACCGTAAGGATAATGAATATCCAGTTAAGGAGATTTAATTTTAAAAGGTCAGTTTTAAAAAGGAAGTCAGGCTTAACAATACCAAGGGCAACCTCTACTATTGTTATAACTGACAGTAACCCGAAAACTGTCCATATTCTTTTTACGTTAGACTCGTGCGAATGTGCCATGTCTTATAATTTTTTAAACTTAGTAATCTGATTATACAAGGTAGAAGAAGGTAAACACGAATACCCACACAAGGTCTACAAAGTGCCAGTATAAACCAACCTTTTCAACCATTTCATAGCTTCTCCTTTTCTCATAAGTACCTAAAAGTACATTAAAGAATATAATGATGTTAATTACAACCCCCGAGAATACGTGGAAACCGTGGAAACCTGTAATAAAGAAGAAGAAATCAGCAAACAGTTTGTGTCCGTATTCATTCCTTATAAGGTCTGCACCTCTTACTACTATTTGTGCATCCTGCAACCTTGCAAGCGATTCTTCGCGTGAAAGTACAGTCTTCTTTTTGTCTTTAATCCATTCTGTCCTGATAAGTATGTCAGGGTTAGCTTTAAAGCCCGCTATTACTTCTTCTACAGAATGCTCTCCAAGGCTGTTAGATTCTTCAAACCAAACACCGTTACTCCTTGTTTTCTGCACCCTTGTTGAAGGTATGTTTGCAGCAAACGCATCAATGCTTACACGTTTACCATTGGTATCTACAAACTGTAGTATTGCACCGCCCGAAGTTTCTACTGCACCATACTCGCCTTTTATAAAGTTTTTCCATTCCCATGCCTGAGAGCCAAGGAATATTAAACCACCCACAATTGTAAGCAGCATGTATATGGCAACTTTGGTTTTTTTCATCTGGTGGCCTGCGTCAACGGCAAGTACCATGGTAACTGATGAAAAGATAAGTATAAAGGTCATCAAAGCCACATAGTACATAGGTGCATCAACACCATGTAAAAACGGGAAGTGAGTAAATACCTCGTCGGCTATTGGCCATGTTTCGATAAACTTAAATCTTGAAAAACCGTAAGAAGCAAGAAAACCGGAGAATGTAAGGGCATCGGACACGATGAAGAACCACATCATCATCTTGCCGTAGCTCGCTCCCATTGGCTCGTTTCCGCCGCCCCAGGTTTTGCCTGTAGTAGTAGCTGTTGTAGTAACTGTCGCTGCCATATAGTGTTAAGTGTTAAAAAGTTTTCAAATTTACATTTTTTTTCATTAATAGAAATAGAAAAATAAAAACAAGTAAACCCACAAAATATCGAGAAAATGCCAGAACATTGCACCTAACTCTATTCCAAGGGTTTGAGAAGGATTGTATTTTTGTTTAAAATGATTATAAATTACAACCAACAGCACCACCAACCCAGCGAAAAGGTGGGCTAAATGCACTATGGTTACTATGTACAGAAACGAAGTAGTAACTGTACTTGCCGCACCTGTAAAGTAAAAACCGGCCTCTATTACCTGAGAAAACCCGTAAAACTGCAACGCAACAAAGGCAACACCTAAAGCAAGGGTAGCCAAAAGCAGCGCACCGGTTAAACCCCTGTTGTCTTTTTTAATGGCATTTTTAGCAAGGTGAAACGTTATACTGCTTGCTATAATTACTGCGGTACTAAATGCAAATGCATTTGGCAGCTTAAAATCGTTAAGCCAGTCGGGGCGCGATGTACTCACCACATAAGCGCTGGTAAGCCCCGCAAACATCATGAACATGCTTATCATACCGAACCAAAGCAGCATCTTGTATGATTTTGCTTTGCGCTCATTATGTTCCTTAAGTGACATTTTCAGTTCCATATCTTAAAAAATAAATTTATCCAAAACATAAATTACCTGTAGCAGCGATATATAAGACACGCTTACTATCATCAGCTTCCGGGCTGCCTTTGCATCCATATCGCGGTACAGCTTTACAGCACTGGCAAGCATCCATAAACCAAGCAACAGCACTACAACTGCCGAAATAAGGTTTATATGCAACTCTCCTGTAAAACCTGTTGCTGGCAGCAAAGAAGCCACAATCAACCAAACCGTATATAGAATAACCTGCAGGGCAGTCTTTTTATCTTTTTTACCGGTGGGCAGCATAAAAAAGCCTGCCTTTTCATAGTCTTCATACAAGAACCAGCCAATGGCCCAGAAATGAGGGAATTGCCAAAAGAACTGCACAAGAAATAATGTACCTGCCTCTATACCAAAATTATTGGTCGCGGCAACCCAGCCCAGCATAAAAGGTATTGCGCCCGGAAATGCCCCAACAAAAACAGAAAGGGGCGTCATCCGCTTTAACGGTGTGTAAACACTTGTGTATAAAAATATTGAAATAGCCCCAAACATGGCTGTTTTAGGGTTAATACTGTATAAAATAGCTATACCCGCCACGGTTAGAGCAGCGCCAAGGGCAAATGCATTACGAACCGAAATTTTACCTGAAGGCAAAGGGCGGTTCTTGGTGCGGTTCATGAGCGCATCAAGGTCTTTTTCTATAATCTGGTTGAAAACGTTTGAGGCGCCTACCATGCAATAACCGCCAATTGTAAGTAAAAAAAGCGTTAACCAACTAAAAGGATGTTCTGCCGAGAAGCCGAGAAGATAACCGGCAACAGAAGAAAAAACTACGCTAAGGGCAAGCCTGGCCTTGGTAATTGCAGTAAAATCGGCTATTAAAGATTTTATAGAGACCTGGTTTTCTGTAGCGTTCAATGTAACTTTCATGGTTTAAAAAACTTGTGCAAAGATACTCCAAAAAATATTTTTCTTCAACAGGAATGCCCGTTAAAATAGAAAATGAAAAAATAATTTATTTTTTTTAGTCCTGCCACGCAACCCGTCTGTAAAAACTGCATCTTATAATTGCAGTACAGGCGAAAGCCTAACCTGTATGAAAAAGAAAATTTGGGATTAATTGCTATGAGAACAAAGCCTTTCTGTTAATAGAAAGGCTTTGTTTATTAATATACGTCATCTGCCCCACTGCCTTCCGCTATAGCTTTTGCAGACGATGTCCCGATGCGTTTCACCCCAAGCTGTATCATTTGCTGTGCCTCTTCAAAAGTACGCACGCCCCCGGCAGCTTTTACCGGCAAAGGGAAACAATTTTCGAGCATCAGCTTAATTGTGTGCAGGGTTGCTCCGTTTGGCAAGCCTTCTTCGGTTTTATAAAAACCCGTTGATGATTTTACAAAAACCTTATTATAGTCCTTTTCCTCGAAATTAGAAATCACTATATTTTTTATCAGTGCGCTGATTTTAATTATTTCCATATCCGTAAGTGCCGCAACCTCTATAATCCACTTAGCTGTTTTGCCCTGTTGTAAAGCAAAACGTGTGCAGGCCAACACCTCCTCTTTTATCATTGCAGCATCTCCTGTTTTAAAAGCAGAATAATCTAAAACAAAGTCAAGTTCATCAGCGCCGTCTTCAACAGCCTGCTGTGCTTCAGTAAGCTTATCTTCAAGACTGCCTTTACCTTCCGGAAAATCTATAACAGTACCTACTAATACCCCCGAGCCTGCATTTACAACCATCTCTTTTGCCGGTTTAACCACTTCGGGGCGAATCATAACAAGTTTGAAACCCTGCTGTATAGCCTCGGCGACTGTGGCTATTGCCACTTCTAAGTTCTCCTGTTCAGACAGCCCTGCCTGGGTGGCAGTTTTAAGGTAAGTTGAATCGAGGTACTGTTTTATATCCATAATTGTATAAATAAATATCCCCCCGTTATTGCGGAGGGATATGATATTATTTTTTACTTTTTTGCAGTAGCCAAAGCAACAATACTGCCGCAGCGCTACCCATAGTATTAAATGCTATATCAAGAATATCGGCATTTCTGCCATTTGTAAAAAGCAATTGCGATAACTCTACCAGCGAGCCATATATAAAGGCTGCAATGAGTGCAATATACCTAAGCTTTACAAGATTTGATTTTTTGCGGCTGTAAAAATAAGCATACCACAAAATGGTGAACACAAAATAAAAAACAAAATGTCCTACTTTATCTTTATACGGCAGTTGCCACGCATTAACCGGCCCCAGCTTTTCCATGCTTACAAGACACAGCACGGTTAAGAAAACGGTCCAGGCAATGGCAGCGCCAAGATAAATGTTACGCACCAATAAGTTCTTTATACTGTTCGCTGCTAAGCAGCTCGTCAGCTTCGGCAGGATTGCTTATTTTAACTTTTACCATCCATCCTTCTCCGTAAGGGTCAGAGTTTACTTTTTCAGGAGTGCTTTCAAGCTCGTCATTAAACGCTACTATTTCGCCGCTAAGTGGCAGGAACAGGTCAGATACTGTTTTAACAGCCTCAACGGTACCAAACACTTCATCTTTAGATAGTGACTGGTCAAGGGTTTCCACCTCAACATATACTATATCGCCAAGTTCTTTCTGAGCAAAATCTGTAATGCCAACGGTAGCTGTATCGCCTTCAATTTTAACCCATTCGTGGTCTTTAGTGTACTTTAAATCTGCAGGTATGTTCATTGTTGTTTGTTTTTAGCAAATGTATGTTTTAATGCAATATATTTAAAATGATTTTAATCATTAATTACCAAAATTATACCTCAGGGTAAAGCCCGTCCTTATGTTGGTAAGCGGATAGGACGTAGAGATAACAGCCTTAGAGAACGAATGGTCGTAATAGAAAATCGCAGTAAGGTTTTTACTAAACGAATAATCTGCCGTAAACCTAACCGACCAGATATTCTGACCGCCGCCAAGCTGGTTGTTATCATAATCAAGGTAACGCACTATGGTTTCATTTTTCCTTAATGTAAAGTCGGCTTTCAGGTTAATGTCGCTCTTAATAGTATTGGTAGGGTTATCTGCCAGTTTAGAGTTTATAACCACATCTTTAATGCGGTAGCCAAGGCCCAGCGTATATTCGTTACCCTTAACCTCTGTAAGCAGGTTATTGTCAAAACTCATGTTAAGCGTCCTGTCTTTCCTTATCTCTGCAAGTACCTTTATCGAATTTTTCATCTCAAAATCTAACCTTATCAGCGGGTTAAACTGCTCTGAAAGGCTAATGTTAGAGATAATCATCCTGTTGAACAAGTTACCGCCATTATCAACCTGAGACTGCACCAGCGTACCGTCGGGCTGCAACTGATTAGAATTGTATTCTAGGTTAGAAGTATAAGCATTAACATTATAGGTAGCCGTATATCCATGCTGAACCGAGAACCTCCTGAACCTGTCTTTAAAGAACTTGTAACGCATGAGCCCGGTATACTTAACAATCCAGTTAGGCAGCGGCACACTCCTGAAGGCGCTTGTAGATACCTTAGAGGCATCCTGTCCTGTATATGCTGCCATAAACGACGGCAGTAATACTCGCTGGCTGTTTTTGCCAAAACCAACCGGGTATCCTGCATTTGCATCTGCAAACTCCCCTGTAGGGGTTCCCGGCTGCCCGTCTCCGTAACGGTTAAAATCAGTAGTGCCATAAAACTGCTCGGCAAGCCTGTTGGCAATTGTCAGCCTGTTTTCCCTCATCTGGTCAAACGCTTCAGAACCGTTTACATCACTTTGGCTGAAAGCCGTTTTTATCATTATGGTAGAGATCTGGAAATTACCAAAATTATACGGAGAGCGCGAATTATAATCAAAAATGCCGTCACCGTCTGGATCCGTAAGGTCATACTGTTCAGAGAAGTTATCCTGCTTTATTTTTTTGGCCGAAAGGTCTATCCTGAAATCAGGGAATAAATCTACTGCCGAAGTAAGGTTAAGTGTTTCTGAAGTCACCTGTGTAAAGCTTTGGTTAAACTCGCTGTATGTAGTAAGGTAGCCGTTTTGTGCTGCCTCCTGCCTAACATCTAAATCCTGGCTGCCCAGCACAAAACCTACTGTAGGCCTTGTAGAACCTAAGAAACCAATGCTTGGCAGGTAACCCGGTAAAAAGATACCACCGTTTTCAACATAGTTTACCTGAATATCTTTAACACTGGTTACTATACCTATAAGCCCGTTAACAAATGTATTGCCACTTTGCTGCGGTTGCGGCTTAGCCGTAATTTTTTCTCCCGGCCTAGGTGCAGCCTGCGGCGCTGCGTTGCGTGCAGCAGGTTTTTTAGGAACTAGCCCTATATACTTATAGAAAGAATCAAGATTGAACGATGCGGTTAACTTATGCTGGCTGTTGTTCTGAACGGTATTACCCAAATCATAACTAATAAGCTGCCCCGTTTCTTCATTTCTCTGCTCTATGCTTGATAAAGCCTCTGATGAGCGCTGCCAGTTATAAGTACCTGTATAAGTATAGGTAGATTTAATAAAGCTGAATACCGGCAACTTGTATAGTGGCAAATCATAATTGAATACAAATGTCTGGGTATGGGTGTTAGCCTCGCCAACATTCCAGAAGTCGTGCCACACATCATAGCTTTGTACCGGCCTGTTATCTTCATCAAGATAATTGCGCACAATATTGCTGGTAGTAACATTATAGTTAAACCTCAACGATTTGGTTATATTATAATTAAAGCCATAATTGTAGTTAAAGAAATAATTCCTCCTGTAAAGCGGGTCAATAGGAATTCCCTCCACCTCAACATTCCTGTATTGCTGCCTGTTATATTGCCTTAAAATATTAGAACTGAAAGAAATATTATTAGGAAGGTAATTAAAATTAAAATCGCTCAGCAGCTTCCAGTACTGGCTCTTTTTCATAAACTCTACATTCTTTAACGGCTCTACGGGCTTGCTCTGAAATGCATAAGTATAATCTGCCCCTACCCTTACCTGCTGGTCAAGAAGGCTTTCAATTTCATAATCGTGGTGGTTAACCTGGTTATAAGAATAGGATAGCGTAACGTTTTCTACATCATATACGTGTGGCTTCTGCTCAGGTGCCCTTTCTTTTTTAACACCAATAAAGTTGATGCTCTTACGCTTAGTATAATCTATAGCCCTGTTCCTAAGGTTTTCCCTTTCTGCTTCAGAATCAGCTTCATCTATCATCTGCTCCAACCTTACATCCTGCTGGAACGGGTCATACTCAGGTGTTATGATCTCTTCGCCAACACCATAGTTAAAAGGAACATTAATACCCCATTTTTTAGGCAACAGCATACCTAAATTAACATTGGTTACTATATCATACTGCTGCACGTCTTCCCTGCTCCTTTCATTAGGGCTTTGCTCTACAGAACCAAAGCCTATAGTACTCATGCGCCCGGTAGCCGAAACAGTGGCAAAATCGGCAAGGTTGGTATCCATACTGGCTACGGCTGCCATACCTCCTTTATTATCCATATCGCTAAGGCGGAACTCGTTAAACCATACTTCTCCCCTCAGGTTTTTGGCGCCCGGTTCGCCAAGCTCATAACCATTCCTTACCCCGAGCATAAGCGTGCGGACATACCCAAAGTTAGGGTTACCCTTAATACCGATACGCATCCTGTTATCAGGGTCAGAACCCGAAATAAGGTCGTTAAGCTCTGCATATATAACGCCCAGTTCGTTAGGTGTAGGTGCAGTACCGTTAAGTGCCGCTATTTTAAGTTTGGTAAGCGCATCCAGCGCAACCTGAATTTCATTTTCCTCCGGCCATATAGCCTCTGCCGTTCTTTCAGTCTGGCCTGTAACATTAAGCCTTATCTCTACCTCATAAAAGTTTTCGGTAAAGTCATTACCAAACCTCAGGAAGGCTTTCATTTCACCATCCAAAAGCGGGTTGGTATCGGTTGGCAGTGCCTCGGCATGTAAAAACATACGCAGCTTTTTATACTGGCGCATATCAACATTCACATTTTTAAATACGGCACGGGCATCTCCCGGTTCAAGCCCACCGTTAGCGTCGCCGTCACCTGCATATACCCTTAATGAAAGCGACTGCTCATTCTGGTTTATAACTGCGTTGTTGTTATAAAGCTGCTCTCTCTGCACACCCGGGGGCGATACATAAGGTATAGGCGAACGGTCACCATTCTCCTGAATATTAAGCGCAACCACATCAAAGCCTGTATTGTCCTGGTTGTTCTGCTCATTGTTTTCATTCGGGTCAAGTGTGTTGACGTACCTTCTCCATTCGCCACGCACAAGGTCTAGTGCACCAAAACGAAGTGTTATTTCGCGCCTGAAGCCGGTAACGAACATCCTCATAAAACGAATAGCACGTATACTGCTTATACCGCCTACTGCTTCACGGTCAGGGTTTTCTATCGGAATTTTATAAAGTAACCACCTACCTTGTGCCTGGTTACCATTTGCCAGTTCAACCTGTGTAAATGGCCTTTCATCAACAAGATAATTTTGTCCTATTACCGCATTCGGCCCAATAGGCACCCTGTACCTGTAATAAGCGTCTATGGTGTTCATGGTGTTATCCCTGTTCACATCTTCTGTATCAGGCAGGGTAGTATTACCGCGGTTAGCGTCACCCACATCTACAGGCGAGTTACCATCTGTACCATTATAGTTTTTATATCTTGATATTACATCTCCCTGTGCATTAAGGTAAAACTGGTAGTTATCTGCAGATGGGTCATTAGCGTCAAATCCGGGGAACTTAGCGGCCTCTTCTGCATCGGTAAGGCCGTCAAAGCCTACATCCTGAACGTTACGGTTTGCCGTACTGGTATCAAAAGCATAAATAAGTGATTGTGATACAGGCACATCTCCCCAAACGCTGTTAAAAACAGGCTGGTTACCATTTGCTTCCGGCAGGCCGTTCTCATACTGTTTCCTGTTATCCTTAAGTATATCTTCCGATATTTCACCCAGGTTTATTTCAAGGGTACCCGTATTGTCAAAATCGGCTGCGCCGGGGTTACCGTCATACGGGTCAAGCATCCAGAACTGGATGTATTCTACGTTTGTCTGCTCAAAGTTGGTTGAGTTAATGGCACGCATTATACCCCCCCAGTTGGTTTCGGCTTCTGCCTCTGTAAAAGTATTACTGCCCTGCAGCAAAGGGTTAAAGTTATAAGGACCTCTTTCCTGCGGGAAATAGGTAAGATCGAGCGTGTTTACAACACTTACCTGTCCCGGCACCACATCTGTTACCGGATAAAGCTCGTCATAATAGATTCTCCTTGTCCTGTTAGAAGAAAGATCTGCCGGGCTAACGGGGCGCTGGTTACTATAAAAAATAGGGTCTATACTGTACCATGCCAGTTTTGCCCTTTTAAATCCGTACGAAAGGTCGTTGGTAGGAGGATTATTGTCAGGGAACATGGTTATAGGGGCGCTGGATAATGTCCATCCCTGCGCCGAACGCATATCTATAGTTGTCTGAGAACCTTCAAAGTCATCTACATATGTTGTAGCCTCACCATTAAACTGGTCTGCTTTAGATGCACCCGGTTTAAGATAGGCAACCTCTCCCCTGAAAGAGAAATTAGAAGGCACATCGGTATCAATATTAGGCAGTTTGTTAACAAGCCTTGTAAAGAAAGGCACCTCTGTGTTGTAAATAGTATTAAGCCCGAATATAGTATTGTTAACCGACTCCTGCCCATAGTTTGTTTTGGTGGTGAACGGCCTTTCGGACATATTCAGCATCGTAGCACCAACTAAAAACTTGTCGCTGAATTTATGCTCGATATTAAAACCTGCAAAACGCCTGGTCTGCTGCCCGAAAACGGCATTGTTCTCTACAGAAACTTCTATTGGCGTGTTAGAAGCAAGCAAAGAGGGGTCTTGTATATACACACGACCTATCTGGTAGTTAACTGTATAATCTACACCCTCTACCAGCACGCGCCCACCTGCAGTAACCACTACCGAACCCTGCGGAACGTTGAATGCCCCTAAAGGAATACCATCGCCACCGCTCGATTTAAAGCGCCCTCTTAACTGGAACTTGTTCTTTTCGCTGTCCTGCAATGCATCTGCCTGTGTAGATTTATAAAGGCTCCTGTACACATATCGGAACTGGTTGGCGTTAAACCCGGACTCATCCTCATCCTCATCATAGTCTTCAACAGAACCATCGGTAGTATCCAAAAGGTCATATAAATATTCACCAAAAGGCTCTACTGTTGTAAATATAATACGCCCATATTGTGCATCTACAGTAAGCCTCGGCACATAGTCAAAGAAACCGTCGCCGCCTTCCTGCGGGTCGTTGGTATAATTAAGCCTGTCAAGGTTAAAAACACGCAAAAGCGGCGTGTCAACCGCTTCTTCCGGCAGCGGGGCTGCAGGGTGCTGCGGCGTTCCCGGGGCAGCCGTAATGTAGTTTAGCGGAGAAGGATCTGTATATAATATATTAAACCTGAAATCTTCCTGCTCTAATTGGTAGGCGTTGGGTATCTGGTAGATGTTTTTCATCATCAAATCCCAAACCGGCTCCTCTACATTAACAAGATTACTTTTAAGCATCTTCAAAATAAGGCTTTGTGTTGACACAGTGCCCGGATCCTGATTTTGCTCATTGGGGTTGGTAACTACAGTGGCATCTATCCCGTCAGTACCAAATTCACCCACCTGGTATACCTGGTCGCCAATGGTGTATTGGTAAGCAACTGCAAGTACCTCATCATTTTGCAGCCTTTGGTTTAATGATATATAACCTAACTGCTCATGGAAGGTAAATTCGCTTGTGGTTAGCTTACGTGCATTTTCAAGCTTAGAATAGTCACGCCCTTCATCGGCATCAAGGCCGTTTGTAAAGCTGGCATCGCTAACTGTTACTATTTCCCTTACGGATGAGGCAAGCCACCCTGTAGTACCTATCTGTGCCGGGTCGAGCCTGTTATTGCTGTTATCCGGCGGTGAGTTAAACTGTACTGTTCCCTGCTGATTGGTAAAGAAGCCTGCCGGAGCAGAGCCATTGCTCGCAAAACCTACTGTCTCATCTGTAATATCCTGCACATCATTGCTAACAATGCTCAGCTTTGTGAGTGGGGCTTCGCCTAAATCCTGAAGGGCAATAATATTACGGGTGTTATTTTCCTGCGCGTTGATACGGTTTTGCCTGTTGGTTACCCAAACTTCTATACGGGTAATCTGTACACGTGTATCTATGTAAGGATAATTGCGCAGGGCATTATCATAGCGATTCCTGAAATACTGCGACAGGAAAAAGTGCCTGTCGTTATCATATTCAAGCGCAAAAAGCTCAAAATCCTGTATGGTACCGCCACCCTCGGCAGTTACTGTACGGGTTTGCGATTTTTGTTCTGAAAATATACCTGTAAAGGTAGTTTTACCAAATTGCAACTGTGCCTTAACACCAAAAAGGCTTTGTGCACCCCTTACCAATGAATTGGATAGCGGGAAACTCACGTTACCTACTTCTATTTTCTGGATAATGTCGTCTTCGGTGGGAGTATATTCAAGTTTGATAAGGTTCTGGAAGGCAAACGTAGATTCCGTATCATAGTTGGCGGTAACATTTAGCCTTGTACCCACCTTACCCTGAAGGCTCATACTGATACGCTGGTCAAAATCAAACGTAAACGTACGGCGGTTACGGGGAGAAAGCTGCGGGTTATCCTGTTTGGTGAAACGTACGCCTAAATCAAGCTCTACCGAACCCTGTGGCTTAATATCAATAGTATTACTACCAAATATAGTTTCGAAAAATCTCGAGTTTACGTAATAACGCGGCAACAGGTTACGCTGTTCTTCTTCCGTACCCTTGCCATCCATCGCTCTCGATTTTTCCTGGTAATATTCGCGCATTGATTCGCGAAGCACCAGCTCTTCATACTGCTCGGGTGTCAAAATTATAGGGTAACTTATATTAAATCCGGCAAAGTCTTCGGTATAAATATAACGGTTGGTAACAGGGTCGTAGGTATAAGCCTCAATAATACTCCTTGGGTTTGGCACTTCTACCTTACCTGTATTATAGCCTTTTATGGTATCACGTGCAGCCTCTTCCTTTTCTTCATCTACCTGGGCCTGCATTGCAAGACCAAAAAGCAAAAAAACTGCGGAAAGCGTATATTTTAGTTTAATAAAAAATTCGTTAGAGTAATCTGTTTTCAAGATTATAAATGTTTTAATGCTTGTTTTATAATAGTTTCAACAGTGGATTGCGGGTTCTCTTTAACAATTTTTTCTACGGCTTTTTCTGCCATTTTTTTGTTAAAGCCCAATACCTCCAAGGCAGATAACGCTTCATCTTTATTTGTATTGTAACCTGAAACAGAAACTTCTTCTAAATCGTATAGTTTTAACACTTTATCCTTTAAGTCGAGTATAACACGCTGCGCGGTTTTAGTCCCGATTCCCTTTATAGACTGTATAGTGGCAACATCTCCTGAGCCTATAGCCTGTATAACCTGTTTTGGCTCTAAAGACGACAGCATGGTGCGAGCTGTACCCGCCCCTACACCCGATACTGATATCAGCAGCTTGAAAAGCTCCCTTTCGGCTTTTTCCATAAAGCCGAAAAGCGTATGAGCATCCTCTTTAATCTGTAAATAGGTGTACAACCTCAGGCTTTCTGAGTCGGGAAGTAACGAATAAGTGTGCAGCGAAATATTAACCTGATAGCCTACCCCGTTGCAGTCTATCACCACTTCTGTTGGTGTTTTCTCTACCAGCCTACCCTGTAGATGTGCTATCATATCTGATTTTTAAACAATTCCCAAAAATAGTAAAATTCTTTAATCCTGAACCGTTATCTTGTTTTTGCTATTTTAAGGCGTTTTTCTTTCTCCTGTGCATCTACCACGGCCACGGCAGCCATGTTAACCATCTCTTCTACACTGGCGCCAAGCTGGAAAATATGCACCGGCTTATCCATACCCAGCATTATAGGGCCTATAGATACAACCTTGTTAAGTTCTTTAAGAAGTTTATATGTTATGTTAGCCGACTCCAGGTTAGGGAAAATAAGGGTATTTACCTTTTTACCCGCAAGTTTGGAGAACGGAAACTTATCCTTAAGCATATCGGGGTTCAGGGCAAAATCGGCCTGCACCTCACCATCTACAATAAGTTCAGGGTAATTTTTATGCAGGAATGCAACTGCTTCCCTAACTTTATTAGCGCTCCTGTCTGATGACGAGCCAAAGTTAGAGAAAGATACCATGGCAACAACAGGTTCCATACCAAACATACGCACTGTTCTTGCCGTCATTAAGGCAATTTTTGCAAGGTCATCGGCAGACGGGTCTGGGTTTATGGCGGTATCAGAAAGGAATATTGGCCCCCTCTTGGTCATCATCATGTTCGTGGTAGCAATGCGTGTAACGCCGGGCGCTTTGCCTATAAGCTGCATTATCGGCTTCACTACGGCAGGATAACTGCGGGAATAGCCTGTAACCATAGCATCGGCTTCGCCCTCGTTAACCATCATAGCGGCAAAATAGTTGCGCTCGCGCATCCACTTCTGGGCATCTAACTGGGTTAATCCCCTGCGCTGCCTTGCCTGCCAGTAGGCATCGGCATACCTGCTGCGGCGGATTTTCTCTTCATCCGTTTTAGGGTCTATAATGGTAACTTCATCTGTAAAATCTATCTCCTGCATCAGTTCCTCTATAATTTCCCTGCTGCCTAAAAGTATCGGTTTGCCTATGCCTTCTTCGTGCACTATCTGTGCCGCCTTCAGCACATCTAAATGATCAGCTTCAGCAAAAACAATACGTTTAGGGTCGGTCTTCGCACGGTTGGTAAGCAGGCGCACCATCTTGTTATCGTTACCCAAACGCTCAAGCAGTTCCTCTGTATATTTATCCCAATCGCTAATAGGGTGCATGGCTACACCGCTGTCCATTGCGGCTTTTGCCACTGCAGGCGCTACCACTGCTATGAGCCTCGGGTCAAAAGGTTTTGGTATAATGTAATCGCGTCCAAAGTTAAGCTTGGTTTCGCCATAAGCAATATTTACCTGCTCGGGCACGGGGGCTTTTGCCAGTTCGGCAAGCGCCCTTACAGCCGCCATCTTCATTTCTTCGTTAATTACCGTAGCCCTTACATCTAGCGCGCCACGAAAAATGTATGGAAAGCCCAATACATTATTAACCTGGTTAGGATGGTCGCTGCGGCCCGTTGCCATGATAATATCATCGCGGGTGGCTATGGCAAGGTTATAGTCTATCTCCGGAACCGGGTTAGCCATAGCAAAAACTATGGGGTTCGGGTTCATGGCAAGCAGCATTTCAGGGGTAAGTATATTACCTACAGAAAGCCCAAGAAAAACATCGGCGCCTTTTATGGCTTCGCCAAGTGTTACAGCCTCGCCTTCTTTAGCATATTTTTGTTGTATAGAGAGTAAATCGGTACGGCTTTTTACAAGCATACCGTCTTTATCAAACATGGTTATGTTTTCGGCCTTAACACCAAGCAGCAGGTATAGGTTGGCACAGGCAAGCGCAGCAGACCCTGCACCCGATACCACCACTTTTACATCTGCAATATTTTTCTCGGCAAGCTCTATGGCGTTTAGCAAAGCTGCCGACGATATTATTGCCGTACCGTGCTGATCGTCGTGCATTACCGGGATATTTAGCTCTTCTACCAGCCTGCGCTCAATCTCAAAAGACTCCGGCGCTTTTATATCCTCAAGGTTAATACCTCCAAATGTGGGGGCTATATTTTTTACCGTTTCTATAAACTTATCTACATCTTTGGTATCTACCTCAATATCAAAAACATCTATATCGGCAAATATTTTAAACAGCAAGCCTTTACCCTCCATTACGGGTTTAGAGGCTTCGGGGCCAATATCGCCCAGGCCTAAAACAGCCGTTCCGTTAGATATTACGGCAACCAGATTACCTTTGGCGGTATATTTATATACGTTATTTACATCTTTTGCAATTTCAAGGCAGGGCTCTGCAACACCCGGAGAGTAGGCAAGAGATAAATCTCTTTGGGTTGCATATTTTTTGGTTGGCACTACCTGTATTTTGCCGGGGTGGGGCTTGGCATGGTATAACAGGGCTTCGCGCCTTTTACTGTACTGATTCATTTTTCGGTTTTTTACACGATTTACAAAGGTAACCCTATGACTGAAATTTGGAAATTTTTAACGTTTATTCTTTAAGGAAGTTTATATTGCGTTTTAGCCCTTCAAATTTGGTGCGTTTTACGGCTGAGTTTTTAAACACTTTGCGGAAGGTATCTTCTGTAATTTCTTCCCAGTCTTTTTTGGTCATGGAAAGTAAATCAGGGTGCGGATTAAAAAGCGGTTCGCGGTGCGGTTTGCTGAAACGGTTCCACGGACATACATCCTGGCACACATCGCACCCGAAAGCCCAGTTGTCAAAACTACCCTTAAGCTCATTGGGCAGGTTGTCTTTTAACTCTATCGTAAAATAAGAAATGCATTTGCTGCCGTCAACAACATAAGGCTCTATTATGGCCTGCGTGGGACAGGCATCAAGACAGGCGGTGCAGCTTCCGCAATGGTCGGTTACCGGAGTATCATACTCCAGCTCTATATCTACTATCAGTTCGGCAATAAAAAAGAATGAGCCCACCTGCTTGCTGAGCAGGTTACTGTTTTTGCCAATCCAGCCCAGCCCGCTTTTTGCCGCCCATGCCTTATCTAAAACGGGAGCACTATCTACAAATGCCCTGCCTCCTACTTCTCCTATATGTTCCTGAATGGAATGCAGCAGTTCTTTCAGTTTTGATTTTATTACAAAATGGTAGTCCTGCCCGTAGGCATATTTAGATATTTTATAGGTATTGTCAACCTGGGTTTCTTCGGGGTAATAGTTAAGCAGTAATGATATAACGCTTTTAGCTCCGTCTACCAATAATGTCGGGTCAAGGCGTTTATCAAAGTGATTTTCCATATACTGCATCTGCCCGTGGCGGCCTTCGTTAAGCCATTTTTCGAGGCGCGGCGCTTCTTCTTCCAGAAATCCGGCTCTTGATATACCACATGACAAAAATCCGAGGCGTTTGGCTACGGATTTTATGAAGGAAGAATATTTTGATTTATGATTTATGATTTATGATTTATGATTTATGATTTATGATTTATGATTTATTATTACCAATAATTTCTAACCGGAAGAACTTTTTATAGTCTTTAATGAACTTACAAAAATAGCGGTTAGTTCATTGCCTTCATTCCAAACCTCCTGTACAGTCGCCTTATCAAGCCACTTCTTTTCTAAAATTATTTCAAGCCAAAATAAAGTTTCGTCAGCCTCTTCAGTCACAATGGTAAGCTTTGCTATAAATTCTTTATTACTTCTTGCACGGCATACAGCCCTGTAATTTGCACCTACAGATGTACCGCTTCTGATAAGTTGATTCGATATTATCCTTGTGGCAACTGTATTTGGCAACTTTTCTACCAAAGAAATTATTGCTAAAGAGTATTGCTTAGTACGATGTTTAAGTTGCTCTGAAGTCATTTCAATCTTAATTCTTCAATCTTAAATCATAAATTTTAATCAAATAATCCGCTTTGATTACCAAGCCTTACCCTGCCCAAATGCTTATAAGCTTTCTCGGTAACTTCACGCCCGCGTGGTGTACGTATAATGAAGCCTTCCTGAATGAGAAACGGCTCGTAAACCTCTTCTATTGTCTCACCGCTTTCTGATACCGCAGTGGCAAGTGTAGAAAGCCCAACGGGGCCTCCTTTAAACTTATCTATTATGGTGGTCAGTATTTTGTTATCCATCTCATCAAGCCCGTGTGCATCTACATGCAAAGCCTTTAACGAATACCGAGCTATCTCAATATCTATTTTACCATTGCCTTTTATCTGGGCAAAGTCACGCACACGGCGCAACAGTGCGTTGGCAATACGCGGTGTGCCTCGGCTGCGCCCTGCAATTTCTATAGCAGCCTCCATAGTAATAGGCATACTGAGTATTGCCGAACTGCGCTGCACAATGGTTGTAAGCAACTCTGTAGTATAGTATTGCAGTCGGCTCTGAATGCCGAAACGGGCCCGCATGGGAGCGGTTAATAAACCCGAACGCGTGGTGGCGCCAACCAGTGTAAACGGGCTAAGCCCTATCTGTACCGAGCGGGCATTAGGCCCCGATTCTATCATTATATCAATGCGAAAATCTTCCATAGCGGAATACAGGTATTCTTCCACTACGGGACTAAGGCGGTGTATCTCGTCTATAAAAAGGATATCACGTTCATCGAGATTTGTTAAAAGCCCTGCCAGGTCGCCCGGCTTATCGAGCACCGGGCCCGAGGTTATTTTTATACCCACACCCAGTTCCTGCGCCAGTATGTTTGCCAAAGTAGTTTTACCCAAACCCGGCGGGCCATGAAAAAGGGTATGATCGAGCGCTTCGCCACGCAGGTTTGCCGCCTGCACAAAAACCTTAAGGTTTTCCAGTACCTGGTCCTGCCCTGTAAAGTCGTCAAACGACAGGGGCCTGAGCTTTTTTTCAAGGTCAAGCTCATCAGCGTTATATTGTGAATTGGTAGGGTCTAAATTCGGATTCATAACACAAAGATAGCGGAAATGAGTTTAGAAACTCACTCCCGCTATTGTGCAAAAATTATATTTGGTTAGGTATTAAACCAGCTTTTTTACATCATCAAAATTAAGCCCGCCATAATTACCGGAACTCATCAACAGGAGTGCCATACCGTTATTATCCGGTTTCAGGTTAAAAAGGTAATCTTTAAATTCCGCCGGATTGGTATAAATGATAAGGTCTTCGCGGTTAAATGCTTTTGCTATCTGCTCATAAGTTACCTCTTCAAGCTGCTTTATTTTTACAGCATCGGGCGAATAAAATACAACCGCCACATCGGCATTATCCAATGCGCCTTCATATTGCTTTAAAAATTCGGCGTTAAGGCTGCTGTAAGTATGCAGCTCCAGGCAGGCAATAAGTGTGCGGCTTGGGTACTGCTCTTTTACCGCTTTTGTGGTTGCTGCCACCTTGCTTGGCGAATGGGCAAAATCTTTGTAGGCAACATTTTTGCTACTCTCAGCAATTTTTTCAAGGCGCTTGCTTGCCCCTTTAAAGGTAGCTATGGCTTCATAAAAATCGGCTTCATCAACACCCATGTTCTGGCATATCCATTTTGCCCCGGCAAGGTTATTCAGGTTGTGCGCACCAAATACTTCTATAGGCATTGGCCCTTCGGGTGTTCCAAGCAAAGTTGTACCGTTTTCAACAGAGTATTCAGGTGTGTGATACGGAATTTTACGTATAGGGTTGGCAGCGGTCTCTGCTACACGCTTTACTTCGGGGTCATTTTCGTTATAAACCAGTATACCGCCGTTGGTTATTTTACTGATAAAAATTTCAAATTGCTCCACATAATTCTCGTAGGTAGGAAATACATTGATATGATCCCACGCTATTCCGCTTATCAGGGCAATGTTGGGCTGATACAAATGAAACTTCGGCCTCCTGTCTGTGGGCGAACTAAGGTATTCATCACCCTCAAGCACTATAAAGTCGGCATCTTCTGTTAGTCGAACCATAGTATCAAAACCTTCAAGCTGTGCCCCTACCATATAATCCACCTCAAAATTATGATAATGCATAACGTGGAGTATCATACTGGTAATGGTTGTTTTGCCATGAGAGCCGCCAATAACCACACGGGTTTTGTCTTTAGACTGCTCATATAAAAACTCCGGGTATGAATATATTGTAAGCCCAAGTTCCTGCGCCTTAAGTAATTCTGGATTATCAGCTTTGGCGTGCATGCCGAGTATTATGGCATCAATATCGGCAGTTACTTTTTCAGGAAACCAGCCCATCTCTGCCGGCAAAAGCCCTTTGGCCTGGAGCCTGCTTTTGCTCGGCTCAAATATGGCATCATCACTGCCGGTAACGTTATATCCTTTTTCATGAAGTGCCAGTGCAAGGTTGTGCATGGCAGCGCCGCCTATGGCTATAAAGTGTGTACGCATCTAAATAAATATTTCCTGTTGTTTCCCAACCTTTTATTCTTTTATCTACTCTTATTATTGTAGTATAGAAGGGATATCAAAAATAATAAAATCGTACAGATGAACTACATTCATGTACATTTAAAAAAATACTATATTGTCAGAAAATAACCAACCAATGAAAATACTTTACTCTCTATTATTTTTTTTGTGTATAACGGCAAACGCACAAACTTACCAGGATTTGTGGAAAACAGTTATTAATTATGAGGCCGAAGCGAGGATAGCTCCTGCCAACGAAGAGGTAAAAAAAATATATGCCCTTGCCAAAAAAGATAATAATGAACCGCAGATAATAAAAACGCTTTTGTTCTTATCGCGTTATTCGCTTGTACTGGAAGAAGATGCCCCCAAGAAAATACTGATACGGCTACAGCAGGAGAAGGAGAGCCTGAGTGAACCGGGAAGAGCAATTGTAGAGAGTATGTATGCTGAAAATCTTGAAAATTTATTTTTAAACCTGCGTTATGGAATAGGAAACAGGATGACGCTGGATAATGCAACACTTGAAAATATCGGCGAGTGGAGCACAGATAATTTCAGAAAGGAAATTGCAGAATCTTTTAACCGAAGCATAGAAAACAAGATGGTGTTATACCATACTCCTCTTTTAAATTATAAAGATATTATGGAGCTGAACCCTGCTTATATTAATACAGGGCGTTCAGTTTATGACTATTTGGCCGAACGCAAACTGAACAGCAGCATTGAAACACCAAATACATCTGGAGATGCAACATATTTACTCTTTAAGGATTCTCCTGCTTTTTTAAAGTTTACATCTGAAAACAACGCTAAAAATAATTTATTACAAAAAATTGCACTGCTACAGGAAATTGAAAGCCTGTACATTAATGAAAAGGATAGTACCGCCTTACAGGGTGCTGTACTGAGGAGGCTTGCTTTTGCAGCAAAATTAACGTACGGCATGCATAATGACCTTTACCTTGAAACCATATTACAATACATAGATAAATGGGACAAAAAAAGCCCTTACACTTACCAGGCAATGCTGGTTGGTGCCACACTTTATAAATCGCTTGCCAACAAAACCAAAAACAGAGAGTATAACATTAAGGCTATAGCGTTGTGCGATGAGATAATTAGCAACAGAGATTACAACAATCTTTATAATACAGCCAGTGCTTTACAGCAAAATATTAAGCAGCCATGGGTAAGTATTGTTACAGAAGAACATCCGTTTACCGGGCGCCCAATGCTTGCAAAAGTAAATTTTGCTAACTTAACATCAATTACTGTAAAGATATACCGGGAATATTATGGAAAAGAAAATAAGGTAAAAGATTCAACAGGTCTATACATTACAAAGCCGGTTATAGAAAAGACTTACCAACTGCCCGAAGGGTATGGTTATTTTAATTATGAAACTGAAATTATATTACCACCACTTGAAAACGGCAAATACAGCATAGTTGCATTTCCCGAAAACCGGAAAGATACAATACCGGCAGGTTTATCAAATTCAATCCCCGGATATTCAGTACAGGTTTCTGATATAACAGTAGTAAATGAAGACCATAAATATATAATCTTAGATAAAAAAACCGGTAAACCCCTGAAAAAAGCTAAGATAATTAGTAACGGTAAAACAATTTATGCTGACAGAAACGGTTATGCAGAATTAAAATTAACAAAATCGGGAAATCATGAGAGTCTTGTAATTCACGGTACAGACACATTATATTTAAACCAGCATCATAATGTTTATACACGCTCCGAAAAAAAGGAAAAAATTGATTTTATTGATGCGACTTCTAAAGTTTATTTTGACAGGGCTATTTACCGCCCAGGGCAGACAGTATATTTTAAAGGTATTGTTACTCAAAACACGAATGATGTTGTTACCGTTGTTCCTGACATTCATGTAATTGTAACTATTCATGACGCCACCAGCAATGAGTTAAAAGAAATGCGTCTAAAAACGAATGAATTTGGTTCATTTAATGGAGAATTCGAAATTCCGAAGAATGTTATGACCGGTGATTTTTATTTAAGTGTTGAAGAAGACGATAAATATGAAGGGAAAGAACATCCTTTTTGGGACAGGGACGACTTATACTTTGATGATGAAGATTTCAGATTTAGGGTTGAGGAATATAAACGACCCACTTTTGAGGCAGCCATAGAACAATATACGGGTAATGCCACCATAAATGATACTATAACCCTTACCGGAAATGCCGTTTCTTTTAGTGGAGCACCCTTATCAGGTGCTAAAGTTACTTATATCGTAAAAAGACATACCAGGCTTACAACCGAATACCATTATTCTGAACCTACAGATATTGCTAAGGGTGAAATTACAACTGGTGGTATTGACGGTAAATTTAAAATTGAATTTAACGCCACTCCCGATGAAAATGCCGATGCGGCAAAACTCCCAATATTTAACTATAGTGTAACATGTACTGTTACTGATGTTACAGGTGAAGCTCATGTATGTGAAACGAACGTGTATGCAGGTTATCATGCAGTTCAGGTTTCGGCTAATATGCCTATTGAGGTTACTGCAGGAGACAAATCTGAAATTACGGTTAAAACCACTAACCTTAATAACAAGTTTGTCCCGGCAAAATGCAACATAACCATATACAGGCTTGCTGATGATAAAAATGTTGTTTATAAAGAAAGGCCATGGTCAGCACCGGAACTGCAAATTATTCCCGAGGCTGAATTCAGGAAAAACTTTCCTAATATCCCTTATAACTCTTATGAAGCAAAGCCTGTACGTGTAAGAGTCGAAAAAGTTTATGAAAAATCTTTTATCTCTGAAGAAGATCAAAAATTAGTTCCGTGGGACGCCACATTGAATACAGGAAAATATGAAATGGTGGTTACAGCTACAGATGAGAAAGGTAACACCCGCGAAACAACTACTGCTTTTACTTATAACAAAACTAAAGAAATAACAGGGGCACATATCCTAAAATATCAAGTGTTAAATACCGATTTTATAAAAGACGGCTATGTTGAGCTCGAACTTTATACTGCTGTTCCTTGCATGCACATTAATATTTTGGCCCAATATAAAAACGAAGGTGTTTATAATAAATGGAAAGAGCTAAAACCTGGCAGCACCACAGTAAAAGTACCGGTAAAAAAAGATTGGGACAGGGTAGATATTGGCCTTTATTACTTATGGGAAAATCAATTAGATAAAGAAGAATTTTTTAAAGAATTAGCGCTGCCAGAAGAAAGAATTGGTTTTGTAACCAAAGTAATTAATAATAAACTTACTCCCGGCAAATCAGAAACATGGTCTTTTACACTCACCAACTCGAACAGGCTGCCTGCTGAAGTCCTGGCGAGCATGTATGACAGTTCTTTAGACGAATTTGCTTCAGATTACTGGTGGAACTTAAAAGTAAATCAATTTTACAATTACTTTCCTTACAGAAGAATACTGACAAACAGCACCTATCAGACACCTTACTATGCTGCATACCCAACTGCACCGATAACATTACCACAACCGGATAAGCTTAATGAATTTAAATTTGATATTACAGATACAGATATCAGGCTTTACAGTGTAACACCCGAAAACACTACCACTATTGAAGGCGCATTTATTTTAAGCGGTACAGTTGCCGATGAATTAGGACCACTACCCGGTGCAAGTGTAATTATTGTAGGTACGCAGAGAAGTACACAAACGGATATAGAAGGTAACTATAGCATACAGGTAAAAGCAGGAGAAACTGTAGAGTTTTACTATGTAGCATATCAACCCCAAACTATGGTGGCGGGTTATTCATATACTTTAGATATAATACTGAAGCCCACTTACCTTGAAGCGGTTGTTAAAGATAGTTACAGAACTACAACACGAAAATCAGTATCTGCTGCAGCAGTCTCTGTATTTGGTGTTGAGGACAGGGCAAATGCCAACATTCTGCAAAGCCTTCAGGGCCAGGTCGCCGGACTTAATATCGCATCAGGTTCAGGGCAGCCCGGCGAAGATGTTACTATAATCCTGCGCGGTGTTGGCTCAATGAATGGTAACCCAGAACCTTTATTTATAGTAGATGGCATACCCGTTGATGAAGATGGTTTCATGAGCATTAAGCAAAATGATATTGTTAGTTACAGTATTCTTAGTGATGCTGCCGCTACATCAATTTATGGTAACCAGGGTGCTAATGGGGTAATAGTTATTACCACACGGCAGGGCATGATGAGTGAAATGGAACAGCTTACTAAAGTAGCTACCCGTAAAAACCTTAAGGAAACCGCCTTTTTCTACCCGGATATAAAAACGGACAAGGAAGGTAATTTCAGTTTTTCTTTTACATCACCCGAGGCACTTACTACATGGAACCTAAGGCTGCTGGCACATAATAAAGAAGCACAGTCAGGTGTATATAGCTATATGGCCTTTACACAAAAAGATCTCATGATATCGCCAAATATGCCGCGTTTTTTCAGGGAGGGTGATAAAATTATTATTAAAGCAAAAATTGCGAACACCACAAATGAAGCCAAAACCGGAAAAGCAATGCTTAAGCTTTTTGATGCCGAAACCATGAAACCGCTCGAAGGGATTTTTGAAGGCAGCATAATAGTTCCCTTTACATTACAGGCAAAAGAAAGCGCAGCTGTAAGCTGGACAGTTAATATACCATTGGGCATACAGGGAGTTCAGTATAAGATTGTAGCAAGTGCGGGCAGCTTTTCTGATGGCGAAGAAAACATAATACCGGTATTAAGCAACCGCATGCTGGTTACAGAATCTGTACCTGTATGGGTTAAACCCAACTCCGAAAAAAGTTTTACACTAACAAATCTGCAAGATGCTGAATCGTCAACACGCATTAACCATAACTTAGTGCTCGAGTATACATCCAACCCCGCGTGGATGGCTTTAAAATCGTTACCCTATCTCATGACATTCGAGCACGATTGTTCTGAGCAATTATTCTCTAAAATCTATGCCAATGCGGTAGCAGGCCATATCTTAAATAGTAATCCTAAAATTGCTGATGTTTTAAAAGAGTGGCGAAAAAATGGCACTAAGCTATCAAAGTTTGAACAAAACGAAGAACTTAAATCGGTCATCATGGCTGAATCGCCGTGGATGCTCGATATAAAGGATGAAGCTGAACAAAAAAACAGGCTCGCGTTATTTTTTGACCTTGATAAGATGGCTGCCGATAAAGCAATTAATCTGGCTAAATTAAAAGAACGCCAGGAAAGTTCTGGCGGTTTCGCCTGGTTTTCCGGTGGTAAAGAAGATGACTTTATAACCCGTCATATAATTGCCGGAATAGGCCGCCTGAAAATGATAGGTGCTATAGAACAAAAGGAGGAAACAACAACTACTATTACAAAGAAAGGTATAGCTTTTATAACCAAGTCTTTTATTGATAATTACTTAATTCAAACTCAAAATAAAAAAAAGAAATATGAACCTGGATCATCTGATATAAGAAGAGTACTTCATTATCTATATGCACGCAGTTACCATTTAGATAATTGTCCTATTGAACTGGAAAGCCTTAATGCTACAAATGAATATATACAAATAATAAAGAAGGACTGGGTAAATTATTCTTTATACGAAAAAGCAATGGCGGCTTTGGTACTGCACCGTTATGGGGATGCAGAAACGCCACGAAAGATTATTAAAAGCCTTAAAGATACTGCAGCTTTAAATAATGAAAATGGTATGTACTGGATAAACAACAAATCCGGATGGTATTGGTATAACTCAAAAGTAGAAACACAGGCATTACTGATTGAGGCTTTTACAGAAATTGAAAATGATACCGCATCTGTCGATGCAATGAAAGTATGGTTGTTAAAGCAAAAGCAGGGAAAGAACTGGAGCACTACAAAGAGTACTACAGAGGCTGCTTATGCACTTTTAATGAGTGGAAGCAACTGGCTCGCAGTGAATGATAATACGAATATTAAATTAGGAACAGCTAATATTAGCGATAAATTAAAAGATGTAGGCCCGGAAGCCGGCAGCGGTTACATAAAGCTTAACTGGGGCCGAGATGAAATAAAGCATGATATGGCTACTGCTGTAATCAGCAATAACAGCAGTGTGCCGGGCTATGGCGGCTTATACTGGCAATATTTTGAAGATATTGATAAAATTAAACCTGCACAGCTTGGGCTATTAAATATTAAGCGTGAAATTTACAGTAAGCAAGATAACAGTTATACAAAACTAACAGAAGGTAAACCCTTAAAATTAGGCAGCGTTGTTACCATAAAACTTACAGTTACAGCAAATGAAGATTTAGAATATGTACACCTTAAAGATGTAAGGGCATCTGCTTTTGAACCGCTTGATGTACTGTCAGGATATCATTATACAGATGGCATAGGTTACTATCGCAGTACACGCGACGCTGCTACCCATTTTTTCTTTAGCAGGCTTAACAAAGGCACCTATGTGTTGCAGTATGATGTACGCGTAAATAACGCAGGAAAATTCAGCAGTGGCATCAGTACTATACAGAGTATGTATGCCCCTGAGTTTTCAGGGCATAGTGAAGGAACTACCATCAGAGCTGTTGAATAGACGCATACATTTTATTCACATATTACATAATAAAAACACCCCTGCAATGCAGAGGTGTTTAGTTATCAATAAGACAGATATTATCTTACTATAGTCATTTCGTCAACAATGTGCTTGGCATTAGAGAACCTGTCTATTACCCAAAGTACATAACGGATATCTACGTTAATTGTCCTTTGCAGGTCTTTGTCAAATATAACATCTCCGGCCATAGCTTCTATGTTACCGTCAAAAGCAAGGCCTATAAGCTCTCCTTTACCGTTAAGTACGGGCGAACCTGAGTTACCACCGGTAATATCATTATCGGTAAGGAAGTTAACAGGCATATAACCTGCTTTATCGGCATACTGACCGAAGTCTTTTTTCTCATAAAGCTCAAGTAGCCTTTTTGGCAGGTCAAACTCCTCATCGTTTGGCTTATACTTGGCTACCTCGCCCTGCATGGTCGTGTAGTAGTTTACTTTGGCATCATTTCTTTTATCAGCCGGAAGCGACCTTACTTTACCATATGTTAAGCGCAGTGTGCTGTTAGCATCAGGGTAGTATTTGGCGTTAGGGTTAGCTTCCCTCATGCCCTGAACAAGCAGACGGAATGCTTTGCTGTACTGGACATCAAGTTCTGTCTGCTCATCTGTTTTAGCCCTGTACTGGGTAATAATAGCATTAGACAGCTTATAGAGCGGGTCGTTATTTAAAGCCTCCATGTCAGGATTTTGCATCCATGCCATTAGTTTTTCTTTAGTGGCAAATATACTGTTATCAAACGCTTTGTTAACAATAGCAGTATAATCATAATTGGCCGGTTTGCCAAGCTCATCTATATAAGGAGCTATAGGGTAACCCACAGATTTTGTTGCATATAGCTTAAGCTGTGCGGCAAGCACATCTTTTTCAAGCGGAAGATAAAGCGTTTTATAGCTTTCGTTTATACCTTCTTGAAGCTCCGGCATCATTGCGGCACGGCCATTTTGATTAGAATTGGCATAAGCCTCTAAACCACGGCCCAGGCTGTATGGCAATACGGCAAACGTGCTGGTACGCAATAACCCTATAAGGTAGTTATCGTGGCGTACCTTTTCGTTTGTTTTGCTGTAGTAGTTGTTAAGGGTGGCAATAACATCGCCATATTTGGCTTTGTTCTCTTTCTTGTTAGCCCACTTGTTAAACTTCTCTTCGTCTTTAGCCTTGGTAGCAGCCGTTTTATGCTTGGTAAGCGCATCAATCATACCCTGGCGGTTTTTCCAGTAGTTGGCAACCTGTGCATACTGAGATGCATAGTTAAGGCGTACCTGGTCGCTCTTGTCCATATGCACTTTCATTTTATCCATGCCCAGTTTAGAAGCTTCTACCCATGCAGGGTAAGCATACTTAACGTTTTGCTCTATACCGCCCGATGGCATCCAGCGGTTGGTACGGCCCGGGTAACCTAATATCATGGCAAAATCATTTTCCTGAACTCCTTTAAGGCTTACCGGAAGGTGGTGCTTAGGCTTAAGCGGAACGTTATTTGCAGAATATTCAGCAGGGTTACCGTCTTTATCAGCGTAGATACGGAACATAGAAAAGTCGCCCGTATGGCGTGGCCATTCCCAGTTGTCTGTATCGCCACCAAACTTACCAATGCTCTCCGGAGGTGTACCTACAAGGCGGACATCTGTATAATCCTGATATACGAAGTAGTAGTACTCATTACCCTGGAAGAATGAACGTACCGAAACAGTATATTTACCGCCCTCGTTATTTTCCTGCTCTATCTTTGCAATTTCCTGGTTGATAGCTTTTTCCCTTTCAGCCTCAGTCATTTGGTCGTTAACCTTGCTCAGTATCCTTTTAGATACGTCATCCATACGCACAAAAAAGCGTACGTAGAGGTCTTTAGGCTTCAGTTCGTCTTTGCGGGTAGCAGCCCAAAACCCGTTTTTAAGGTAATTGGCCTCAGGCGAAGACAATTCTGCAATGGCATCATATCCGCAGTGGTGGTTGGTTAAAACAAGCCCCTCTTTAGAGATAACCTCGGCAGTACAGCCACCGTTAAACTGCACAATGGCATCTTTAAGGCTGTGGTTATTTATGCTGTAAATCTCCTCTGCCGTAAGCTGAAGGCCCATTTTCTGCATATCCCTGTGGTTTAAACGTTCAATGAACATTAAAAACCACATTCCTTCGTCTGCCCTTACAGGCAACACCATGATGAACATGGTAACGAACAAAATCAGTTTTTTCATTAAATTGAAAATATTTAGGTTAATAGTTTTACGATGATGAGTACACAATCATTAAAAATTGTTACAGTAGCTTTATCATCTTTTTATTATAATGCTGCGAAGATAATTTATTTTGAGAATTCTTTAAAATTATAGAAGCATAACATCATTTGTATAAATTTGCTTTAAAATAAATCTTTATGAAAGAGACTATTCTGAAAAAATTATCTGAAATAGAAGAGAAACATAACATTACAATTCTCCATGCTGTCGAATCTGGAAGCAGGGCGTGGGGATTTGCCAGTCCGGATAGTGATTATGACATAAGGTTTATTTATAAAAGACCTTATGTAGAATACCTAACCTTATGGGATAAGCCTGATACTATTGAATTTATTACAGAAGATGACCTTGATGGGGCCGGTTGGGATCTTAATAAAACTTTGCAACTACTGGCTAAATCTAACGGAGCACTGCTGGAGTGGCTTTTTCCACCTGTTACTTACTTATTTGACAACAGATTTCTATCGCAGATTCAAACCCTTGCCAAAGAAAACTTTTCTCCTATCACCACACTTTACCACTACTTAGGCACCTGTAAAAATTTTATGGATGTATGTGAAGCGGATAATGTAAAACTGAAAAGCTATTTTTATGCTATGAGATCGGCATTAGCCGGAAAATGGATAGTAGATAAACAAACAATCCCTCCCGTATCATTTAATGAGCTATTAATTCTCGCACCGGAAGAAGTTCAGGATATGGCAAAAAAACTAATGGCTATAAAAGCTGTTAATGATGAGAAATACCTGCACCCGAGAGAAGAAATTATTACGAACTTTTTAAAGGAAACTATAAATTATAATCAGACAAATGCATCACAACTTTCTTCTGGCAGAAAAGACAACAAAAAGCTTGAGGATTTTTTTAGAAATGAGATACAATATAAATGACAATAAAAGATTTAAAAAACCAAAACCTAATTCTTTTTGAAGTAATTGCAGGAAGCAGGTCGTTTGGATTGGACACTGCAACATCAGACACAGACATAAAAGGAGTTTTTTATCTGCCTAAAGAAAAGTTTTTTGGATTAGAATACATTCCACAGATAAATAATGAGACAAATGATGTGGTTTACTATGAATTGGGCAGGTTCATAGAGTTACTTACTAAAAACAATCCTAATATTATTGAGCTGCTTGCTTCTCCGGAAAGCTGTATTATTTACAGTCATCCAATTATGAGTAAAATTAAACTTGAATTCTTTTTATCTAAGCTATGTAAAGAAACTTTTGCGGGTTATGCAGCCACGCAAATAAAAAAAGCAACAGGATTAAAAAAGAAGATACTCAATCCGCTCCCGAAAAAGCGAAAAGATCTTTTAGACTTTTGTTATATAGTGTCAGGGTATAAAAGTTTGCCTTTAAAAAAATGGTTGAAACATCAGGAAATAACACAAGAGCAGTGTGGCATAATTAATATTCCTCATTTAAAGGATGTCTATGCTATTTTTATTGATAAATGTAATGACTTTAATTACAGAGGCCTAATCAAGTCTGATGACTCCAATCAATTGTCTTTGTCATCAGTGCCTAAGGAAGCTAGGGAAGCTGGCTATTTGTACTGTAATAAAGATGCTTATTCTGCCTATTGTAAAGATTATAGAGAATATTGGGATTGGATTGCAAAGCGTAATGATGACCGGTATAACACCAATAATTTACATGGAAAAAACTACGATTCAAAAAATATGATGCACACGATAAGGCTATTGCAATCAGCTAAAGAAATACTTACAAATGGTTCATTAAATATTAGGGTGAGTAACCGCGAAGAACTTCTAAAAATAAAATCGGGAGCAATAGAGTATGATGATTTGATGGCTAAAGCAAGTCATCTCATTCAGGAAATCGAGGCTGCAGCGGATATATCAACATTACCTGCAAAACCCGACTTAAAAAAGGCGGAGGCACTACTTGTAAGATTAAGAGAAGAACTATATTAAACAAAAGCGCCCTTTAAAGGGCGCTTTTTATTCTTTCTCGACATTAAGCATCTGCCATAACTTATCTTTAAGCTCTGTAAGCCCCTGTTGCGCCACAGAAGATATAAAGAGGTAAGGCACACCTTTTAGTTCTTCGTCAAGCTGGGCTTTCATTTCGGCTTTAAGCTCCTCATCAAGCATATCACTTTTAGATATGGCAACCAGTCTGTCTTTATCCAGCATTTCGGGGTTATAGCGCCTCAGCTCATCCAGCAATATGTTATATTCTTTTTTAATATCTTCTGCATCAGCAGGAACGAGGAATAGTAACGTAGAGTTACGCTCTATGTGACGAAGGAAGTAATGACCAAGCCCCTTGCCTTCAGCAGCGCCCTCTATAATACCGGGTATATCGGCAATAACAAACGATTTAAAATCTCTGTAAGCCACAATACCTAAATTGGGTTTTAACGTAGTAAACGGATAATCGGCAATTTTAGGCTTTGCAGAGGTAAGCACACTAAGCAATGTGCTTTTGCCGGCGTTGGGGAAGCCCACAAGCCCCACATCTGCCAGTACTTTAAGCTCCAGGATAATATCTAGCTCTTCTCCTGCCAAACCCGGCTGTGCATAACGCGGTGTCTGGTTGGTACTGCTGCGGAAGTGCCAGTTACCCAAGCCGCCCTTACCTCCTTTGGCAAGTATCTTTTGCTCTCCGTCGTCAGTAATTTCAAACAGCACCTCGTTGGTTTCCTTATCGCGAACAACAGTACCCAATGGCACCTCTATGTACTGATCTTCACCATCGGCACCTGTACTGCGCGAGCTGCCGCCATCTCCGCCGTGCCCGGCTTTTATATGGCGGGCAAATTTAAGATGATACAGCGTCCAGAGGTTTTTGTTACCTATTATAAATACGTGGCCGCCACGGCCGCCATCGCCACCGTCGGGGCCTCCTTTTTCAATAAATTTTTCCCTGTGCAGGTGTGTAGATCCCTTCCCTCCTTTACCTGAGGCTACATATATCTTTACATAATCTACAAAATTCCCTTCTGTCATTTTATTTTTTTGTTTCAGGTTCCAGGTTTATTACCTGCAACCCCATCCTTATTAACTATTTTATTAACCTGAATAAGCAGGTATTATCTGTTCGCTATTGCCTCTTACCTGTTTACTCTTTAATAGACCTTACCAGTACCTTATCAATCTTAACTCCGTCCATTTTTATTACCTCAAGCTCATAAAGATTCCACGCCAGCTTTTCACCCTCTTTGGGTATATATGAAAGCTCTGTCATTATAAGTCCGCTAACGGTGGTAACATCATAATCGCCTGTCAGTTCGTCAAGGTCAAAATAGGTAAGAAAATCATGCAGCGGATAATGCCCGTCAACCGTCCATGTACCGTCAGGGTTAGCCAGGAGCTGGAACTCATCATGGTAAAAATCGGATGCATCTCCTACAAGTGCCTCTAAAATATCATTCAGCGTAATTATACCTTGAAAAACGCCGTACTCATCAGTAACAAAGGCATAATGCACTTTTGTTTTCTTGAATATTTCCAGTGCTTTGTAAGCCGATGTATGCTCTATAAGGTAAACCGGCTCTTTGGTAATGGCCCTGAGGTTAAAGCCCGGCTTTTCGTAATTCGCGAAAATGTCTTTTAACTGTACCACACCCACAACATCATCAAGATTGTCTTCGCAAACAGGATAAACCGAATGCAGCTCTTCGAGCATTATATCGCGTATTTCGTTCTTATCTGACTGGAAAGTAATATAAGAAACCGATTTGCGGTGTGTCATTAAAGAGTTAACCTTCCTGTCGCCGATATGAAACACACGCTCCATAATATCGTGCTCAATTTCCTGTACCTCCCCGCCTTCGGTACCTTCTTTAATAATTGCCTTAATTTCTTCTTCTGTTACTTTACCGTCTGCCGTAGGGCGTATGTTAAACAGCTTCATCAGCATATCGGTAGAAGAAGTAAGCAGCCATATAAAAGGCGCGGTTATGATGCTGACAACCTTCATTGGCACAGAAACGAGTTTTGCTATAGATTCCGGATAGGTAAGCCCCACCCTTTTGGGCAGCAATTCGCCCAGCACCAGCGAAAAAAATGTCAGGATAATAACCACAACGGCAACTGCAATGCGCTCGGCATAAGGCCTGAGCGACTCATACTGCATGAAAAACACCTCTACATCATCTGTAACCTTGTCGCCACTGTAAATACCGGTAAGAATACCAATAAGCGTAATACCTATTTGTACCGTACTTAGAAATTTATTAGGTGAATTGGCAAGATCCAAAGCAGTTTGTGCACTAGTATTGCCTTTTTTTGCTGAATTTTCCAAACGGCTCTTACGCGCAGATATCAGCGCAATCTCACTCATAGAGAAAACACCGTTAAGCAGTATCAGCAATAGAATTATTACTATTTCCAATTAGGTGTGGTTTTAGTTAATCTTTTCGATTACAAGGCTAAGCCTTTCTGTAATCTCGGCTATAGAGCCTATACCGTTAACCGCATAAAACTTATGCTGGTTTTGGTAATAATCCATCAATGGGGCTGTTTTCTCGTTATATTCCACATAGCGGTTGCGTATCAGGTTTTCATCCTGGTCGTCTTTGCGTCCGCTGGTTTTGCCCCTCTCCAGCAGGCGTTGCACAAGCACCTCATCATCAGCCTCGAGCGCTATGGTAGCATTTACCTTCCAGCCTTTGGTTTCTAAAAACTTGTCAAGGGCTTCCGCCTGTGCTATGGTACGCGGAAATCCGTCAAACAAAAACCCGTTGGTATCAGGATGCTTTTCTACCTCATCCTGTAGCATTTTTATAGTCAGTTCATCCGGCACAAGGTCACCCCTGTCCATATATTCTTTGGCTTCTTTGCCAAGCGCCGTTTCGTTTTTAAGGTTGTAACGAAACACATCGCCGGTAGAAATATGGGTAAGGTTATAACGCGTTTTTAAAAATTCTGCCTGGGTACCTTTTCCTGCTCCCGGCTTGCCGAATAATACGATGTTAGTCATTGTTGTTTTATTGTTGTTAGTTATTGCAATTGGTAAACTTCGGGCAGGTTTCGGCCAAGCCCGTCATAGTCGAGCCCGTAGCCTACTATAAACTTGTTGGGTATTTCTATGCCCACATAATCCAGTTTAATGTCTTTCTTATAAGCTTCAGGCTTAAAGAAAAGCGTAGCTATTTTAAGCGACTTTACATTAACAGCTTCAAACATTTTTTTCAGCTCTACCACAGTGTTTCCGGTATCTACTATATCTTCTATAATAACCACGGTGCGGCCTGCAAGGCTTTCATTAACACCTATCAATTTCTTAACCTGCCCGGTGGTAGCAGTACCCTCATAAGATGCCATCTTTACAAAACTTATTTCACATGGCTTTGTGTAATGTTTGGCGAAATCTGACACTACCATAAAGGCACCGTTAAGAACCCCTACAAAAACGGGCACTTCATCGCCCATATCTGTTTCTGCCTGTTTTGCCATGCGGGCAATGGCAACATCAATCTCGCCTGCTGTAATAAAAGGCACAAAGTGCTTATCGTGTAGCTGTATCAATTAAATTCAATGTTAGTAATAATCTGCAAATATACTAATTACGCCACAGGTACCCGAAAACCAATGTTTATTTTGCAAAATTTTACAGATGTTAAAATATAATTAATATTCAGCAGGTTACACACCGGTTTTTATGATATTGCTTAATTTAGATAGCCTTAAATCACATTTAATAAAAGTATCTGATGAAGAATAAAGCTACATTATTAACGCTCATCGGGTTAATATCGTTAAGCTCCTGCAACGGGCAGGTAAGCAAAAAAGAAAAAGAACAGGCACGTGCCCAGGGCAGTACCACTGTGCAAACAGCCGTTGGCGAGCTTACACTCCCCGCGCCCTATGCTACAGAATCGGTTACCAAACGCAGTGGCATGACCGACTGGCCCGACGGGCAGGGGCCAAAAGTACCAGCAGGGTTTACCGTAACCAAATTTGCAACGGATTTAGAAAATCCGCGCAACACTTATATAGGGCCTAACGGAGATATTTTTGTAGCGGAATCTAACACCCACAGCAGCGCCGACAGGATTACTGTTTTCAGGGATAAGGATAAAGACGGTACTTATGAAACACGTAACGTTTTCCTGGAGAACCTGAACCAGCCTTACGGTATGCTGATACTGAAAGACTATTTTTATGTTGCAAACACCGATGGGCTATACCGCTACCCCTACAAAAAGGATGCGCTTAAAATAGATACCGAAGGTAAAAAAATTGTAAGCCTTCCGGCAGGCGGATACAACCACCACTGGACACGAAACCTGATTGCCAGTGCCGATGGCTCTAAAATATATATCTCCGTAGGTTCTGCCAGCAATGTGGGGGAATATGGTATGGATGAAGAAATAAGGCGTGCCAATATTCTTGAAATTAACCCTGACGGCAGTGGCGAAAGGGTATATGCAAGCGGCTTGCGTAACCCTGTGGGAATGGACTGGAATCCTGCTAATAATGAATTATGGTCGGCGGTTAATGAGCGTGACGAGCTTGGCGACGAGCTGGTGCCCGATTATATAACAAGCGTTAAGGAAGGCGGTTTTTACGGATGGCCCTACTCTTACTTCGGGCAGATAGAAGACCCGAGGATGAAAGGTAAAAAGCCGGAACTGGTTAAAAAAGCCATAGTGCCAGATGTACCTGTTGGAAGCCATACGGCATCACTCGGCATAGCCTTTTATGACAAAGATGCATTCCCGGCAAGGTATAAAAACGGTGCATTTGTAGGGCAGCATGGTTCGTGGAACAGGTCGAACCTTGTGGGGTATAAAGTACTGTTTGTACCATTTGAGAACGGAAAGCCATCAGGCAAGCCCGAAGATTTCCTAACCGGGTTTATTGCCGACAGGAAAAAAGCACAGGTTTACGGCCGCCCTGTAGCCGTAACAGTTATGAACGATGGTTCGCTGCTGGTTAACGACGATGCCGGAAATACCATCTGGAAAATAACGGCAGATAAATAAAACTATTATTTCTAAATAAATTGGGCTGTCTCGAAAACTGTCATTCTGGACGGAATGTAATGGAGTGAAGAATCTCAATGATTGATTCCCGGAGATTCTTCCTTCGTCAGAATGAGAATGATGCTTAAGTAAAGTACTTGGCGAGGCAGCTTATTTCTTTTATACCAGCACCCAATGCCTTTACGTATTTTATTTGCTATCCTGCTCCTGTTCAGCGTACGCTTATCGGCACAGCAGGACACCATCAATACCACAAAACAGCTTAAGGAAGTAAGCATAAGCAGCTATCACATTAACGACAGCCTGCTTAACGCCCCAGCTGCCATAAGCATCCTTACGGCAGCAGATTTGCAGCGCAACGACAACACCAATATAGCTTATGCACTTAACACCTTGCCGGGAGTGTATATGCAATCGGGCGGCATAAATACCAACCGCATCAGTATTCGGGGCATTGGGGCACGAACGCCATACGGCACCAATAAAATAAGGGCTTTTTACGGCAGTATACCGCTAACATCGGGCGACAGCGAAACTACTATAGAAGATATAGATGTAGAGATTATCGGCAAAACAGAGGTAATCAAAGGGCCACTTTCGAGTATTTACGGTGCAGGGCTCGGCGGTGCCATAATACTTTCGCCAAACTATACAAGCGGGGAAGGGCACAACGCATCTGTCAGTACCACTACAGGTTCTTTCGGGCTGATTAAAAACACCATACGCTATGGCTATGCCACACAAAAAGGGAATCTTAATATCAGCTATCACAAACTTGAAAATGACGGCTGGCGCAGCAACAGCGCCTATAACCGCGAAGGCATTACCCTTGCCGGGGAAGTTTTTAAAAGTGAGAAAGGCAGCCTTACCTATTTTGGCAATTACACTTATCTGAAAGCCTATATACCGAGTTCTGTTGACAGGGAAACATTTGAGGATAATCCGCGAAATGCAGCCTTTACCTGGAATGCCGCCAAAGGCTACGAACAGTATGACAGCTGGCTGGCTGGGCTTGCCTACAACTGGCAGCTAACGGATTGGCTGCAAAATGCTACATCAGTCTTTTTGAACATCAAAGAGAATTATGAACCACGCCCATTTGATATACTCACGCAGGACACGAAAGGCTACGGGGCACGCACGCAGTTTACGGGTAATATCCCGTTAAATGAAACTAAAATTACATGGCTTGCCGGGATGGAGTACTTTAAAGATGGTTTTACAGGCGGCACCTTTGCCAACCTCTATGAGCAGAATAACGGCAACGGCAGCCTGCAGGGCGAACGCCTTACCGGCACCGGGCAGGACAGGCAGTTTATAAACATTTTTGCACAGGCACGCATACCACTTGTAAAAAAACTGGAGTTACAGGCAGGCGTCAATTACAATAAAACACAGTTTGAGCTCGAGAATACTTTTTCTGCTGAAACTTCAGGCACACAGAATTACAGCTATAACGGAATATGGTCGCCACACGTGTCCTTACAGTATAAGCCTGCAAAGCTGCAAACGCTATACTTTTCGGCAAGCAAGGGCTTTTCTATGCCTGCCATAGAAGAAACACTTACGCCTGAAGGCACGATAAACCCTGACATTAAACCCGAAAGCGGCTATAACTTTGAAGCGGGCGGAAAGTTTTACCTGGCGGGAGAAAAGCTATATGCTGAAGTCACGGCTTATACCATGAGAGTTAACGACCTGCTTGTTGCACAGCGTGTTGACGATGACAGGTATGTAGGCATAAATGCGGGTGAAACACTACATCAGGGTATAGAGTTGGCTATAAACTATTATTGGCGGTTTAATGGCAATTACACCATACAGCCTTATGTGGCAGCCTCTTTGGGCAATTATGAGTTCAAAGAGTTTATTAATAACGACATCAACTACAGCGGAAACAACCTTACAGGCGTACCCGATAACAAAATAAATGCTGGGTTTACCGCCACTGCACCATTTGGGGTTTACCTTTCGGCAGATTATTATTTTACCGATAAAATACCGCTTAACGATGCCAACAGCCTGTATGCTGACAGCTACAGCCTGCTCAATGTCAAAGCCGGTTACCGCACAGTATTATTTAAGAATCTGTCAGCGCATTTTTCGGCGGGAGTAAACAATATTACTAATACGCATTATGCTGCTATGGTGTTGGTAAACGCAACAGGCTTTGGGGGTGCGGCGCCACGCTACTACTACCCCGGCCTACCCGTTAATTATTACGGCAACCTGTCAGTAAATTATTCGTTCTGATTTTATACATTCGGGAAAGCAGACCAAACAGCATGAACAGTATATTTTACAACAGGGTTGCAGCAAGCACGGCACACCGCGCCATAAGGGACGAACTTTCGGGCATGGTGTTGCAGGACACTACGCTCCTGCCCTGCCTCATGGAAATTGTTTTAAATACCGAAGACAAAAACCACCATAAAGCCTGCTGGATAGCCGAGCTTGTTTTTGAAGCAAACCTGCAACTGCTGGAGCCGTACCTGAGTGATTTTTGCAAAACGCTGAACCATTACAGGCACGAAGGCGCAATACGGTCGGTTTCCAAAATATGCCTGTTTGCTGCCGGCTTCAACCAAAAAACGCCCGGCTTTCTTACTGCAATACAACTACAGCAGGTAACCGAAGCCTGTTTTGACTGGCTTATAGACCCTGAGGGAAAGGTCGCGGCAAAGGCTTATGCGATACGGGCTTTATACGTTATCGGCAAGAAACAGGAGTGGATTTACCCGGAGCTTGCGCAAATATTCGCGCAGGACTTTCCGCAGAACACTGCCGCATATAAAAGTGCCGCAAAAGATATACTGCGTAAAATAGCCAACCATTCCTAATTTATTTTTCTTCCTCTTCTTCGTATTTAAAATTGCGCAGTTGCGGTGCACTGAAAAAAGTAACGGCAACCACCCCGAGCGTAAGGCAGCCTCCTACCACTACCGCACGCACTGTACCGAGCCAGTGTGCCATTACGCCGCTTTCAAAATCGCCCAGTTCGTTAGACGAGCTCACGAATATAGTGTTTACCGATGCCACCCTGCCCCGCATATGATCGGGTGTTACAAGTTGTAAAATGGTGCTGCGCACTACTACGCTCACAGCATCAAACATACCCGAGCAAAGAAGCATAAAAAAAGACAGTATAAAATTGGTTGAGATACCAAATATGATAATAGACAGTGCAAAGCCTGTTACTGCCAGAAAAAGCTTTCTGCCTGGATTGGTTTTAAGCGGCAGGAAAGCCAGCACGCTCATGGTTATTATGGCGCCTACACCCGGTGCTGCGCGCAATATACCAAAGCCCACCTCATCTACATGCAGTATCTCTTTCTGGTAAACGGGTAAAAGTGCTACTGCGCCACCAAACAGCACCGAGAACATATCCAGAAGTTGTGCCCCAAGCAGAGCAGGGGTTTTTACCACAAAACGAATGCCCTGTGTGAGGCTTTGCAATATGGGTTCTTTTTCTTTTTTTAGTATGGGTTTTACAGATATGGACAATATAGGCACAAGCATTAGCACCTCTACAATCAGCACCGCGAGCATACCTGTAGATACACCGTTAACAGCTATAAGTATACCGGCAGCAAGCGGGCCTACAACAGCGCCCAGTTGCCAGCCCATACTGCTCCAGCTTGTGGCGTTTGCGTAGTGCTTGCGGGGAACAATAAGCCCGAACAGCGAAAAGACGGAAGGCCCCATAAAAGAACGGATGATACCTCCGCAAAACACTAAAAAGTAAATAAGGTACAGCGTATTGGAAAGCCCTAATGAACCCAACGCATAAGGTGTTGTAAGCAGGAACAGGCTAAGCCCAAGTAATATATATGCCGAAATACAAAATAAAACCATTTTACGTTTTTCGGCAAGGTCAACATAATGCCCTGCAAAAAGCGAGCAGCCTATTGCGGGTATAACCTCCGCAAGACCTACCAGGCCTAACGCAAGTTTATCGTTTGTAAGGTGGTAAACCCAATAAAAGATAATAGTTATCTGCATGTTCAGGGCAAAAATGAGCCCGAAACGTATAGTGAGAAACGAAAGGAATTCACGGATTTTAAGTACGGGGTTCTTTTTAAAGAAGCCCCTGCCGCCTTCATCTTCGTTATTTTCCATAGCCGCTTGTTATTTGCGGCAAATATACAACAGCAGGCATTGAACGCAGAGGTACACAATTATATTTTTGAAAATCTGTACTGAAGATTTTTAGTATTTTAGCGTTACAAGCTAACTAAAATTTTATGAAACTGAATCTCTTAACCGTTTTTGCGTTCACTTGTGTTTCTACTTTTGGACAGGCTCCCGAACAAAAAACAGATAATACTCTATTGAAGCGATAAGGTATTATGAGCAAAACCCTAGCCCCGATTGTTATAAAATACAATTCAGTATTTACAGAACCAATGTATATGGTACACGATGGCTTACACATGCCGCAAAAATAATGTTAGGCGACTGCACTGAATGTATTGGTGAATATTTTTACAGCAGGGACTATGGTTTCAGGGATTGCATTATAAAGGACGATAAGATAATGGACAGACCTTTTTTAGACTTCTTTAGAGAACATCCCGAAATGCTGCCGCAGTACGCTACGGAAAGAAGCGAAATCCTCAAAAAACTGAATAAAAAAAACTAACTACCCACCACTTGTCAGCCTATCGAGTAAAGTTTTAAGGTTAACGGTAACAAACCCTGAACTGTGGTCTGACAATCCGTAAGGTATAATAAGCTCATCATTATGTATTATTGAGCCACAAGAATACACCACGTTAGGTACATAACCTTCACGCTCGTCAGGGTTAGGTACAATAAGCGGGTCTTTAAGCCTGCCAATTTCTTTTTCAGGATTATTAATATCAAGTAATGAAGCGCCTATGCTGTAACGCCGCATAGGGCCAACCGCATGTGTAATAACCAGCCACCCGGATTCGGTTTCTATTGGCGAACCGCAATTGCCTATCTGCACCAACTCCCAGGAATATTCAGGCGATTGTATTTTTATCGGTTCATCCCATTCATTAATATTATCACTATACATCAGGTAATTGTTCCAGCCATCTATCCTCGACAGCATTGCATATTTGCCGTTTATCTTGCGCGGAAAGAGCGCCAAGTTTTTGTTACGGGCACCTTCGCCATGCAACGGGCTTGTTTTAAACTCATAAAAGTCGGTGGTCTTTAAAAGCTTGGGCATTATGTGCACGCCATCATAGGCAGTGTAGGTGGCATAATATATAATACGGCCGTTATCATCTGTAAAACGTACAAAACGTGCATCTTCAATACCTTTAATCTCAAAATCAGAGATTGGGAAAATTACGCGGTCGCTTATATCGGTATCTTTAGAAAAGGAAATACGGCGGTAACTATCAGACAGCGAGAGTATCATGTTATACTGGCGTATAATTTTAGGGTCTTTAGTATCCTGCTTTACCTCCATTATAAGTGCTTTGAGCTGATCATAATCAAAACGGTCACCCAGCCTTTTATCAACAATATCCAAAAACTCCCCGTTTATATCTTCCTCTTTGGCTTTGCGTAAAAACTGGCGTTTATGGTAAATAAGATTGTGTATTTTTTCAGCTTCATCAATATAATTGCCTGCGGGTGTAACCGTAATATTGTTCTGCCTGTCTATGATTGCCCTGCGGAAAACCACCGAAGATACATGGCCTTCGCCTACAGCCCTGAAACTGATAATTACCCTTAGCTGCCCTTCTTCAAGGTTAGTCTGGTCCGGGTCTGCCACTATAGAAGGATTAAAAAATGCCGCCGATTCTATAGAATATTCGTGTGTAAAGTAAGCGCCAATCAACAGCTTTGTATATTCGTCGAGTGTCTCATAGTCGGCTCCCGCCCTCTCAATATCAACCCTTACGCGTTCGCAGTGGCGCAGCAGCTTTTTGGTAATACTGCGGTGGCGCTTAGAGAAATCCTGAAGCAGTGGAGACACAAGCCCGAACACCCGCTCCCTGTCCATTGCCAGTATTTTTTTTATGAGTTCCACGGCGCGTTCTTCGCCATTAAAAAAGAAACGTGCAATAACCCTTTTGGTGTCGGGGTACACTTTAACGGGCTTTCGTTCTACAGATAATCTCATACTCAGGTTTTTTGGCATAAAAGTATTAATCATACCAAATTACAATTAATATCAGGAAAATTCACAGAGCTAAATGCTAAAGTTTAGTAAAAATACTACAGCTATCAGAAAAGGCACGCCTATCTAACTGTAACAATTACCAAGATTTTAATAGTTAATTTTTGCAGCATTAAGTATCTTTGGCGTTGCAAATTACAACACAACAATGAACTACTTTTCTTCAGATTTTAAACTCGGAATTTTAGGCGGGGGGCAGCTCGGGAAGATGCTGCTTACCGAAACCCGCAAGTTTGATATACAAACCTATGTGCTGGACCCAAGTGATGAGGCACCCTGCAAAATTGGCTGTAACCATTTTGTGAAAGGCAGCCTTACTGACTTTGACACAGTGTATAACTTTGGCAGGCAGGTAGATGTACTTACTATAGAAATTGAGCACGTTAATGTAGAAGCCCTTGAAAAACTGGAGGCTGAAGGCGTTAAAGTTTACCCAAGCCCTGCCACACTAAAACTGATTAAAAACAAAGGCGGACAAAAAGATTTTTATGCCGCCAACAATATACCCACTGCCGATTACAGGCGTTTTGAAAATATAAATAACCTAAAAGTAGCAGTAGATAATGGCGAAATTGCCATGCCTTTTGTGTGGAAAAGCACCGAAGGTGGTTATGACGGGAACGGCGTTAAGGTTATACGGTCGGCAGAAAGTTTTGAAGGACTGCCGGATGTGCAGTGCATAGCTGAAGTTATGGTGCCGTTTATGTATGAACTGGCGGTAATAGTAGCGCGCAGCCCAAAAGGCAAGGTAGCTACTTACCCGGTGGTAGAAATGGAATTTCACCCTGAAGCCAACCAGGTAGAGTATGTTATATGCCCGGCACGCATACCGGATGCAGTTGCTGAAAAAGCACAGGAAATAGCACTACAGGTATCAGAAGCATTTGGGCACGTGGGGCTTTTAGCGGTAGAAATGTTTTGCACCGAAGATGAGCAGGTACTGGTTAATGAAGTTGCGCCGAGGCCTCATAACAGCGGGCATTATTCTATAGAGGCTAGCTATACTTCTCAGTTTGAGCAGCACCTAAGGGCAATACTGAATCTGCCATTGGGCAATACCGGCAGCAAAGCCGCGGGTATAATGGTAAACCTTGTAGGCGCAGAAGGTTATATTGGTGATGTAAAATATAAGGGAATGAAGAAAATCCTTAAAATGGATGGCGTTACCCCGCATATTTACGGCAAGAAACAAACAAGGCCATTCCGTAAAATGGGACACGTAACCATTGTGCATAAAGACATAAGCCAGGCACGTGATATTGCAGAAAAAGTTAAGGACACCATTAAGGTAATCAGCGTGCCTACGCAGGAGTGGGATAAGTAGCAATTAGGCAAAAGGCATTAGCCATTAGCTACTGGTTGATAGTTATTAAAAATAGAAAAATATAAATCCTGTTTCCCCTACAGGCAAATTCCCCCTCGGGGGATAGGGGGCTAAAAATATGAAAGTCGGAATTATAATGGGCAGTATTTCGGATATGCCGGTAATGCAGGATGCCATCAACATATTAAAAGATTTTGGTATAGAGACAGAGGTTGATATTGTATCGGCCCACCGCACACCCGATAAGTTGTATGAATACAGCAAAGATGCCCATACAAAAGGCATATCGGTAATAATTGCCGGTGCAGGCGGCGCAGCCCACCTGCCGGGCATGGTAGCCAGTATGAGTCCGCTGCCGGTTATTGGTGTACCTGTAAAATCAAGCAACAGCATAGATGGCTGGGACAGTGTGCTTTCTATACTGCAAATGCCGGGCGGCGTGCCTGTGGCAACAGTAGCACTTAACGGAGCCAAAAATGCCGGAATACTTGCCGCACAAATACTGGGCAGCCATGACAAGCTGGTTCAGGCAAAAATCCTTGCTTATAAGCTCAGTCTTAAAGATGCTGTGAACAAGGCATCGGAAGAAATGAAGAATAAGCAATAGTTTTCAATATAACTAAGTATAAAATTGCATGAACATACTCATACAAAAATTCAATACCAAACACGATACAGCTCCTTTCAGCCAGATAAAGAACGAAGATTACCTGCCTGCTTTTCAGGAAAGCATCGCTTCGGCAAAAGCTGAAATAGACGCCATTGTTAACAATCCTGCCGAACCTGATTTTGACAACACTATTGCTGCCTTATCATTTAGTGGCGAAATGCTCGAAAGGATATCATCTATATTCTTTAACCTGCATTCGGCAGAAACCAATGATGAGATTCAAAAGATAGCACAGGAAGTATCGCCACTGTTGTCGGAGTTTGGTAATGATGTAAGGCTGAACAAAGAATTGTTCGAAAGGGTTAAGACGGTATATGATAAACGCGCATCACTTAACCTGACGCCGGAACAGGCTACACTGCTTGAAAAAAAATATAAGGGTTTTTCACGTAACGGCGCTAACCTGCCGGAAGATAAAAAAACTAAACTTCGCGAGATAGATAAAGAGCTATCTAAGCTAAGTTTACAATTCGGTGAAAATGTACTTGCCGAAACAAATGCGTTCCAGCTGCACATAACGGATGAAAAAGACCTTGCCGGGTTGCCGGAAGGTGCTATTGAAGGCGCACGCGAAATGGCTATGACACAGGAAAAGGAAGGCTGGGTTTTTACGCTTGACTATCCGAGTTATGTACCGTTTATGACCTATGCCTATAACCGCGAACTCCGCAAGAAGATGGCATTGGCGTTTGGCGCAAAGGGCTTTAATAAAAATGAGTTTGACAACAGCGAAATTGTTTTACAGATAGTAAAGCTACGCCACGAGCGCGCTAACCTGCTCGGTTATACATCGCATGCCGATTTTGTACTGGAGGAGCGTATGGCGGAAAGCCCGCAAAAGGTGCTTATTTTTTTAGGCGACCTGCTTGAAAAGGCTAAACCAGCCGCGCAGAAAGAGTTTGAGCAGCTTACACAATTTGCAAATGAGCTTGACGGAATTGATGTACTGCAAAAATGGGATGGGGCTTACTACTCTGAAAAGCTAAAGCAGAAGCTTTTTAACCTTGATGATGAAAAACTAAAGCCTTACTTTCAGCTTGAAAAAGTGCTGAACGGTGCTTTTACCATTGCCGGAAAGTTATACGGTATCCGATTTGAAGAAGTTCAGGATATTGATAAATACCATAAAGATGTAAGGACATATGAGGTAAAAGATGAAAAAGATGAGCTTACAGCCATCTTTTATGCCGATTTTTTTCCGCGAAAAGGTAAGCGCAACGGCGCATGGATGACGTCTTACAAGCCACAGTATATAAAAGATGGTGTTAATGAGCGTCCGCATGTATCTATAGTGTGCAACTTTACCAAACCTACCGAAACTAAGCCATCATTACTTACCTTTAATGAGGTTACTACGCTTTTCCATGAGTTTGGACACGCACTGCACGGCATGCTGGCTGACACGGTTTACCCGAGCCTTAGCGGTACGAGCGTGTATTGGGATTTTGTAGAACTGCCAAGCCAGGTTATGGAAAACTGGTGCTATGAACCGGAAGCGCTGGAGCTTTTTGCGCACCACTACAAAACAGGGGAAATGATACCGATGGAGTATATAGAAAAGATTAAAGAAAGTGCAAGCTTTCAGGAAGGTATGGCAACCCTGCGCCAGTTGAGCTTTGGCCTGCTTGATATGAGCTGGCACAGCCTTGACCCCGGCAGCATAACCGATGTAAAAACTTTTGAGCTGGAACAGTTTGCCTCAACACAGCTTTACCCGGATGTGGCAGAAAATGCCATGAGCACGGCATTCAGCCATATATTTCAGGGTGGGTACTCTTCAGGTTATTACAGCTATAAATGGGCAGAGGTACTGGATGCCGATGCGTTTGAGCTGTTTCAGGAAAAAGGTATATTTGATGCTGAAACTGCCCGTTCTTTTAAAGAGCATATTCTCTCTAAAGGCGGCACAGAGCACCCGATGGAATTATACAAGCGTTTCCGCGGGCAGGAGCCAAAACCGGATGCTTTACTGAAAAGGGCCGGGCTGTTATAGTAGACAGCTAGATAATAGATTTAAGATAATAGATAGCTCCCGCTGTAGCGGGAGCTGTTTTTATTACTTCCATTTCGACCTGAGCAAAGCGAAGTGGAGAAATCTTTTTTGATTATCTGTTTGTTATTCAGAATGAAGTATAATAATCTGATGAAAGAAGCAATGATAAATTCTTCTTTAACTATAATTAAGCAAAATCTTATAAAATATATTTTCAAATATTTTTGAAAGTTTAGAATTTATATACACCTTTGATACATGGAATTTAACGAAGCAAAAAATAAATTCATCCAAACCTGGGGAGCGCTTGGCTCACAATGGGGCATTAATAAAACCATGGCGCAGATACATGCCCTGCTGATGGTGTCGCCCGATGCGCTCTCTATGGAGGACATTATGGAAGAGCTTCAGATATCCCGTGGTAATGCCAGTATGAACCTGCGCGCGCTTATGGATTGGGGAATTATTTATA
>NZ_JAMWYY010000018.1 GCF_024305175.1 Flavobacterium sp.
TAATAATTAATTAAAGTTATTAATGTAAAAACCGTTACTTTTGCAGCAAATTTAAAAATGACTATGGCAACAAACAGGACTTTTACCATGATTAAGCCGGATGCTGTTGAAAAAGGGCACATCGGTGGAATTTTATCTATGATAACTGAAGCAGGTTTCAGGATCGTATCATTAAAGCTTACGCAGCTTACAGTGGCTGATGCTAAGAAATTTTATGCTGTTCACAGCGAAAGGCCTTTTTATGGCGAGCTTGTAGAGTTTATGTCTCGTGGCCCAATCGTGGCTGCCATACTTGAAAAAGACAACGCTGTTGAAGAATTCAGGAAACTTATCGGTGCTACCAACCCGGCTGATGCTGCCGAAGGTACTATCCGTAAAAAATATGCTACATCAGTAGGCGAAAACGCTGTTCACGGTTCTGACAGCGATGAGAACGCTGAGATAGAAAGCAACTTCCACTTTGCGGGAAGAGAGCAGTTCTAATCCTTTACAGACAGAAAATAAAAAATGCCGCTTTAACAGCGGCATTTTTTGTTATCGTAACACTACATCTTTTACAACCTCACGACCAAGCTCTTCGTTAATCATCTTTATTATTTTTTCCCTGCCGTAGCTAAGCTCCTCCCGCAGCACTGCCGAAGTAAGCTCTACATACAGTACCTCATGTTTAAGCATTATCTCGCGTGTATAATTGTTTACACCGTTGCCCATAAGGTTTTTCCAAGCTTCGCGCACATCTATTTTATCAATGCCGTTTTGCAGGTTGTTAGCGCGTATAAACTCCTTCAGCACATCCCCTATGGGGCTTTCATCATTCAGCCGTTTTGCCATATTATTTAAGCGTAAAAGGTTCGGGTTTTACATAGTGGTATTCTATATCCTGCTCGTTTTTCAGTACAAGGTTTTCTTCGTCAAGCTCAATCACCTGTTCTTTCCATTCAGCATATCCTGTTTTGTAGCTAAGGTAGGTCTTACCATCTTCATTTACTACAGAAATATCTTCTGAGAGGTCATTAGCTACATAAGTACCGTCAAACTGTGGCATTACCTTCTTGCGGAAACCTTTATCGCCTTTAAGCTCAAAGTAGTCTATCGTAGGGTTTACGGTATATTCTTTTTCGGTACCGTCGGGCATTTCCGCAACTTTTATTTCCCAATAACCGTTAAGCTGTTTCAGCTCTTCGGCAGTATAGGTTTTATTGCAGGACAGAAAAGCAACACAGGCAGCAAGCAGCAGTAATTTTTTCATATTCTTAAGCATTACACAGGCAAATTTAAGTAAAAAATAACTGTTATGGTTTTAACATTTATAATGCTTTACCGCACTGCGCGCAGTAATTTTACATCATAAAATGAAAAGGCTATATGAGACGACTAACACTTTTATTTACTGCCGTAATGCTGATATCATGCTCTGAAGACGACAGCACTATTATAAATGACGAAAAAGCCTATTTTCCGGGTAACGGAGATGCATGGCAGCAAACTTCTGTTCGGGATATGGGCTGGAATGAAAAAGCCATTGCGCCGCTGCTTGATTTTCTCGAAACACAGAATACCAAGTCTTTTATGGTAATTGCCGATGGTAAAATAGTAATGGAGAATTACTTTAGGGGGCACACCCGAAACTCGGTTTGGCAATGGGCTAATGCCGATAAAACACTAACCGCAGCTGTAGCAGGCATAGCACAGCAGGAGGGTTATATAAACTTAGACAATAGTATTACAGATTATCTTGGGCAGGGCTGGACAAGCGCTCCCGCAGATAAGGAAACTGCAATAACGTGCAGGCACCTGCTGAGTATGACATCAGGGCTTGATGCCGGTGAGGGGATGTTAGACACACCGCAAAGCCTGCGCTATAACAATGATGCTGGTACAACCTGGGCTTATACTGATACCGATTGTTTACTGACTGATGTTATAGCAACTGCTACAGGTAAAAGATGGGAAGATTATTTTTCTGAAAAAATCGGGAGGCAAATAGGCATGAACGGAAGCTGGTATAAAGTGAACGGGCAAAGGATGTATAAAAGCGATACGCGCAGCATGGCGCGCTTCGGACTGTTAGCACTGAATAACGGAAACTGGAACGGTACACAGATTATTGACCGCAATTATTTTACTGAGTGCACTTCATCATCTCAGGATATAAATAAATCGTTTGGCTATTTATGGTGGGTAAACGGGCAGGAAAGCCACCTGCTACCTAAAAATGACCACTTATTCCCGGGCAGCATAGTACTTTCGGCTCCGGATGATATGTATATGGGGTATGGCAATATGCACCAACGTATTTATGTAGTGCCTTCTCTTAATATTGTAGTGGTACGCATGGGCGAAGCGGCAGATGAGAGTACTACCCCATTCTCCGGCTTTGACGAGCAACTATGGGTAAGGCTGAACAGTTTAATACAGTAATCATCTCACTTAAATAACCAGAAAAAATATTTCAGCTTTTTCATACAGCATTAAACTATTTGATACTTTTAATGTCTTATAGTTAAATAATGCATTATGAAAAAATATCTGTGGCTTGCTATAGTATGCTTATCTGTAGCATGCAGTTCTGAAGATAATGACAGCAATACACCTCCAGCTACTAATAATGATGAGATGTATTTTCCTGAAAACAATACCGATGTCTGGGAAACAGTAAGCACTTCAGAACTTGGGTGGGATGAAACCGCCAAGGCTGATTTGTTTTCTTACTTAGAAGAAAAGAATACAAAGTCATTTATTGTACTGGTTAATGGCCGCATTGCAATTGAGGAGTATTTTAACGGACATACTGCCACTTCGCCCTGGTACTGGGCAAGTGCCGGCAAAACACTAACCGCTACACTAACAGGTATTGCAGAACAGGAAAACTATATTGATTTAAATGATAAAGCATCTGACTATCTTGGTACAGGATGGACAAGCGCTCCTCCTGCTAAAGAAAATCTTATTACTATAGAACATCTTTTAACCATGAGCAGCGGGCTTGACGATGCAATGGGCGATGATGTTTCTCCCGATAACCTTATCTATAAAGCTGATGCCGGCACACGCTGGGCTTACCATAATGTATATGTAAAACTTCAGGATGTTGTGGCGGCCGCTACCAACCAGAGTTGGGATAACTATTTCAACACCAAACTTAAAACCCCTATTGGCATGTCGGGTGCATGGATACCATCTGAAGATTTAAGTGTATACTGGAGCAACTCCCGCAGTATGGCACGCTTTGGGCTGCTTGCCCTTAATAACGGAAAATGGAAAGGCCAGCAAATTGTGAATGTAAACTATTTTGCGGATGCCACAACCACATCTCAAAACATCAATAAATCATACGGTTACCTGTGGTGGATAAACGGAGAAGAGAGTTTCCGACTGCCGCAGACGCAGCTTCAGTTCCCGGGCAGCCTGATACCAGTTGCACCCAATGATATGTATATGGCGCTGGGTAAAAACGACCAGAAGATTTATGTAATACCATCCAAAAAGATGGTTATAATAAGGATGGGCGAATCAGCCGACGGGGAGAATTTTGCACTATCAGATTTTGATGAGCAACTCTGGGTAAAAATAAATGAGCTGATAAATTAATATCAGCTCATTTATTTTATAATAGTATTTCTATTTTATTTAAAGAATGAATCTACAAATTCATGTTTGTTAAACACCTGTAAATCCTCTATTCCTTCGCCTACTCCAATATATTTTACAGGTATCTGGAACTGGTCTGATATACCTATTACCACACCACCTTTTGCAGTACCGTCAAGCTTTGTAACCGCAAGGCTGGTAACCTCTGTAGCAGCAGTAAACTGCTTTGCCTGCTCAAATGCATTTTGCCCGGTAGAGCCATCAAGCACCAATAATACATCATGCGGCGCATCATCTATTACCTTTTGCATAACACGTTTTACCTTGCTAAGCTCGTTCATAAGGTTTACTTTATTATGAAGCCTTCCTGCAGTATCTATAATAACAATATCGGCATCCTGCTTAACGGCAGATTGCAGCGTATCAAAAGCAACAGAAGCCGGGTCGCTGCCCATTTGCTGCCTTACAATAGGCACTCCCACCCTGTCGGCCCACACCTGAAGCTGGTCTATAGCCGCAGCCCTAAAGGTATCGGCAGCACCAAGCACAACTTTGTGCCCGGCTTTTTTAAACTGGTATGCAAGTTTACCTATTGTAGTGGTTTTACCAACACCATTAACACCAACCACCATTATTACATAAGGCTTTTTATCCGCAGATATTACAAATTCTGTTTCTTCCCCGGTATTGGTTTCGCTAAGTAATCCCGCAATTTCTTCCCTTAAAATTTTATTAAGTTCGTCTGTACCCAGGTACTTGTCGCGCGAAACACGCTCTTCTATGCGTTCTATTACTTTAAGTGTTGTGTTTACACCAACATCTGATGATACAAGTACTTCCTCAAGGTTATCGAGTACCTCATCATCTACTTTAGATTTTCCTGCAACGGCCTTTGAGAGCTTAGAAAAGAAAGAACTTTTTGTTTTCTCAAGACCCTTGTCAAGGGTTTCTTTCTTTTCGGAAGAAAATATTTTTTTAAAGAAATTCATAGTTGTACTAACGGTTTTTTCCAACGGTAAAGATAGAAAATAAAAAAGCTACTTTCTTTATCGGAAAGTAGCTTTTCTATATCTTGTAAGGATAATCATTTCTTCTTAAGAAATTCATCCACCATTTCGGGTGCCATTACAGCTTCAACAAAAGTGTAAGCACCTGTTTTAGGCGACTTTACCATCTTGATGGCTTTAGTTAACCTCTTTGAAGATGTTTGTAATGATGCTACGGTTTTCTTTGCCATGATGTAAAATTATTTAATTTCTTTATGAACTGTTACTCTCTTAAGAACAGGGTTGAATTTTTTTATCTCCAGCCTGTCAGGAGTATTTTTCTTATTTTTAGTAGTGATGTACCTTGAGGTTCCCGGCATACCGGTAGCCTTGTGCTCAGTACACTCTAAAATAACCTGGATTCTGTTACCTTTCTTTGCCATCTTAAATATATATTATTTTAGTCCTGTTAGGATTACTTAATAAATCCTTTAGCTTTAGCTTCTTTCAAAACTGCAGCAAGACCGTTTTTGTTTATCGTTTTGATAGTTGAAGCGGCTACCCTTAAAGTGATCCACCTGTCTTCTTCAGGAAGATAGAAACGCTTCTTCACCAAGTTTACACTAAACTTTCTTTTAGTCTTGTTCATTGCGTGGGAAACATTGTTTCCTACCATCGCTTTCTTACCTGTAAGGGCACAAACTCTTGACATTATTATTAGCTTTTATATCGTTATTCAAAATCAGGGTGCAAAGAAACAAAAAAGAAATATATTACACAAACATAATAAGTTAGTTTTTTAATATTTCCTTATAAATTTTTTCGAGCGCTTTGTTTACTGCCCTGTCTATTACTTTTTCGCGCGGCTGCCCCAACTTAAATTCTTCACTGTAAACACCCTCAGGAGTTGCAAAACCAATAAAAACCGTACCCACCTCCGCTTCAGAGTCGCCCTTGTCAGGCCCTGCATTACCTGTGGTTGAAAGCGCATAATGTGCCCCGAAAGCCTCTTTTGCTTTTTGTGCCATAGCTTCGGCAACCTGTGCACTTACAACAGAGTTTTTTTCGATAACATCAGCAGGTACGCCAAGCACATCTGTTTTTGACTGAGTGGCATAAGTAACCATGCCCCCCTTAAAGTAGGCAGATGCACCCGGCACAGATGCTATAACCTGCGCCAGCTTGCCGCCTGTGCAGCTTTCGGCTACGGCAATGGTTTTACCTTTTGCTGCTAACAGCCTGCCCACAACCACCTCTATGGTTTCCTGCTCATCATACCCCACAATAATATCTCCAATAAAAGCTTTGAGCTTCTCTGTTTCGGCTGCAACGGTATCTTTTAAAAGTTGCTCGTCTGCCCCTCGTGCCGAAAGCCGCAGCCTTACCCTGCCGGGGCTTGGCAAATAGGCCAGTTTAATAAATTCAGGCAGGTTGTTTTCCCAATCTTCAATACGTTCGGCAATAACGCTTTCGCCCTGCCCGTAAGTAAGTATTGTTTTATGGTAAATATACGGGCGCTTGTATTTTTGCATAAGGCGGGGCAAAGCCTCTTTCTCCATTATATCTTTCATCTCATACGGAACACCCGGCAAGGATATAAATACAGTGCCACCCTTTTCCATCCACATACCCGGTGCAGTGCCCACACTGTTAAACAGCACAGTGCAGCGCGATGGCACCAGCGCCTGGTCTTTATTCATTTGAGATGCAGGCCGCTGCAATACTTTCTCTATCAGGTGTGTAACGTGTTGCAGTACATCGCTATTCAGCACCAGGTGATCATCAAAATACTCACAAAAGGTTTTCTTGGTAATATCATCTTTGGTAGGGCCAAGTCCGCCTGTTATAACCACCACATCTACCTTGTCCTGGAGTTTACTTAGCGTATTGGTAATATGTTGCTTTTCATCGCTTACAGAAAGCATTTCATAAACCCCTATCCCTATCTTATCAAGTGCTTTAGCAATATAAGATGAGTTTGTATCTACTATCTGCCCGATGAGTATTTCATCGCCAACAGTTACAATGGCTGCTTTCATATTTTATTTGAGGTCGTAATCTTTTTTAAGCTCTTTAAGTGTAAGCTTTATATACTTCCTGAGGTTTTTAACCACATCTTTTATCTCTCTTTTTTTGCCTTCGGCTTTAGTCCATGCCTCTATGGCAATAACATCCCGGTAAGCTATATCCATACCCAAGAGGTCGAGCGTTGGCTTTATTTTATGTGCCGCCTGATACACACGCTGGTAGTCTTTGTCTTTAAGGCCTTCTTTAATGTTTACAATTTCTGCAGGCACTTCTTCAGTAAAAAGCACAACAATCTGCCTGGCAAAGTCTACATCATTGTCAGAGATAGCATATACTTTAGATAGATTATAATTCAGCGCCATTACTTTACCTGTATCCTGAACATTTTTTTTCCTTCAAGGTAGCCTTCCAGCACATCATCAGTATTAACCTTTGCCACGCCTTTTGGTGTCCCTGTAAAAATTATATCGCCTGTACGCAGTGTAAAATACTGTGAAATATAGGCTATAAGCTCATCAACTTTCCAGAGCATTTGTGCAGTGTTGCCCTGTTGCACCACTGTACCGTTACTGGTCAGTTCAAAGTTAATATTATCAAGCGATGTAAATTCTGATTTGTCAACAAAATCTCCTATAACAGCCGAACCGTCAAACGCTTTTGCCTTTTCCCATGGCAGCCCTTTGGCCTTAAGCTCTGATTGTAGGTCGCGCGCCGTAAAATCGATACCCAGCCCTATTTCATCATAGTATTTATGGGCGAACTTTGCATCAACATACTTACCTACTTTTTTAATTTTAACCAAAACCTCAACCTCGTGGTGCACATCATTGCTGAATTCCGGTATTACAAACGGAAAATGCTTTTGCACCACTGCCGTATTGGGCTTCATAAAAATAACGGGGGCATCGGGCCTTTCGTTCTGCAGTTCGCTTATATGGTCGGCGTAGTTCCTGCCTATACAGATAATTTTCATTATCGCTGCTGTTTTATTTAATTATGGAGTTTACTGTTCAGCTTACGCAGTTTAATGGCAGTAAGCACTTTTTTGGTGTATAACGGAAAGTCAGCATTCTGAAACCAGCCATAATAGCCGGGCTCCTGCTCCAGCACATCTTCTACCTTTACACCTTTAAATTTACCGAATGTAAATACTTCTGCACCACAGGCGTCGTCCATAACAATAAAGCCGGCAAAATCTACGGCCTTTTTGCGGGTGGTAAATTCAGAGAGCAGCTTCATATCGTTCACAAGGTCTTCATACCTGTCAAGCTGTGCTTTCAGTATCTCATAGGTGGCATTGGTGTCAGCCTCGGCGCTGTGGGCATTCTCCAGTATCTGGCCGCAGTAAAACTTATAGGCCGCGCTAAGGGTACGTTCTTCTTTTTTATGGAAAATTGTCTGCACATCCACACTCACCCGGTTCTTCATGTCAAAATCGAGCCCGGCACGCAGCATTTCTTCAGCAAGCAGCGGTATATCAAACCTGTCAGAATTATAACCTGCAAGGTCAGAATCTTTTATCAGGTTGTATATCTGGTGCGAGAGCTGTTTAAAAGTAGGCTCATTAGCTACCTTTTCATCAGTAATGCCGTGAAATGACGTTGTGTGCGGCGGTATTGGCCTTTCGGGGTTTACAAGCCAGGTGCGGCTTTCTTTATTGCCGTTAGGATATACTTTTAGTATTGATATTTCAACTATCCTGTCTTTGCAGATATCGGTACCCGTAGTTTCGAGGTCGAAAAAGCAAATTGGGCGGTGTAGTTTAAGTTCCATAATATTTTGTCTTATCACAAAGATAACCCTGAAAGGCTAATTAAAAAAGTAAACAGGTTTTTATTTAAAAAAGCCGGATGTTAGTCACAATCCCATATAAAGCGGGCAGTTTCATATTTCATATCGGTATAATCAAAATGCCACCACTCGTGGGGATAAGGGCTAAAGCCTGCCTTTTGCATTATGCGGCGCAGCAGCCTGCGGTTCTTTTTTGCTTCTTTAGATATACCATCTGCAACATAATGCGACCTTTCGGTAAATTCGTCAAAGCCGCTGCCCATATCCAGTACATTACCTTCGGCATCTGCCAGTGTTATATCTACAGCAGCGCCACGGTTATGATTACTGCCTTTGCCCGGTTTTGCCACATAGCGCGGGTCGTTTACTATTTCAAACATCTTAAACTGTAACGGGTATGGCCTGTAGCAATCATAAATAACAAGCTGAAGGTTTTTCTCTTTTGCCAGCAGGTTTGCTTTTTTAAGTGCAGCGGCCACCTCTGGGCGCAGGTAACATTTGGCGCAGGGGTACAGTTTTTGGTGCATAAAGTTAGCTGTATCGGCATAGGCCATCCTGTTTTGTATGCCCTCAGCCTCAAGATTAACCCTTACAAATCCTGCCTGCTCATTTTGAATGGTATCCTGTGCTGTTGCAAATGCTGAAACACAACAAAATAGTACTGAAAAAATATAGTTAAATGCATTTTTCATACGGCTTCAAATAAAAACAGGAACAACTTAAAAGATGTTCCTGTATGTGAAGTTATAGAATTTTTTCTGTTATTGGCTAATAAACCTTTCAATAATACTGTATTCGTTGCTTAACTCTACATAATAGCATCCACCCGGAATTTCAACATCAAGGTCGTCAATTTCAGGGTTGCTGTAGCCAAGCTGCTCCAACTCATGCCTTGTGTGCAGTAATACCGGCTCATCACCAACATAGTAAAGATTTTCGTCAGATTTATTTATCTCAGAAATTTTGCCCGAAATACCATAGTCCATGGCATTATACATAAGCTCCTTTTCAAGCTCCTCTTCAGGGAGCGTATTAAGCCACAGCTTAAAGTCTTTAAGTTTCATTTGCAAATAGTTATTAGTTATTTAAGGTATTGGCTTGGGGAGCCATTTATCTGACGGTAAAGATAAATATTATAATATTATGTTAACACAATTGCGTTAAATTTTTTTTATAACAACTACAAATTCAAAAAAATATAACATTTACAGGCATTACTTTTGCACTCTAAATTCCAATAAACAGGTTTTAGCGCCGTTATAGTACTAATTTGTACATAAAAATGAGCAAACTCGATTACAAACATACCGCATTTCACATCCTGATAGCCATCTATTTTATATGGCTTGCTGTTACCGGCACGTTAATAGTGATGGCTCTTATCAACCTTTATGATACCGGCAACACCAGCCTTAACCCTGCTTTTACAGCCATGCTGCTGTTAAACCTGGTTATGGGAACGGTACTTTTTGCTGTAATAAGACTTTTTAAAAACCGTACACTGCTGGGCAAAGTGGTAAAATACAGCTACGTTTTTATGGCAGGAACCTGCCTTACCACCATGCTCATGATACGCCACTAAAAAAAGAAACCGTTACAGTTATTACTGCAACGGTTCCTAATAACCAAAATTTATAACCTTAAAACTCACTAAACGTTACATCATTAAGATGTTATAGAAATAAAAAGGTTGCGTGTATTGAGCAGAAATGTTTTTTATGTAAAAATAGCGCTCCGTACCAAATTGTAAGGAAGTTACATCTGTATACCGTATATTTGCCTTACTATACCCAAATGATAATGGATAAAAAAAGCGAGGAATTTTACGAAAGGCTAAAGCAGGAACTGATAGCGTCAACACTGTGGCCTGCCGAATATTTATTTAAATTTATTGTACCTACCGACCAAAACAAGATATTACAGGTAGAAGATGCTTTTAACGGCATGGGTGCCGTAATAGAAACCACACAATCTAAAAAAGGCACCTATACAAGCGTTTCTGTTAATGTGCGTATGCAGAGTGCGCAGGCGGTAATAGACAAATATATAGAGCTTTCTTCTGTTGAAGGCATAATTTCACTTTAAAAACAACAATAATGCATCATAACCCTGAAGAAGCAGTTAACCATCTGGAATATAACAGCGAGAGGACACACCTTATAATACCCGAATATGGCAGGCACCTGCAAAAACTGATAGACCAGGCATCAGCCATAGAAGACCGTGAGGAGCGTAATAAAGCTGCCAGGTATATAATTTCTGTAATGGGTAACCTTAACCCGCACCTGCGCGACGTGCCTGATTTTCAGCACAAGCTGTGGGACCAGATCTTTATAATGTCAGATTTCAGGCTTGATGTAGATTCGCCCTACCCTAAACCATCGCGCGAGATGCTGGAACAAAAGCCGGACAGGCTTAAGTACCCCCAAAACTTCCCTAAATACCGCTTTTACGGCAACAATATAACAGGGATGATAGAGGTTGCCAACCAGTGGGAAGATGGCGAACTGAAAAATGCGCTTATTATGGTTATTGCCAACCACATGAAAAAGTCGTACCTGAGCTGGAACAAAGATACCGTGAAGGACGAGGTTATTTTTGAGCACCTGCTCGAACTCTCGGGTGGCAAAATAAACCTGCTTAAAACAGATGAAGAGCTTTCTACCTCATCAGACCTGATGAAGGTTAACAAAAAAGTGAGCAATAAGGCACAGTACAATACCGGCACAGGGGGCAAGCAAAAAATGCACAGAAGCAGTGCCGGGGGCAAAAACAACCAGAACAAGAACCGTAAATCATAAGATACATCTATAAAATCACATTTCTGTAAACGGCATGGGAACATTTAAAATTGAAGGAGGAACAAAACTAAGCGGTGAGATTACCCCACAGGGAGCCAAAAACGAAGCATTACAGGTATTATGCACTGTTTTGCTTACACCCGAAAAGGTAACAATTACCAATATTCCTGATATAATAGACGTTAATAAACTAATAACACTACTGCAAAACCTGGGGGTTAAAACAGAAAAAATTGCACACGGTGCCTATACATTCCAGGCAGATAAAGTAAACCTTGCCTACCTTGAATCAGAAGCTTTTAAAAATGAAGGTAAGGCTCTGCGCGGCTCTATAATGATTGTAGGCCCGCTGTTGGCGCGTTTCGGCAAGGGTTACATACCAAAACCCGGGGGCGATAAAATTGGCCGCCGCAGGCTTGATACCCACTTTGAAGGTTTTATAAACCTGGGGGCTAAATTCCGATACAATAAAGAAGATTATTTTTACGGCGTAGAGGCCGACAGGCTTAAAGGCGCTTATATGCTGCTTGACGAAGCATCTGTTACCGGAACTGCCAATATTGTAATGGCAGCCGTTCTTGCCGAAGGCAAAACCACCATTTATAATGCCGCATGCGAGCCTTATTTGCAACAGCTTTGCAAGATGCTGAACAGTATGGGGGCTAAAATTACGGGTATAGGGTCTAACCTTTTAGAAATTGAAGGTGTAGATAAACTGGGCGGATGCGAGCACAGGATATTGCCCGATATGATTGAAATAGGGAGCTGGATAGGACTTGCTGCCATGACACAGAGTGAAATAACTATAAAAAATGTAAGCTGGGAGAATTTAGGCATTATTCCTAATACGTTCCGTAAGCTTGGTATTACAATAGAGAGGCGTGGTGGTGATATTTACATACCTGCACACACCGAGGGCTATGAAATACAGAATTACATAGACGGTTCTATACTTACCATTGCAGATGCGCCATGGCCCGGTTTTACGCCCGACCTGCTGAGCATTGTTCTGGTAGTGGCGACACAGGCACGCGGCAGTGTGCTCATCCACCAGAAAATGTTTGAAAGCCGACTGTTCTTTACAGACAGGCTTATAGATATGGGTGCCAAGATAATATTATGCGACCCACACAGGGCCACAGTAATAGGGCACGACTTTAAATCGCAGCTTAAAGGCATCCACATGTCATCGCCTGATATACGTGCAGGGGTATCACTTTTAATTGCAGCACTTTCGGCTAAAGGCACGAGCATTATACAGAATGGTGAGCAGATAGACCGTGGTTATGAAAGGATTGACGAAAGGCTTAAAGCACTAGGTGCAAAAATTGAGAGAATCGATTAAAATATCTTGACATGGAGTATCATATAAAAGGAATTCCGGTAAGCGAAGAAGCCTATAATGATTACAGGCGCAAACGCAAAAAAAGACGCAACATTATATTACTTGTGGTGGTCTTTAAAGTTGTGATTGCAATTGCAGCTATCCTGTTTTTTTATTTTACTGCCAAAAATGTTGTTAAAGATAGTAATGTTATTGTAGAAGCGCATGAAGCTATTTATGATAATGAAGAGGTTCTTACAGCTACAGGTGGAATAGTAAAAGTGAATATTATGAACTCCACAATTGATATTGATGCTTTTAGCGGTGATGCCGAATTTGACATTGAGGTGGTTGGCGAAGAAAAAAACGTTAATGTACACCTTCATCTTTCCCAAACACGTGATGGCTGGGAAGCTGATGAGATATCTATAGAAGAATAAATAATAAAGGCCGGCACAAAAAGTTCCATTTCGAGCGGAATAACATGAAGTCGGGGAAATCTCAAACATTTTTAGATTTCTCCGCAATGTCGAAATGGAAAATATATTTTTGTGCCGGCCTTATTTTATGTGCTATCTTAATCTACTATATCAAGAAACTTTAGCCCGAACATTATTCCGTCTGTACTAAAGCCACCCTGATAGGCACGTACATAATCTATACGCAGCATCCTGAACTTACCGAAGCCAATGTTATCAAAACCTGCCGTAAATTCCTGATAAGGTTTAAAATCAGGTGTACTTATCTGGTGGTAGCCTACCACAAGATTCCATTGCAGCTTGTTCAGTAGCGGTATCTTATTCATTATATAGCCGTTAAAGTTATGTTCGGCATGCAGCTCAAAATAACTGTCGTTGGTACTGTGGCTGTAGTATGGCAGCAGGTTGAACGATGTCAGGTTTTGCTGGCCGTTATACACATGCGTCTGGTTCCCGTTAAAGTGCTTATAGTCTATAAAGGCAATTTCTTCTGCATTAAAAAACTTAGCTGCTCCGGCATTAATACCAAATTCACCTTTGTTACCAAGTGTCCTGCTGTAAGCAGTGCGTGCCGCTACAAAGTCATATTCAAAATTACTTTCGCTTGCTGCAAATGCTTTTTCATATTGAAGCGTTATTGCGGGGTACTTACCACTCCTTACCGGTACTTTACCATCAGGCCTCGTTATGTATTTTTCACCAAAACGGATAGTAGCAAATACATTTGCTTTCATCAGGTCGTGCTTTTCAAAGAATAGCCCTTCATCATCAGCGCTCAAAGGATTGTTAGAAGTATAAGGCTCGTCGTCTTTAATAAGTACATAATCTGTATTATTGGTAAGCGCCCTGCGGCGTGTATATTCTAAGCTACCACTTGCAAAAAGACCTGTAATAATATTTTGCTGGTACTGCGCCTTGGCAAAAGTGTTATCATACAGCTTCATATAATTGTCTTTAAAGAACAAAGTGCTTACTGTATTTACCAGCTCTGATATAGGTTCTCTCTGGTTGAACTGCTGTGCTTCGCTGCCTCCCCAAACAAAAAGCGTAGCGTTATTAATGCGGTTAAAACGGTGTGTGAACCTGCCTATTACACGAAGCCTGTCTTCTGCTATACCGTAATTAAAATAGGAACCGATATAAGTAGACTTACCACTTTCTTCATCATATTTACTGAATGTAAGGTTGGTGTTAAAATTCCATCCCTGTACTGTATTAAAGCCGATGTTAGACAAGCCTAAAAGCCCGTCGTAGCTGTAGCGGGTGTTTTTTTGTGAGTTTCTGTATGTATATCCGGTAAGTATATCGGTTACTTTAAATTTATTATACTTCCTGTCGATGGAGTCAAGGTAAGCCGGAGATTTTTCTACAGCTTGTATGCTGTCTTTCTTAACATAATCGGTTACCTCTTCCTGTGTAAGCGGAACAGGCCTCATGGCATTCCAGTACAACGAATCTTTCTTGTTAGAGTCTTCTTCTATATAAACAATCTCTTTACCAAAAGTGCCTTTTTCGAACTTGTCTTTAAAGTCATAATTGGTATAAATATGGGTAAATGTCCCGGTTATGGTTATACCGAAAAGCCCTGCCTTAAAATCAAATATCTGCGAGTTTTTAGCCCACAGCCTGTTGTTGGAATTGTAGCTAAAGTTCTGCTTAAGGTTAAGGGTTTCCAAAATGGGCTGTTGCATGCGGTATCCTTTAATACCTACATCTATAGCAGAGATAGCCCAACTGTTCTCTACAATATAGATATAGCCTTCAAAAACAGGCTCTTTATCCCTTTTCGGGGTAATTTTTATTTTATTTATCTGGGTTTCGTTCTCATCAAAAAAGCTGCCCTCAAAAGTAAACTTATAGTAATTAAAGGCATTATCTGCCAATGGTGATACCATATTTACGTTGAACGGGACATAGTTAGCATAGAAATTGTAGAATGTGCCTAACGCGGTATTATAGCTGAAACCATTATCGTTACCGCTTATTTTAGAGGCCACTACCCTTTCTTTTAAATTATTGGGCTGCTCAAAAGTAATTTCGGAAACAGTCTCTGAAAGGTAAATGATACCGCTCCCCGTACTGTCAAGCACCGCTTCGGCTTCCTCCTTAACCTTTATACCCATAATCTTGTCGGGTACATCTTTAACCCTTAATAGCCCTTTAGAATAAAAATCGGCTGTAAACTTCCCTGTCTTAGAAAAGTTTTCTTTCTTATTTGCTATTGCTTTCCGCATTATGGCAATCGCAGGGTTCTCTTTATTAGATACTACCACCTCGCTAAGCTGGTAACTTTCATCTTTAAGTACTACGTTTAGAGTGTGTGGCAGCGATTGCGCAGTAACCACCGCACGATACGTTTTATAACCAATAGACTGAAACAGGAGTGTATAAGTACCGGGCTTTTTTACATTAAGCTCATATTCGCCGTTCTCATTGGCGTTGGTACCTGTATAAGTATCTGCTACGGTTATACTTACAAAAGGTACCGGCTCCCCGTTTGTATCGGTAATTTTACCCTTTATCTGGGCAAAGCCCACCGTAAAAAAAAACAGCGACAGTAAGGTAATGGTTTTTTGCATTGTGATTGTTTTATCGGGTTACTTAAGTAATGACGATTTTTTTAATAGAATGGTTGCATCTAAAATGTTTGCTTTATACCAAGCATAATGCCATCGGTAACAAAACCGCCTTCGTAAGCGCGTACATAATCAATTTTAAAGAACCTGAATTTACCAAAGCCGAAATTGTCAAAACCTGCCGAGAACTCGTGGTAGGGTTTCCTGTCAGGCAGCGCAAGCCCGTTGTAGCCCAACACAAGGTTATATTGCAGCAGGTCGAGCAACGGTATCTTGTTCATTATATATCCTTTAAAGTTGTGCTCTATATGGGTTTCTATAAAAGAGTCATTGGTACTGTGGGTATAGTATGGCAAGAGGCTGAAAGCATTCAGGCTATGGTTACCTTCATTAATATGGGTTAGGTTACCATTAAAATGCTTATAATCTGTAAAAGCTATATCATCTGCATTAAAAAATTTACCCGCTTTAATGCTCATGCCAAGATCACCCTTGTTAGCCAGTGCAAATGTATAGACAGCCCTTGCGCTTATATAATCAAAATTATATCCGTCAACGCTGGATTCAAACGCTTTTTCATACATAAAATACAGCCCCGGTTCGTTGGTCTCTGTTGCTGCAACCCAAGCTGAAGGGTTTTGGTAATAATAACTTTTACCGAAGCGTATGCCCCCGCCCAGGCTTGCCTTATAAATTGTATGCTTTAGAAAAGGCGCAGACTGTTCATCTAAAGGTGCAAACGGATTGTTTGATGTATAATCGTCATCATTTTTTATAAGTACATAATCTGTATTATTATACAATGGCCTGCGGCGCAGGTACTCGGCGCGCGCTGTCAGTTTCAGTTTTTTAAATATGGTTTTGCTGTAGTGTACTTCGGCAAAAGTTTTATCATACAGCTTCATAAAGTTATTTTTAAACAGCAGTGAGCTGAAGGTATTTATTACAGACGAAATGGGTTCTGAAGCATTAAACTGCGATGCTTTATTTCCTCCTGCAAAATAAAATGTCTGCTTACCTATCCTTAAAGGTGCTTCGCCCCATACCCTGAATCGGTCTTCGGCGATACCATAATTAAAATAAGCCGCAAACCTGCCGGTATAGGTCTTTTCTTTATTTGTAAGGCTCAAAGCCATAGCCGTACTAAAGTTCCAGCCCTGTACTGTGTTGTACCCCGGCAAATCTATAACGCCGTCATAACTGTAATAAATGCCTTTTTCGGTATTACGGTAGGTATAGCCGGTAAGCACATTAAGCACCTTAAACCTGTTCTTATTAGTTAAAATAACCGAGGGAGCCCCGGCTTTTTTTTGTGCTGCTATACTGTCTTTTATGGCATAGTCTTCTCTCTCCTCTACTGTTAGTGGCACCGGCCTGTTTACAGCCCAGTACACAGAATCTTTTTTATTTGAATCTTCTTCAAATTTTAGCCTGCTCTTAAAAGTGCCCTCTTCAAAAGACTCATGGAATATATAATTATTGTAAACATGGGTGTACCTGCCGTTTACCCCCATACCCAGCATACCCGCACTTATATCAAATGTTTGCAGGGTAAGTGCCCATATTTGGGTATCCTTATTATAACTGAAATTCTGCTTTACTGTCAGCGTTTCCAGCACCGGCTGCCGCAGTCGGTACCCTTTCAGGGTAAGGTCGGCGGCCTGTATTGCCCAGCTGTCATCAGCTATATAAATATAGCCGTCAAACACAGGCTCTTTGTCGCGGCGTGGTATTACCTTAATCTTATTGATATTATTACCGTATTCATCAGTAAAACTCCCCTCATACTTAAAGCGGTAGTAGTTCATCGCTATTTTACTTAACGGGGATATCATTTCTATATCGAAATCAAAATCCATGAAATCATCATAAAAATTATATTGGGCTTCGCTGGCACTGTTAAAACTGAATTCACTATTATTCCCGCTCTTCTTGGTGGCTATGATATTCTCTTTCAGCTTATCCGGATAATCTACATATATATGCGATACTGTTTCTGATAAAGAGATCACACCGCTGCCTGTAGAGTCCAGCGTTGCTTCATCAGGCATTTCAACCCTAACCCCTGCAATCCGTTTAGGGATATTTTTAGCTCTGAAAATACCTTTAGAGTAAAAGTCAGCTTCATACTTCCCCGCTTTCCTGGCGTTTTCTTTTCGGTGCGCTATTGCCTGCCGCATTATTTCGTAGGCCGGGTCTTCACCCTGTGCAATAACCACTTCGTTAAGCTGATAGGCTTCTTCCTGTAATCGGGCATTAAGCGTAAAAGGTAAGGATGTGATGGTAACAGCTATATTTTTAGGCTTAAATCCTATAGACTGAAATTTAACCGTGTACTGCCCCGCTTTGTTTACAGGCAAAACATACTCCCCTTCGGTATTGGAAGATGTGCTGATGTAAGTATCGTCAATACTCACATTTACATAAGGTACAGGTGTGCCCCCGGCAGTGGTAATCTTCCCTTTTAACTGGGCATAAGTAACTGAAGTGCAAAGCAGTACTGTTGCAAGTATAAATTTGTGCATGTTTTAGTCGGTTATGTTTGGTTAATTATGGTAACGCTGCTACTTGTTTTTTCTTACATACATACTCTTGTCTAAGTATGATTTTGCTAAAAATAGCACTTTTTCAATTAAGTTAATCATAACATCTGCTGCTTTTGTTTTGCTGTATCTTTGCAAAAAGCAACAGATGAAAAAGCTTAAGGAAGAAGTAATACGCAAAGATTCGTCTATCAGGAAGGTGCAGTATGATAAAGAATGGTTTTATTCCGTTACCGATATGCAGGATTACCTGAAAGAAGACCTTACCGGCATAGAAACGGTATCGCTTGAGGTACGCACGGAGTTCGGCACGCAAAAGCTGCGCTGTGCCACGCTTGAAGATGTAGAACGCATACTGCGCAAAGAGCTTTTTGAAGACCTTCAGGATAGTACGCCCAAAAAAGCAAAACGCTGAAAGAGAGGCAGCGATTACTTATAAATTACATGGAACGCTATTTGCAGTACCTAACGCATGGATTTAAGTAAAATCATAGCCAAAGTGCGCCCTGACTTTAAAGAAGTGCGTAAAAATGTAAACATGCTGCGGCTGTCGCACCCGGGAATGACGACTGAAGGTATTGCAAAACTTTACATAAAAAAGATTCGCAATAAATATACTTCTGTTGGCGCTGTAAGTGCATTGCCGGGTATTGTACCCGGGCTGGGTACAATTGCACAGGCAGCAATAGAAGCAGGTACCTTTTCTGCCGATATGCTTATTATGCTGAGGTGGATGGGTTCTGTATGCTATGGTACTGCCCTTATATACGGCAGGGATATAGAACATAATTTTGACGTGGAATTTGCTTCTGTACTGGGGGTATGGTCGGGGGTGCTTACTCCTAAGGCTGCCATTACTAATAACAACCCATCTTTGGCAGTACAACACTTTAATTCACATTTTAATGACCGCATCCGTAACCGCATCAACCAGAAAATCGGCAAAAAGCTTATTGCGAAGTACGGGGCTAAAAAAGGCGGTACCGCAATGGGCAGGTTTATCCCTTTTGGCATAGGCGCTGTAGTAGGTGGGGGCTTCAACTACTTTACCATGAAAAATTTCGGTGATATTACTACGGAATATTTCAGGCGTTTCGGAAGTACAACTTATACAGAAACACAACCCAATGAAAGTTAGTGCCGGCATATTGCTGTACCGCGAAGGTGAAGCTGCAACAGAGTTTTTACTGGTGCACCCCGGCGGGCCCTTCTTTGCCAAAAAGCATGAGGGCTGGTGGACAATACCAAAAGGTGAACCCGAAGTAGGTGAAGCGCTACAGGATTGCGCACTGCGCGAATTTAAAGAAGAAACAGGTTATGAGCCACAGCATCCATTTACTGAGCTGCAACCAATAATACAAAAAGGCGGTAAGAAAGTATATTGCTGGGCAGCCAAAGGCGATTTAGACTGCAACAGCATTAAATGCAATATTTTTGAGATGGAATGGCCGCCAAAGTCGGGGTTAAAGAAAACATTTCCCGAAGTGGATAAAGCAGGCTGGTTTACCTATGGTGAAGCTGTAAAGCTTATAAACGAACGGCAGGTTGCATTTCTGGATGAAGCAATACTTCTTATAAAACAGCAATAAAAAACCCTGCAACATGCAGGGCTTAGTAGTTTTGTTACAGTATGCCATCCGGCTCTGCATAATCGCTGATGGAGTGTTCCTTATCGTGCCCTTCAACCTTTACAATTTTATTGTAAACGCCTAAAAGCAGGAAAGGTGCAGCCCACTGCCCTACAAATAGTGCCGACTTATCTTTACCGAATATTTTTAGTGTAGCAGATACTGCCATAGAGCCAAGCGCAGCCCATAAAAAAGTGTCTGATGGCAATTTAGATGTCTGGCTTTCTATGGCTTTTGCCACTTTACCTTCTGAGTGATCGTTTTTAAGTGTCATAATTTTGTTTTTTGAATTAATAATTAACCTCTTATCGGTAACAGTAAAATTAGCCATCCTGATTATAAACATGTTATAGGGTAATGTTAATTAGTGGTAAGGTTACGTTAAACCACTCATAGCTGCCAATTTTTGTATCTTTACATAAATGATTAATTATCTATTATGAAAACAGTTTTTATTGCCCTGCCACTGCTTTTGGTAATGATGGTGTCGTGCAGGCCGGCAGCAGCCGACGAAGTTCCCGCTACGTTTGATGCAGGTGCCGAAAACGGCCTTGCAGTAGGTACCATAACTTTTGAAGGAGATGTGCCGCGAAATGATATTTACCGCTTTTTTTATGAGCCAACAGAAGGTGACAAAAAATTTATAAAGCAAAACGATGGTAAAATAGAAATACGCACACGTCTAAAAAGCGAACGCGCCTATAGCGGCGATTTTAATAACAGTAAAACCTACCTGTTCATTATAAACAGGCCGCCCGGCAAATATGCATTTACACAATATAATTACCTAGACCATATTGGTTATACGGGGATGGTGAATAATAGTAAAGAGTTTGCAATACCATTCGAAATTAAAAAAGGAGAGATAGCTTATATAGGCGAACTCACATATGCCGAAAATGCAACGCCCGGCTCGCCTCGCATTTTTATAGCCGATGAATTTAACAGGGATGTTGAAGAATTCAGGAAGAAATTCAGCGGGATTAACTGGAATCTTGCTGCTGATAAAACAGTGACATCTGGCGATACCGGCGGTGGTACAATTTACTTTTTTAAGGCAAAAAACTGAATTGAGAATATTTCAAATATTAATCAGAATATTTCTGTTATTTTCTGAGTTTGAGTCTAACATGTGTTAAATTAGCAAACTTTAACAATTTTAACAATATTTTATTCATCCAAGTTATATACTTTTATGCTAACTAAACTTATATGCTTATGGAAAAAATTACTTACGACGGAATGTGCAATTTCATTCTTGAAAATGAACTTACAGACAGTGTGGCAATAACACTGCATCCGGACAATTTTGACGAACTGGTTATGGATTATCTTGATCATAATGGTAACCAGATTGAACGTCCTTTCGAAATTCTGGGTATTGAGATACTGCAGGACAACACCGGTAATATACCGAAAAGCAAAATCAATATCCTGGATGCGGTGAAGTAAGCACTGCTATCCGAAAAAACAATTGAAACAGAAATCCCGCCAATGGCGGGATTCTTTTTTATTAGCCTAAACGCTGTATTAAATCTTCCAGCGGCAGGGTTTCCTGCCCGCCTGTAACCAGGTTTTTAAGCGTAAACATGTTTTTATCCATTTCTTCTTTACCGGTAAGCACAGCAAAGGTAATGCCCCGCTTATCGGCATGCTGAAACTGCTTGCCTACTTTTGCCTTGTCAGGGTACAGCTCTACCTTGTGGCCCAGGCTTCGCAATTTCTTTATAGCCTTCATGCTGTAGAATGCTTCTTCATCGCCAAAGTTTATAAACAATGCTTTTGTGCCTTCGGTAACCGTATCGGGAAAAAGCCCCATTTCTTCCAGCACAAGGTAAATACGGTCTAAACCAAATGAGATACCGACACCACTCATATTCTTCAGCCCGAATATACCCGTAAGGTCGTCATAACGGCCGCCCCCGCCAATAGAGCCCATCGCTACCTCTTTTGGTGCAGTAACTTCAAAAATAGCACCTGTGTAATAATTAAGCCCGCGTGCAAGTGTGACATCAAGGTCGAGTATAGATTGGTTCAGGCCAAGATCAAGCACTTTTTCGCAGATAAAGCGTAGCTCCTCTACTCCTTTCATGCCTTCTTCGGATGATGACAGGAGTCGGGATAGTTGTTCCAGCTTATCGTTAACACTGCCTGTAAAGCTGAATAACGGCTGAATTTTTTCTATAGCTTCGGCAGCTATACCTTTTTCCAACATTTCTTTTTTTACACCCTCCTCGCCTACCTTGTCAAGCTTATCCAGCGCTACGGTAAAATCGATGAGTCTATCTTTTGCGCCTATTACTTCGGCAATGCCAGATAATACCTTGCGGTTATTAATTTTGATGGTAACGCCTTTAAGCCCGAGGTCAGAGAACACACTGTCATAAAGCTGTACAAGCTCTGCCTCCTGCCATAAAGAAGTGCTGCCCACTACATCGGCATCGCACTGGTAAAACTCCCTGAAACGGCCTTTTTGCGGGCGGTCTGCCCTCCATACGTTCTGTATCTGGTAACGGCGGAACGGGAACTCAATCTCATTCTGGTGCTGCACTACATAGCGTGCAAAAGGCACTGTAAGGTCATAGCGCAGGGCCTTCTCGGATATCTGTGATGTCAGCTTGTTGCTGTCTTTTGCACTTAAATGTTCTTCATTGGCTTTCGCCAGATAATCACCACTGTTTAAAATCTTGAAAATAAGCCTGTCGCCTTCTTCGCCGTACTTCCCCATCAGGGTATCATAATTTTCAAAAGAAGGTGTTTCAATGGGCTGGAAACCAAAAGCCTCGAAATGATGCTTCATCACCGAAATAATGTATTGCCTTTTTGCTACTTCTGCAGGTGAAAAATCGCGTGTGCCTTTTGGTATTCCCGGTTTTTGTGCCATTGTTTAAATTATTGAGGTTATTTACTGCAAATATACGCACTCGGGCGTTAGCCATAAAAGCTTTGGCATACTGATTATGCAACTTTACCTGCAAATGCTGAAACAAATTTGTATTTTAGTGCCATAAATTACCAGCCGATGTTTAACCTGTTTCGCGAAAATACTAAAATAGCCCTGGGCGCTATCCGCAGCCAGTTGTTACGTACCATATTAACCGTAGCCATTATAGGCATAGGTATTTTTGCACTGGTGGGCATACTTGCGGGTGTAGCGGTGTTAGAGAACACCATAACGGGCAACTTTGCCAGCATGGGTACCAACACCTTTTCAATCAGCCGCTATGACTTTTCTGAGCAGCTTGGGCGCAACAGGCAGAATGCAAAAGTTAACCCCATAATATCCTATCCGCAGGCAAAAGAATTTAAAGAGAAATACAACTACCCAACAACGCAGGTGTCATTGTCTTTTACGGCGGCAAGCGGCATAGAGGTAAAGCACCAGGATGAAAAAACCGACCCTGAAATAAATATTGTGGGTGCGGATGAGAATTTCCTGCCTAACTCCGGGCTGGAGCTTACCAAAGGCCGCAACTTTAATAATTTTGATGTAAGTAACAACAACTACGTCTGCATACTGGGCTCTGACTTTGAAGAGGGGCTGTTTAAAGATGTTAATCCTATTGACAAAACGATATCCATACGCGGGGCAAGGTTTAAGGTTATAGGTGTGCTTAAAGAGCGTGGTTCTACCTTTGGCGACAGGCAGGATTTAAGGGTTATAATACCCATACAACTGGCACGTTCGCTTTTTACAGCGCCTAATATAGATTATGAAATAAAGGTAATGATTGGCAACCGCCAGTTTTTTGATGCTGCTGTAGATGAAGCTATTATTAGCATGAGGCGCGTAAGGAGCCTTAACCCGGTGGAAGATGATAACTTTGGTATAGAGCGCAGCGACGAACTTATAGAAACCCTGCGTTCGCAAACCGATACGTTGCAGATTGCCGCATGGGTTATCGGTATTATTACAGTATTCGGCTCATCTATTGCCCTAATGAACATTATGCTTGTTTCGGTAACAGAACGTACACGGGAAATTGGCGTGCGTAAATCTTTAGGCGCTACAAAAGGCACCATTGCCATGCAGTTTTTTACCGAAACACTGGTAATAAGCCTTATCGGGGGCTTCCTTGGTATTTTACTGGGTATTTTAGTCGGCGGTGTAGGCGTATCACTTTTAATGGATACATCGTTCCCTATGCCATGGCTCGCCATTACGGCAGCACTTACCACAATTTTAGTTGTAACATTATTCTCAGGCTCATACCCGGCGATAAAGGCTGCCGCGCTTGACCCTGTAGAGGCACTACGCTACGAATAGTTACAGTTTTGCCTTTACCATCCTGTCGTTCCCGAAAAGATCTTTTTTCAGGATAATATCTTTGTAGTGGTTTTCAGCCAGCATTTTTACAGTTTCATTACCAAGATACTGGTTTATTTCAAAGTAGAGCAGGCCACTTTTTTTAAGGCTGCTTTTACCGAGTTGCGCAATAGTGTGGTAAAACAGCAGTGCATCGTCATCTTCAACAAAAAGGGCAAGGTGCGGCTCATACTGAAGCACATTTTCTTTAATTTCAGCCTTTTCAAGATGCCTAACATAGGGCGGGTTAGAAACTATAATGTCAAATTGCTGCGGTAATGCCTCTACGGATAATATATCCGCCTTAATAAAAGTTACGTTAGCACCGTTAGCCTTAGCATTATGCCTGGCAACCTCTAAAGCCTTTTCAGAAACATCAATAGCAAACACCTTTGCATAGGGCAGGTTTTTAGCGAGCGATACCGCTATGCACCCGGAACCTGTACCAATATCAAGTATTGTAACATCCTGCCTGTTTTTATTTTTAGATATTATCCACTCAACCAGTTCTTCCGTTTCAGGGCGGGGTATCAGCGTGTTTTCATTTACCCTGAATTCAAGTCCATAAAACCAGGCTTTACCAAAAATATATTGTATCGGCTTTTGGTCTTTAAGGTTTTGCAGCACCTCATCCCATTGCTTAACCTCATCGGGTGTCAGTTCTTCATCGGGGTTTAATGCAAGCCTGCTACGGTTCCAGCCTTTAAGCTCTTCAAGGGTAATGATAAAAAAGCGTTCTGCTTCAGCAGTGTCATACAATGTCGACAACTGTTCGGTAAAATACTTGCGGTAGTCTTTCAGCTTCATCGGTGTGGGCGTTACATCAGTCGGTTAACTTCTTAAGCATCCATACCGGGCAGGAGGTGTGGCCTGTATTGCCCATAGGCGCATCTATATACACAAAACCAGATTTTTTATATAGCTTTTGTGCCGCCACCATATAAGGCATGGTTTCGAGGTAACAATATTTGTAGCCTGCTTCAACTGCAAAATCAAGGCAGGCCTGCATCATGGCGGTACCTGTGCCCTTACCCCTTGCGGTATCGAGAAAATACATTTTCTGCAGTTCGCAGGTATCAGGGTCGCCACCTTCAAGCGGTGCAATGCCTGCACCACCGGTTATAGTGCCGTTATCATCAATTATAAAATAGGCAGCACCGGGCATTGTATAGGTTTCATACATACAATCTAAAGACTTGTCGGCATAAGCAGTACCTACTTTAGGTACATTGTGTTCTTCCAGCACGGTGCGTATAACCTTTGCTACTGCTGCATTATCCTGCTGCTCAATTTTACGGATTACGGTATTCATAAGGCAAAGCTACTACTATTTGCGGATTTTGTAACTTTACGCTTTGCTAAACCTGCCTGATGGATCACGAAATATACATGCAGCGCTGCCTTGAACTGGCAGCAAACGGATTAAGGGCTGCCATGCCCAACCCCTGTGTGGGCGCGGTACTGGCGCACCAAGGCCGCATAATAGGCGAAGGCTATACATCTGCTTATGGCGGGCCGCACGGAGAGGTTAACTGCATTAATTCTGTTAAGGAAGCTGACAGGCACCTTATACCGCTCGCTACATTATACGTAAGCCTGGAGCCATGCAGCCACTACGGTAAAACACCGCCCTGCTGCGACCTTATCATCCAACAGCAGATACCCAGCATAGTTATAGGCACTACCGACCCGCACGAAAAAGTGGCAGGAGAAGGCATCCGCAGGCTGCGTGAAGCCGGCAAAAATGTTATTGTCGGAGTCCTGGAAAAAGAGTGCAGGGAGTTTAACCGCAGGTTCTTTACTTTTCATGAAAAAAAACGCCCTTACATGATTTTAAAATGGGCAGAAACCGCCGATGGTTACATAGCCCCGCCAATAGAAAAAAGAGAAAATACTGAAAAAAAGCCGTATTGGATAACAGGGCCCTATGCGCGCCAACTGGTGCATAAATGGCGCAGCGAAGAAATGGCGATACTCGCCGGCACGCAAACCGTGATTGACGACAACCCGCAACTGGACGTGCGCGACTGGACAGGCCCAAACCCGGTTCGTGTAATCCTTGACCGGAACGGCAGGATTGGCAACAGATATGCTGTTAAAAATCTTAAAATAAAATCAATATTCTTGACAGAGGTTACAGGTTTAACTAACTTAGAGAACCTTGAATATGAAAACATCAGCTTTGATGAAAACCTTGTCGCTACAATTGCAAACATACTATATCGCCGCAACCTGCAATCGGTTATTATAGAGGGCGGGCAGCAAACGCTGCAACTGTTTATAGATGCCGGTTTATGGGATGAAGCAAGGATATTTAAGGGTAAGAGCGTCTTTAACGGAGGCACCAAAGCTCCGTCGCTAAGTGGCGCACCCATAAAAAAAATGAGCATTGCAGAAGACGAACTTTTAATTTTCAGGAATTATGGTTAACACGATAGTATTTGATTTTGGAGATGTTTTTATAAACAAAAACAGTAAAGCCAAAGATGAGGCTTTGGCAAGCCTTGGACTGACCGAGTGGAATGAAGATCTTGAAGAGCTGGAAAAGCAGCTCGAAACGGGAGTTATCAATGCTAAGGAATTTCTTAAAGGTTTGCAGTCTTATACCGACAATGCTTCTTTAGAAGCTATAAAAGAAGCATGGAATGCGGGTATAGAAAATTTTCCGCTTTACCGTTTGGAGTTCCTGCAAAAACTGGCTACCAGCTATCGGCTGTTCCTGTTAAGCAATACAGATCCTATCCATATAGAGAAATTCGAGCATGACTCCGGCGCTTCTTTTTACAGCGACTTTTACCAGTGTTTTGAAAAAGTGTATTTCAGCCATGAAATTGGTGTACGCAAGCCTGATGAAGAGGCCTATAATTATCTTATAAACAATCACGACATCCAGCCCAAGCGCACCCTGCTGGTAGATGATAAAAAGTTTAACACCGATGCTGCCGAAGCGCTCGGATTTAAAGTATGGCACCTGCAAAATGGCTCAGAAGATGTTACCGAGCTATTCGATAAAAAAATAATTCCGTTTAACGAAGCGTAAAACAAACTATTCTCCCTGCTTCTTGTTCTTTATAGCAGCTACAAGCGTGTTATGGTCTTCGGTATAGTATAAGAACTTCCTGTTTTGGGGCAACCTGCCACTAAAATCGTTATTTACAAGCACACAGCTTATTTTTTCGACCTCGGCTACATCAGCCGGGCCTACCACAAAAGCAGCAAAATCTTTATCATCAATTTTTACAAAGGCAATTTTAATTTCGTCCTCTGTTCCCATAGCTTTATTAGCCATATCGGCCATTTCGAGCGCCAGCTTTCGGTTTTCTTCACTATAGGTAAACGGGGTGTTGCCAAGTGCTTTTACATCCATAACTTCATAACCACTCATTTCGGCGCCACAGCCAAGTTCTTTTACTTCCTGTTTTTCGCCACAGGAAGTTACAGTTAATACAACCGCTAACAAAAATCCTCTTATCAATGTATTCATTTTGATCTTTTTTATTTTTAAAAGTACGAAATAATTTCAGCGTACAAAATTCACAAACCCTTATAACTACTATTCTTACAAAGCCTAAAGTAAGCCTAAATATCTTGTATTTGCAAGCCTGATAGAGGAACTTTATTTCAATAAAAGAGCTATATGATGAATGCAAAGGATATTAAAGACGAATTTATATCAAAAATAGAGGATAAACTTTTTCCGTGCGTGGCAGCAAAGGCCGCACTTACAAAAGAGCAGCTTCACATTTTTACAGCAGGTCATATGGCCTGCCCAAAAGACGATAAAGCCATACTGGAATTTATTTATACATTTATAAAAGACTATCGCAAGTCTGACAAGCTCTTTCACAGCGCAGTAATTGTTTTTCCTGAGACAGAGATTTACAGCGAGGCAATGTTCGAAAAACTTTTTTGGAACAGGCTGCAGGCGCTGGCCGACCTTGATGCTGAAAAACATGATTATGACCCAAGGGTAGACCCTGAGCCCGAATCTGAAAACTTCAGTTTCAGCTTGGGCGGCGAGGCTTTCTTTATAATAGGGCTTCACCCTGCCAGCAGCAGGGAGGCGAGGCAATTTGCGCAGCCTGCAATAGCATTTAACCCACACGCTCAGTTTGAGCAGCTAAGGGAGAACGGCCAGTACCAGAAAATGAAAAACATTGTACGTAAAAAAGACCTGGAGTATTCAGGCAGTATAAACCCGATGTTACAGGATTTCGGCGAAGCATCCGAAGTGTACCAATATACCGGTCGGCAGTATGACAATAGCTGGAAATGCCCGTACCACAGTAACCACAACCATATAAAGCATGAACATAATAAATCCGCGTAGCGGCGTTTCTTTCATCCTTAAAAAAGGACAAAAATTAAAGATTACCGATATTGAAGGCGAACAGGTAGCCGACCTTATGTGCTACAACCTGTTCGACAAACAGGAGTACCTGTCTTCGGGCAGGACGATTGACTATGCCGAAACCATTTTCCTTACCAAAGGGCACCCCTTTTACTCAAACCGCAGCAATGTGATGTTCAATATTATTGAAGACACTGTTGGCCGCCATGATTTTTTACTTACCCCCTGCAGTGCCGATACCTTCAGGATTATTTACGGGCATGAGCACCCGCACCGCGGTTGTTTTGGTAACCTTTGCGAGGCATTAAGACCACATGGCATAGCACCCGACAGCATACCTATTACATTTAATGTATTTATGCATGTAACCCTGAACGGCGAGAGCGGAAAAGTAGATGTGCTCCCGCCTAAAAGCAAACCCGGAGATCATATAATAATTGAAGCTGAAATGGATTTGCTTGTAGGGCTTACCGCCTGCTCTGCAGAGATGAGCAACAATTATGCTTTTAAGCCGATAGGTTATGAAGTTATAGAGTAGCACTTGCAATTGGCTCATGTAAAAGGTATTTTTGCGGGAGATAACACTGCCTTTTGGAAAAAGACACCTATAAAACCCTTGCCGCCCTAGGCGAAGAAACTCTTTTTAAAGAAAAGAACAGCAAGTTCTTTGGTTACGCATATCCTGTATGCAATGAAAATGAGGTAAAAGCCATACTCGAAGAACTGCGAAAACAACACAACCAGGCAAGACACTGGTGCTACGCATGGCAATTGGGTACTGAACAAGTTAATTATCGTGCAAATGACGACGGCGAGCCCAACAACTCGGCGGGTATGCCCATATACGGGCAAATACAGTCGTTTGACGTAACCAATGTGCTTGTTGTGGTAGTACGGTACTTCGGAGGGGTAAAGCTTGGCGTAGGCGGGCTTATATCAGCCTACCGAACTTCTGCGCAAATGGCACTGGAAGCCTCGGAGATTATCGAAAAGACAATTGATGTATACTTCACACTACAGTTCGGCTACCAGAACATGAATAAGGTAATGCGGGTTATTAAAGAAAAGAACCTTGATATTGTATCGCAAAAAATGGAAATGGACTGCGAAATAATAGTTGCTACCCGAAAAAATAATGCCCCAATGGTACTTGAGGCATTGCAAAGCTTGTATGAAATAGAAGTAAAAACTTCTTTATAACTTAAAAAGAAAGCTTCTCTGTAACATACTCCGGCGGGGCTACCGGGCGGCCTGTTTTCATGTCAACAAACACTAAAACCGAGTTGCCCGTTGTTAATAACTCCTCCTGCTCGTTATAAATTTCATAGTCAAATTCTATCTTGACGGACTCTTGCTTTTTAAAAATTGTTTTTACTGTTAAGAGATCATCATACCGTGCAGGTTTCTTAAAATTTAACAATAAGCTAACAACCGGCAGCATAATTCCCCTGCTCTCCATTTCCTTATACGTAAGACCCAGATTTCTAAGCCATTCCACCCTCCCCATTTCGAAGTATTGCGCGTAATTTCCGTGGTAAACTACACCCATCTGGTCGGTTTCTGCATATCGTACCCTTACGGTAAACTGATGAATTTTCATATTTAAGTAACGTTAATTTTATCTTAATAATCTATTAATGAGGCTTACAATTTTTTTTTAGAAAAATCAATACACCCAAAGTTTTTTTTTGAAAAAATTTGTTTACATATTTGTTCTCCCGAACAGGAGTGAAATTTTCTTTCTCCATTTTGTAAGACAACTTTTATAACAACAAATTTCAGGATTTATGACTAAAACTGCGCAATCGGTATGGGATAACTGTCTTGTGTTCATAAAGGACAACATTCAGGAACAGGCATACAAGACCTGGTTCGAGCCTATACGTGCAGTTGAGCTTACTGACAACGCACTTTACATACAGGTACCCAGCAAATTTTTTTATGAGTGGCTGGAAGAGCACTACGTAAAGCTGCTTAAAGTTGCACTTACCAAAGAACTGGGTAACGGGGCAAAGTTACTCTATAAAATTAAGATGGAAAACACTTATGGCAACAAGCAGCCTTTTACAGAGCAGTTGCCAAGTGCCAACCGTGCCCCCGTAAAGCCACAGGAAATTGATGTGCCTTTACAAAACAAGAACCCCGAACTTAAAAACCCTTTTATAATACCGGGCATCCGAAACCTTAAAATAGAATCTCAGCTTAATGCCAATTACAGCTTTGATAACTTTTTTGAGGGCGACTCTAACAGGCTTGCAAGATCGGCAGGTATGGCGGTGGCTAACAAGCCGGGCGGTACATCTTTTAACCCGCTGCTTATTTTTGGCGGCGTAGGTTTGGGTAAAACACACCTTGCCCATGCCATTGGGATAGAAATAAAAGATAAGTACCCGGATAAAACGGTACTGTACATTTCGGCTGAGATATTTACACAACAATATATAGATTCGGTAAAGCGTAACACAAGGAATGACTTTATTCATTTCTATCAGCTTATCGACGTACTTATTATAGACGATGTTCAGTTCCTTTCCGGCAAGACAGGAACGCAGGATGTATTTTTCCACATCTTTAACCACCTGCACCAAAACGGCAAGCAGGTAATACTTACCAGTGATAAGGCGCCTGTAGATATGCAGGACATAGAGCAGAGGCTGTTATCACGCTTTAAGTGGGGACTTTCTGCCGAGCTGCACCAGCCCGATTATGAAACCCGCATTTCTATATTAAATAACATACTGTATCGCGACGGCGTAGAAATGCCCGAAGAGATAATAGAATATGTGGCACGCAACATTAAAACTAATGTGCGCGAGCTTGAGGGCGCTATAATATCGCTTATTGCACAATCATCTTTCAACAAGCGCGAGGTTACGTTAGACCTTGCCAAACAGGTTGTAGAAAAGTTTGTAAAGAACGTAAAGCGTGAAATTTCTATAGACTACATCCAGAAAGTAGTATCTGATTATTTTCAGTTGGATGTTGATACCCTTCAAAGTAAAACCCGCAAGCGCCATGTAGTACAAGCAAGGCAGCTTGCCATGTTTTTCGCAAAAAAATACACCAAGTCATCGCTTGCTAACATTGGTTCGCAAATTGGCGACCGCGACCACGCAACAGTATTGCATGCCTGCAAAACGGTTGACAACCTTGTTACTACCGATAAGCAGTTCCGAAAGTTTGTAGATGACATCAATAAAAAGCTTTCTGTGTAATGGTAAAAGTGCTGATGGTATGCCTGGGCAATATCTGCCGGTCTCCTCTGGCCGAAGGCATACTTCAATCTAAACTTCCCTCTGATACTTTTTTTGTTGACTCCGCCGGAACAGGCGACTGGCACGTGGGGCAACAGCCCGACAAACGCTCTATAGCAACTGCAAAAAACAGGGGGCTCGATATAAGCTGCCAAAAAGCAAGGCAGTTCAGGGTTTCTGATTTTGAAGAGTTTGACCATATTTATGTAATGGATGCTTCTAACTACAGTAATGTAGTTAAGCTGGCACCTCATAACGAAGCCAAAGCCAAAGTGCGCCTGATGATGGATGTACTGTATCCAGGAGAAAGTATAGATGTACCCGACCCTTATTTTGGCGGTGATGAAGGCTTTGACCGTGTTTATGATATGCTGGATGAAGCCTGTACCCTTGTTGCCAACAATCTGAAAAAGGAACATTTGTAATGGCTGCCGGCAAATTATACCTGTTGCCCGTTCCGCTTGGGCCTGATGCCGACCCTAAAGATGTGCTGCCCGAATCTGTAGCGCGCTCTATAGAATTTATAGACCACTACATAGTAGAAAATGAAAAAACGGCACGCCGTTTTATAAAAGCCATACTCCCCACTAAAAAACAGCCTGAACTTATTCTATCTGTGCTGAATAAGCACACAGAACCTCAGGAGCACTTTGAGTTCATTAAGCCCTGCCTTGAAGGTAAAAACGTAGGCCTGATGAGTGAAGCCGGATGCCCCGGCGTTGCCGACCCCGGTGCTGCAATAGTAAAGCTGGCGCACAGCAATAATATTCAGGTAGTGCCCTTAACAGGGCCTTCATCTATACTGCTGGCCATGATGGCAAGCGGCATGAACGGGCAAAGTTTTGCTTTTAACGGCTACCTGCCCATAGATAAAGCTGAAAAGAAGAATGCACTTAAGAATTATGAAAAGCTGTCGCAGGATAAAAATCAGTCACAGCTTTTTATAGAAACACCCTACCGCAACAATAAATTACTTGATGATATATTGGCTACTTTACAGCCCGCCACGCATTTGTGCATAGCGGCAGATATAACCCTGCCTACAGAATATATTAAAACCAAAACGGCTGCTCAGTGGAAAAAAGAAAAACCCGACCTGCACAACAGGCCGTGTATTTTTATCATCCATAAGTTTTAGGCTACAGCATATACAGCAACCAGCCGGCAAAAGACCCAAAAACCACAATAAGAGCGCTGTTTATTTTCGGGAACAGCCAAAACAGTAAAATACTCACTATAAAAATCAGGGCAGCCTGCCAGCTTACAATACTTTCCCTGCCCATTTGCCAGCACACAGAAGCAATAACCGCTACCGATGCTGCATTTACCGCATCTAAAAATGCAGCAAATAGTTTGGAAGTGCGTATTTTAGGTACGATACGGCTTATCAGTGCTACAAATACAAATGAAGGCAGGAACACTCCCGCAGTTGCTGCCAAAGCACCGCTAAACCCGTTTAACTGGTAGCCAATAAATGTTACCGATGAGAAAACCGGACCCGGTGTAAACTGCCCTACCGCAATGGCATCTGCAAGTTGTTGAGTTGTCAGGAATCCTTTATCTACAAGCTCTGTCTCTATAAAGGCAAAAAGCACATATCCGCTGCCGTAAAGTATTGCGCCAATTTTTAAAAAGATGATGAATATGCGTGTTTCAGAAAGAGTGGCAGCAAGTAATAAAGGCTGAAGGAGCATAAGCCTGTCTTTTCCGTATGTAAGTGCAGCATATAAAGCACCTGCACCAAAAAGCACTATTATTTCATGCAGGCCAAGCAAGGCTGCAACAACAGCAATTACTGCAATAATGGCAAGCAAATTATTTTTTACCGATGCTTTTGCCAATGGGAATACTGCAAAAATAATAACGGCTATTATGGCAGGCTTTATTCCGTAAATAAAAGGCTGAACCTGCGGCAGACTGCCATACTCTTTATACAGCCAGGCTATAACAACTGTTATAAGCACGGCAGGTACTATAAAAAGGATACCCGCCATAAGAAGGCCTTTCCATCCGGCGCGGTGTTTACCCAGGTGTATCGCCATTTCAGTGCTGTTAGGCCCGGGTATAAGGTTGGTAGCGCCAAGCAGGTCTAAAAAAGCAGCATCGTCCATCCACCTGCGGCGGTTTACCACTTCCTGCCGCATCATGGCAATATGGGCAGCAGGGCCACCAAAAGCGGTAATGCCCAAACGGGCAAAAACCTGTATAACTTCTTTTAGCGAATGGCTCATGCGTTATTATTTAAAATACTTACGCTTTATCCAGAATGAAAAATTAACCAATACAATAAGTGCCGGTACTTCTACAAGCGGGCCTATTACGCCGGCAAAAGCCTGCCCGCTGTTTATCCCGAACACCCCTATGGCAACCGCGATAGCCAGCTCAAAATTATTGCCTGCCGCTGTAAACGATATGGCTGCCGACTGCGAATAATCGGCTCCTGTTTTCTTACCTAAAATAAAGCTTACTGTAAACATAAGCACAAAATAAATAATCAACGGTATGGCTATACGCACTACATCCATTGGTATCTCAATTATCAATTTACCTTTAAGGCTAAACATTACCACAATGGTAAATAGCAGCGCTATGAGGGTTAACGGAGAAATAAACGGTATGTATTTTTTTGTATACCACTCCTCCCCTTTCAGCATAATTAAACCGTAACGGGAAAGTATGCCCGCCAAGAATGGTATTCCCAGGTAAATAAAGACACTCTTTGCAATCTCGCCCATCGTAATGTTAACCGCAAGGCCTTCTATACCAAAAAGCGGGGGCAGTACGGTTATAAACAGGTAAGCATACACACTGTACAGCAACACCTGGAAAATACTGTTAAGCGCCACAAGGCCTGCGGCATATTCCCTGTTGCCCTGTGCCAGTTCATTCCACACAATAACCATTGCGATGCAGCGCGCTATACCAATTAGTATTAAGCCCGACATATATTCCGGATAGTCACTTAAAAAAAGTATGGCAAGAAAAAACATGATTACCGGGCCAATTACCCAGTTTAAAAGCAATGATGCCGAAAGCACCTTTACATTACGGAAAACCTTACCGGTACTTTCATACCGCACTTTTGCCAGTGGAGGATACATCATTACGATAAGCCCTATGGCAAGCGGCAGGTTTACAGCACCGTTTGAGCCGGAATTTAAAAAAGCTTCTGCACCGTCAAAAAAATAACCTATGCCTATACCTGCTGCCATTGCAAGAAATATCCATAGGGTAAGGTAACGGTCTAAAAAGCCTAATTTTTTCTTTTTACATGCGGGTACTTCGGTAATTATTTCCATAATTTACTGGAGCTGTACGCCACCTCAAAGGCACACCTATATTAAACAACACGAATAAGTGCACCTTAAGGCAGCTAACAGATTTTTAAATATTATTTTGCTGTATAAAATTTTCGGAATAGTCTTTAATCATTTGCCTTACCCTCCTGAATTCCTCTGTAATCTCTTCAGGAGTTCCCTGTGCTTTGGCAGGATCGGGAAAGTTATAGTGAAAACGCTCTGCTTTTGAAGGAAAGTAAGGGCAGTTTTCTTTAGCATTATCGCACACGGTAATAACATAGTCAAACTCAATATCCCTGTATTCATCTACATGGTTAGAGGTGTGCCCGGATATATCTATGCCGTCTTCCTGCATTGTGGCAATGGCTTTGGGGTTTACACCGTGTGTTTCTACACCGGCACTGTAAACCTGTGCCCTGTTGCCTGCAAAATGCCTTAAGTAACCCTCGGCTATCTGGCTTCGGCAACTGTTACCTGTGCAGAGTACTAAAATTTTCTTCATTTTATATGTGATTTTAAATTAACAACAACCACCGCCGGGTGTACAGCCACCGCTAGCCGAAAGGCTGCCTAACTGCACTTTTTGTTTTTTTGGCGTTATCCCGCACTGGTCTTCTGCAAGGCAAGCCGTTTTAGTAGGAAGCAGTATAAAATCGGTACCGTTAAAATCAAGGCTGTACTTGCCAATGGTTTCTGTTCCCTGATATTCTACTTCTATTTCATTGTCTTCTAAACCCAAAACCTCTTCAGACAGTTTTATGATATTTAAAAGTTTCGCCGGTTTAAGCCTGTGCTCATAATCATCCGCATCCCATAGCTGGAAGTTTACAACTGTTTCGGTACGCACCGTTCCGCCACAGTCAATAAACTTTTTGGCCACTTCACCTACTTCTGTAACATGAAAATGTTCAGGCACATAAGTACCGTCGGCCAGCATAAAGTTTACATTAGTGGCCGTTTCAAGAATAACCTTTATATCAGATAGTTTCATAACATATATAGTATTAACAACATTCGTTCTTTTTTTGATTCAGCGTTAGCTGTACGTGCTCAAAAAATGATTTTATTTTGGCAAAGCCTGCTTCGTCTATGCAATAGCAAACCGATGTACCTTCTATAGAGCCTTTTATCAGCCCGGCGTTTTTGAGCTCTTTTAAGTGCTGCGAAACGGTAGGCTGTGCAAGCGGCAACTCGCCCACAAGATCACCGCATATACACGTATCCACTTTCAGCAAATACTCTATTATGGCAATGCGCGCAGGGTGCCCAAGCGCTTTTGCGGTTGCTGCAAGCTCATTTTGCAGACTTGTAAATCCTTCCGTTTTCGATATACCCATTACTTTATTACTATATCGCAATATTACGATAAATAATTTAACCACCAAAAATTCAGGTAAAATTAGTTTGCCTCTAAAAAAGAAATTAATTTTGCTTTTATGAAAAGTACTGCACCATTTATTAAAGTTACTCCGCCTTGATTAACAGCCTGCTAAACAGGGAGACATCACCATACAACACTTTTTAATACAGATGATATGCATTGCCATGATGGTATATGCATGGCTTAACTTTAATTAACAGCATGAAAGCAATACTCAACCTTTTTGACTTTTCTCAGAAAATAAACTATAAAAATGAGATTTTGGCTGGGCTTACCGTAGCCATGACCATGATACCCGAATCGTTATCTTTTGCTATACTGGCTGGCTTTCCGCCGCTTGTGGGGTTGTATGCAGCCTTTATAATGGGGTTGGTTACAGCAGTATTGGGCGGCAGGCCCGGAATGGTATCTGGCGGTGCGGGTGCAACGGTTGTAGTACTAATTGCATTAATGCAATCGCATGGCATTGAATATGTTTTTGCTGCCGTAGCGCTGGCAGGTGTATTGCAGATACTTGTAGGGGTGTTTAAACTGGGCAAGTTTATAAGGCTGGTACCCAACCCGGTTATGTATGGTTTTGTAAACGGGCTTGCGGTAATAATATTTATGTCGCAGTTAGAGCAGTTTAAATCTGCCGGTGGAGGCGGCTGGCTAACAGGCACAACGCTGTATATAATGGCGGGGCTGGTAGCCTTAACCATTGCTATTGTTGTATTGCTGCCAAAGCTCACAAAAGCAGTACCCGCATCACTGGTTGCCATAATAGTAGTTTTTGCAATAGTTTTTGGTTTTGGTATAGAAACCAAAACAGTAGAAGACATTGCCTCTGTAAGCGGGGGTTTCCCTCCTTTTCATGTGCCTGATATAGCTTTCAATATAGAAACACTACAGCTTATATTCCCCTACTCGCTTATTATGGCTGCCGTTGGCCTTACCGAAGGGTTACTAACGCTTAGCCTTGTGGATGAAATTACAGGCACACGCGGCAACAGCAACCGCGAATGTGTGGCACAGGGCAGCGCCAACATACTTAACGGTTTCTTTTACGGAATGGGCGGCTGCCCCATGATAGCCCAAACACTGGTAAACCTTTCGGCCGGTGCACGTGCAAGGCTGGCAGGTATAGTTGCTGCACTTACTATATTGCTAATTATTTTGTTTGGCGCCCCTATTATTGGCAAAGTACCTATTGCCGCACTTGTTGGGGTAATGATAATGGTAGCGATAGGCACTTTTGAATGGGCGAGTTTTTCCATCATCAATAAAATGCCCAGGCATGACATTATTACCGGCATACTGGTTGCCGTTATAACGGTATGGCTGCATAACCTTGCGCTTGCTGTACTTATTGGAGTAGTAATATCTGCGCTTGTGTTTGCGTGGGAAAGCGCAAAACGCATCCGCGCCCGACATTATACGGACAGCGAAGGCGTGAAGCATTACGAAATTTACGGCCCGCTCTTCTTCGCTTCTACAACTGTATTTATGGAAAAGTTTGATGTAGAAGCTGACCCCGATGTGATAATAATAGATTTTAAGGAAAGCCGCATTGCCGATATGTCGGCTATAGAAACAATTAATAACCTTACTGCAAAATACAGCAAAGCCGGCAAGACCGTACACCTGCGCCACCTTAGTGAAGACAGCAGGCGCCTTTTAGCCAATGCCCGGGCAGTTGTTGATGTAAATATTATAGAAGACCCTACCTATAAGGTAGTTACAGATAAGGTTAAATAGCGGCTACCGCATCAGGTGTATTGATAATACGCTTTTCAATATATTTTGAATTCATTATGCGCACTATACCCATATAGTCCATAGTGAACTCAATTTTATCACCCACTTTATAATTTTTCGGGTTTTCACCCAGGTCAAGCACAACCATATCAGAGGTTGCCCCTGCATATTTAATATCAGTATCTGTGGGGTCAAGATGTTTCATGTCGATATCAAGTAACCCAATATCAATTATGGCGCGAACAGTAGTTTTCCCGTAATCTGATTCTTCAAAATTAAAGGTATCGCCTTCCAGGTTAGTACCCAGTTCACCTGTAGGCACTATTGGTTTTTCATACAACTCAATCACTTCAGCATACAGCTTAAATATATCATTCTCCATATGCTCAAAACGGTTATTGTTGTACACATCTGTCCCCATAAAAAGCGTTTCACCAACCCTGAAGTGGTTAATACCTTTGGGTATAAGCCCCTGCTGTACCAATGCAATAGTTACCGAAGAGCCCCCGGATATAAAAGGGATGCTTACATTGAATTTCGCCTCTACCAGCTGCTTGTACAGGCTTAACTGTATCAGTTTATCATTGTTGGGCAATATACCATATAGGCACGAAAGGTTGGTACCTAAGCCAATAATCTCTATATTCTCCATACGGAAAACACGGGAGTAGAAATCTACAAAATCATCACGCATTACGCCTTCCCTAAGCTCACCAAGGTCAATCATAATGATTATCTTATGCGTAACACCTTGTTTCTTTGCTTCTTCAGAAAGCATCTCTATCGTACGGAAATCAGTGTTCATACTGATATCAGCATATTTAATAACATCGCTTATAACACCTTTGGCAGGAGGCTTTATGTAAATGGTCTGCGCGTTCTTATCAATGCTCTTAATAACCCTTAGGTTACTGATTCGTGAATCGGAGTACTGGCTGATACCCATTTTAAGTAACTCTGCAAGGTAGTCGCGGTTACCACACAGTATTTTGGTAACTACCGACCAGTCGATGTTGTGATCTTTAAAAAAGCCGTTAAGGTAATCAAAGTTGCTTTTAAGTTTTTTGGTGTCTAAGGTTATAAATGCCATTACTTTACCTGTTTAAACCTCATTTCGAGGTATTTATTAGTAAAACCGAGGCTTTCATACAGTTTTTTAGCGGGATTATCAGGCTCTACGTGCAAGGCTATATCGCCGTTAACGGCGCCAATAGCTTCATGCATCAGTTTTTTGCCTATGCCCTGCCCCCTGTAATCAGGGTCGGTTGCAATATAAACCAGTATGTTTTCGGGTATATAACCGCCCATACCGGTCTCGTTAAGCACCACTGCACCCACTATCTTACCATCTGTTTTGGCGGTTAGAACATTCCCGCCTGTTTCGCGGTTAGCATGCAGTGTGTTCATGGCATATTGTATTGCCTTATGTATATCTTTTTCAGGATCTCCATACTGCTCAAGGCTTTTAAACAGGAAACTTACTGTTTCTTGCTGCTCATGGTCAGACATTGGCTCATCCTTAGAATATTTTTGAATGTTTATCATTTTATAAGGTTATTTTTACACAATTTGCAAGTTACCCCTTTAAAAACCGAATTAAAAGTTATAAATGTTAAAAAGTGTAAAAATTGGCTTACTAAACTTATTGATAACATGAAATACACTATGATTTCGTAATTTTGCGACTATGGCAAAACTCATCAATCTAAAAACGTTTAAGGAATTTTTTCGTTCCTCATCAGCAGGTGGAATTATCCTGCTTTTTTGTGTAGTAATATCATTAATAATAGCCAACACCAATGCGGGCGAAGGTTTTAATAACCTGCTTAGCACCGAAATTGGCTTTGCGAACGAGTCGGTACAATTGCGCTACCCGGTACTGTTGTGGATAAACGACGGGCTTATGGCTATATTTTTCCTGCTTGTAGGGTTAGAAATTAAGCGTGAAATTGTAGAAGGCGAACTCTCCTCGCTGCGCCAAGCATCTTTACCGGTGCTTGCAGCTATTGGCGGTGTTGTGGTTCCGGCACTTATCTATACTTTTTTCAATTATTCAGAATCTGATACTATACATGGCTGGGGAATACCTATGGCTACAGATATAGCTTTTGCACTGGGCATACTTTCATTGCTGGGAGATAAGGTACCATCGGGCATTAAAGTATTTTTGGCCGCCCTTGCCATTGTAGATGACCTTATGGCTATACTTGTTATTGCAATATTTTACTCTACCAACCTGCACTTAACCTACCTTATGTATGCCGCAGGTATATTCCTTTTCCAGATCATACTGAACCGTGCAGGGGTTAAAAATGTACTGTTTTATGTTATTCCCGGTATATTTATGTGGTATTTTATACACCATTCGGGCATACATGCCACCATTGCAGGCGTACTTACAGCGCTTACGCTGCCCACTACACCGGATGCATCTGAATCTCCGCTGGAAAAACTGGAACATATGCTTGCCAAACCGGTTAACTTTTTAATTATGCCCATTTTTGCCATAGCCAATACAAACATAACTTTTGAAGCCGGAATGGTGGAAGGTTTAGCCAGCAACTTAGGATTTGGTATTGTTTTAGGGCTGTTTTTAGGTAAACCCATCGGTATATTCCTTATGTCGTGGCTTTCGGTTAAATTTAAGATTGCCGAATTGCCTGCAGGCTCTAACTGGACACACGTGCTGGGGCTTGGGCTGCTTGGCGGTATAGGCTTTACCATGTCGATATTTATTGCCTTGTTGTCCTTTAAAAGTGAATTTTTTCAGAACGAAGCCAAGTTTGCCGTATTAACCGCATCCGTGCTTTCAGGAATATTAGGCTATGTAATACTTAATGTTTACAACAAAAAGCAACGTAAAAAAGCAGCAGTAACTACTTCTTAGCTTTCTTACCCGATTTATTGACAGGTTGTGGCGCAGGCGGCACAACTCTCCTGAATACAGCAACATCTTTTACAGAAAGCCTTTCGTTCATCCATTTGCGGAACTTTTCATTATCTGATGCGGGTAAAACTTCGGGGCTTTCATAAATTACGGCTGTTACCACAAAGGCACTGTCTTTTGCAGTTGCCATACTGTGGTTAGACACCGATAAAGAGGTGATTTCAGGGAAAATAGTTTTCGCTTCTTTCAGCAATTTCTGGTTATCAAAAGTGTTTTGCGCTATCTGTTTTTCAAGGGCAACTATCCTTAGGTCTTTCCGGTCAATTTCGTTCTCGGTGCTTTTAATCTCATTAAGAATATCTCCTTTAAGGGCGCTCAGCCTGTCGGTACTGTCCTGCCTTATGAGAAGATGCGTGCCCCGCAGGTATTTATTATCGCTTATCTGCTTTTCAAGCCTCGCAACTTCATCTTTTTCAAAACGTTTGGATAAAAATGCCAACTCAAGCTGCTTTGGTGAATAGCTTGTTTTTTTATAAACAACGGTATAACCTTTCTCTGTAAACTCATCGTTTATAAAATCATTAGTATTTTTAGTAAACTGCTGCTGCCTGTATAGAGAATAGGCAAGGTAACTGCTTGGCACCAGCATGGCAATTATTAAAACAGTAATGGATATACGTACCTGTTTTTGCTGCTTTTCGTTTACCTGCTTTACGGCAGGATAGCCTAAGTATTTAACGATAAAAAAAGTAGAGATTCCTATAAAAACACAGTTAATGCAATATAGGTAAAAAGCGCCTAAAAAATAGCTGATTTGCCATGTGGCAAGCCCGTAACCTGCAGTACACAAAGGCGGCATAAGCGCTGTTGCTATGGCTACGCCGGGTATCGGGTTTCCTTTCTCGGTACGGGTTACAGCAATAACCCCTACTATACCGCCAAAAAAAGCAATTAGTATATCATATATGTTAGGCGAGGTTCGCGCTAAGAGTTCCGACTGCACGTCTTTAAAAGGGCTGGCAAAGAAATAAACAGTAGAAACCGTAAGGCTTACCAAAGTAGAATTAAGCAGGTTCCGTAACGATTTACGCAAAAGGCTGAAATCATAAACACCAAGTGCAAACCCGGCGCCCACAATAGGGCCCATTAGCGGCGATATTAACATTGCACCTATAACCACTGCGGTAGAGTTTACATTAAGCCCTATAGAGGCTATTATAATAGCGCAGGCGAGTATCCATAGGTTAGCCCCTTTGTAGCTGATGTTCTTCTTTACGCTTTCAAAGATCTTTTCGCGGTCGTCTTCACCTTCATGAAGGTTGAACAGGGAAGTAATTTTGTTCATAAACATTATACTGCTTAAACTATAGCAAGATAAAAATAGCAATTTTAGCCGCAGCAGCAAGAATTATCCTGCAACACAGTTAAACTTTAACAGCTTTTTTAAAAAACAAAAACCTTCCCGTTAAAGGAAGGCTTATATTATTAGTTACTTTTTGCGACTATTCTGTTTCTCTTTTCAGGTTAGCCATTATAACCGCTGCCACAGCGGCTTCGGTTCCTTTGTTACCGTGCGTTCCACCGCTCCTGTCTATTGCCTGTTGCAGGTTATTATCAGTAAGTACACAAAAAATAACAGGTATATCTGTCTGCACATTCAGGTCTTTTATCCCCTGCGACACAGCCTCGCATACAAAATCAAAATGCTTGGTTTCGCCCTGTATAACACTGCCAATAGCTATAACAGCATCTACTTTTTGGGTTTGTATCATGCGCTTGCAGCCGTATATCAGCTCAAAGCTGCCGGGTACATCCCAACGGGTAATATCGGCTTCATTTGCACCAAGATCTAAAAGGGCCTCAACAGCGCCATTGTAAAGGCCGGTTGTTACATTAGTGTTCCACCCTGAAACAACAATCCCAAACCGAAAACCTTTCGCGTTTGGGATTGTGTTCTTATCATATTCTGATAAATTCTTATTTGCTGTAGCCATATGCTTATTCGCTCATTGCAATATAACCGTCTATAGAAGTAGCTTCGGGCGATGCTGTGTAGCTGTCTTTTATTTCCTGGAAATATTTAAGTGCGTCTTGTTTTTTGTTAAGCGTTAAAGCTGCCTGTCCCGCCTTGAAAAGGAAACGTGGCCTTGTAAGGTCGTTCTTGCTTGCATCTGCAGCCTTTACATAATACTCAAGCGCATCTTCTGTTTGGTTTACCTGTACAAAAGCATCACCTTTAGCGCCAAAAGCCATTGCTTTAAGCACTTCGTCTTCTGTAGAAAACTCGTCAAGCTGTGCAACTGCCTCTTTATATTTACCTGTATTAAGGTAAGCCATACCTGCAAAATAATGTGCTATGTTGGCAGCATCAGTACCGGAGTAATTATCTATAATACCAAGAAAGCCCAGTTTCCCCTCTCCGCCGTTAAGCGACAGGTTGTACAAAGAGTCATTAGCTGTTTGTGCATCTACAGCCTGTGTAAAATATTGCTGTGCCTGAAACATTTCATTGGCAGCTTCTTCTTCTTTAGGTGTTACAACAAACTTATTGTAAAGCAGGTATCCTATTGTAACAAGGGCAATGGCACCAATTATTGAAAAGATTATTTTCTGGTTTTTCTCAACCCACTCCTCCGTTTTTGAAGCGCCCTGGTCTAAACTTTCAAAAACCTCAGCAGTAGTACTGTTATCGTCAAAAGTTTGCTCAACAGGTTCAACTTCTTTTACCTCTTCCGGTTTAGGAGCTTTATATCCTCTTTTGTTATAAGTAGCCATTTATTATAATTTTGTGAGCCGCAAAAATAAAATTTTTATTCAATAATAAAATATCTTTTTGTCGATATTTTTCGATAATTTGCGGCTTCCTTATTAATTACCGCCAATTTATACAAGGTTCTCACAATCAGAAGCCATTTCATAATGTACTTAAAGAAATTATCACTTCTCAATTATAAGAACATTGCCGAGGCAGATTATGAGTTTGATGCCAAAATAAACTGTTTTGTGGGCAAAAACGGGGTAGGCAAAACGAATGTGCTCGATGCGGTGTACCACCTTGCCTACGGCAAAAGCTATTTTAACCCGCTTGCATTACAGAATATAAAACATACCGAAGACTTTTTTGTAATAGACGGTGTTTTTGAAAAAGAAGAGCGCAACGAAAATATTGTTTGCAGCCTGAAACGCGGCCAGAAAAAGGTACTGAAGCGCAACGGGAAGCCTTATGAAAAGTTCAGTGAACATATAGGCTTTATTCCGCTTGTAATGATATCGCCCAGCGATAACGACCTTATTACGGAAGGCAGCGAAACCCGCCGCAAGTTTATAGACAGCGTTATATCGCAGCTTGATGCGGCTTATCTGCAACAACTAATCAATTACCAAAAGGTAGTATCGCAGCGCAACGCGCTTTTAAAGTATTTTGCCCTGAACCACACTTTTGACAAAGACACACTTGGCATTTATAATGAGCAGATGGCAGCGTTAGGCCACGCTGTTTTTGAAAAGCGAAAGCAGTTTTTACAGGATTTTATACCCATTTTCAACAGCCATCACCATAATATAACAGGCTCTGAGGAGACCGTAACATTAAAGTATGACAGCCAGCTTTATGAAAAGCCGCTTTCTGACCTGCTGGATGAAAACCTGCAACGCGACAGGGTGCTGCAATATACAAGTATTGGCATACACAAAGACGATCTTTCTTTTGAGATTGAAGAGCATCCTATAAAAAAGTTTGGTTCGCAGGGGCAGCAGAAATCTTTTCTTATAGCACTTAAACTGGCACAGTTTGAGTTTATAAAAAAGCAAAGCGGCGTACTGCCGATATTACTTTTTGATGATATTTTTGACAAACTGGATGAAACCCGGGTAGAAAAAATTGTGCAGATGATAAACAATAAAACCTTCGGGCAAATCTTTATATCTGACACGCACCCCGAGCGTACAGAAAACATAGTGAAAGCTACCCACCAGAGCTACAGGATATTTAACTTGTAGCAGATGTGTTTTTTAATTAAATTCGTAAAAACTTATCATCATGAACCTTCAGTACATATTAGATAGTAAAGGAGAAACAACAGGTGTTTTTATCCCTATTAAAGAATGGCTCTCATTTAAAAAGAAATTTAAAGGTATTGAAAGTGAAATAACAGAAATACCCGACTGGCATAAACAGGAAATAGACAGGCGCCTTGAGGGTATTGCCGACGGCAAAACAGACCTGCTGGATTTTGAAGCAACAATTGATGAACTTGACAAAGGTCTGTAATTTTGAAAATTATAATTACTAAAGAAGCTAAAGCTGAATTAAAAGCTTCTGCTGAATGGTATGAGAACAGGCAAAAAGGACTCGGTAAAAGATTTCTAAAGGCAATAAAGGAAGAAGTTTCTTTTATAAGTAAAAATCCTGATGCGGCAGTTACTCGCTACAAGGATGTCCGCACTACCGCAGTGTCAATTTTTCCTTACCTTATTCATTATTACATAAAAGAAGACTCGATAATTATCATTGGTGTACTGCACACCTCCCTTAATCCTGTAAACAGAAAATAATATGGCAATACCAACTGAAGTCCTTGATTTTATTACCGATCTAAAAGATAACAATAACCGCGAGTGGTTTCAGGCCAACCAAAAACGCTATAATGAATATAAAAAAGCCTATAAAAACATTACGGAGGCTTTTATAGCTGAAATCAGTAAAGGCGATCCGTCATTACAACAACTTGAATTTAAGAGCTGTACTTTCCGCATTAACCGCGATATACGCTTCAGTAAAGACAAGTCGCCTTATAAAACCAACATGGGCATGTGGTTTTCGGCAGGCAGCAAACACAATAACATGGCTGGCTATTATGTCCACATAGAAAAAGGAGCAAGCTTTATTGCAGGAGGGCTTTATTGCCCCCAGGCCGACGAACTGAAAAAAACACGCCGTGAAATAGCCGGATTTTATGAAGACCTTGAAGAAATAGTTGAAGATAAAAACTTTAAAAAGATATATGCAGGTTTTGACCGTGACGAAAACAATACACTAAAAACCGCACCTAAAGATTACCCTAAAGACCATCCGGCAATAGAATTTCTTAAGCTGAAAAGCTTTACTGCAACAGCAAAAATTACAGATAAAGAACTGGAAAGCGATAATTTTGTGGCAGAAACTTCTAAAAAGCTTTTGGTGTTAAAACCTTTGGTGGAGTTTATAAACCGTGGACTTACCACCGAATAAATAGCTTACTTTTGCGCTCAAATTACAGATCATGCAAATCAGCACCAATTTTAATTTAAAAGACTATAATACATTTGGCATTGCTGCCCATGCAAAAGAATTTATATCGGTAAAAACTACAGAAGAGCTTGCAACTGTTCTGGCGGAAAACAAAGGCAGAAAACTTTTTATACTGGGTGGCGGCAGCAATATGCTGCTTACGCAGGATGTAGATGCGCTTGTTATACATATCAATATAAAGGGAAAACAAATTACCGAACAACAAAATGGTTATGCGCATGTTAAAGCAATGGCAGGCGAAAACTGGCATGAGTTTGTTCTGTTTTGTATAGAGAACAATCTGGGCGGGCTGGAAAACCTGTCACTCATTCCCGGTAATGTGGGCACAACCCCAATACAGAACATTGGCGCCTATGGCACAGAGATAAAAGATACTTTCGTGTCTTGCGAGGCAATGGATATAGCCACTCAGGAAATAAAGACTTTTACAAAAGAGGAGTGTGAATTCGCCTACAGGGAAAGTATTTTTAAAGGCAGGCTGAAAGGCAAATACATAATTACTTCTGTAACCTTCAGGCTTACTGAAAGAGACCATAAAATAAATACTGCTTATGGGGATATTACCGACAAATTAATTGATAAAGGTATAATTGTACCCACCATTAAAGACGTAAGCGATGCCGTAATAGCTATAAGGCAGAGTAAACTGCCCGATCCTAAAGAACTGGGCAACAGCGGTAGCTTTTTCAAAAACCCTATTGTGCCTAAAGCTTTGTTTGAAAAAATACAGGCACAACATCCGTTAATGCCATATTATGTAGTATCAGAAACCGAAGTAAAAGTACCTGCCGGCTGGCTTATAGAGCAAAGCGGCTTTAAAGGCAAACGCTTTGGCGATGCAGGCGTACATACCAAACAAGCATTGGTAATTGTTAATTATGGCAATGCTACCGGCCGCGAGCTACTGGACCTATCTAAAAAAATACAGGAAACCGTTCTTGAAAAGTTTGGCATACAAATAGAAGCCGAAGTAAATATCATATAACTTTCAGCTTTAGTTGATAAATCAAATTTTTTATAAAAAACTAAAAGCTGAAAGCTTACCGCTTTGTTACTTTTAACTAATTTTGCGGCTGTAGAAAACAGCCATCACCTTTTATGCTTGACATTACTTTCTATGTGTTTGTGGGTATAACCGTACTGCAACTGGTTTACTATCTGGGTATATTCGGAAAGTTCGCCTTTTCCAAACCCAAAGAATCCAATCCTAAAAAAATTCCCGTTTCGGTAATTTACTGTGCTAAGAACGAAGCAGAGAAAGCAAGGCAGTTTGTTCCGCTACTGGCAACACAAAATTATCCTGACTTTGAGCTTGTACTTATAGACGACGCTTCATCTGACGAGACACTGGATGTCTTTGAGGAGTTTGAAAAACAGTATCCTAACATAAGGCTGGTTAAGGTAGAAAACAACGAAGCTTTTTGGGGGAATAAAAAATACGCGCTCACATTAGGCATTAAGGCTGCATCTAAAGAATATTTATTGTTTACTGATGGTGACTGCTATCCTGCTTCTGCAGACTGGATTGCGCAAATGAGTTCGCATTTTACACTTAAAAAAACTATAGTATTGGGCTACGGGGCTTATGAAAAAATTAAAGGCTCATTCCTTAATAAAATTATCCGTTTTGATGCCGTGCTTACCGCAACACAGTATTTTGCATGGGCTAAACTGGGCAGGCCCTATACCGGCGAAGGCCGCAACCTTGCCTATAAAAAGGAAGAATTTTTTAAAGTGAACGGTTTTATAGACCATATGAATATCCGCACTGGTGAAGATGCCCTTTTTATAAACCAGGCAGCACGCAAGCATAACACAACCGTTTGTTTTACACCTGACAGCTTTACCTATTGCGAACCTAAAAAAAATTACAAAGCCTGGTTTTACCAAAAACGCAGGCAGGAATATACCGCATCGTTTTTCAGGGCTTCAGATAAATTTCAGCTAAAGTTGTTCAGCATCAGCCAGGTCATGTTTTTTATACTGTTTATTGCGCTGCTTGCACTTCAGTATAACTGGATGTTTGTAGTGCCTGTTATAGCATTGCGCTACCTGTGCAGTTGGATTGCCTTTGGCTACAGTGCTGCTAAACTGAAAGAAAAAGATGTGGTGTACTGGTTTCCGGTTATAGAAATTATCCTTATCTTCACAAGGGTAAATGTTTTCTTCACCAATATGTTTTCAAAACCGGTACATTGGAAATAAATTCAGCGCTTATACAGCAAAATATAGCCAAAGCCAAAACAGGCGACCAGGTGGCTTTTACATTTCTCCTTGATTTTTTCTGGAATGAGGTTTATGGTTTTATGCTGAAACGCACCCAGAATGAAACCGATACCGAGGATATTGTTATAGAAACTTTTTCGAAGGCTTTTGACCGGATAAGTACCTATAACCCCGAGTATGCCTTTAACACCTGGCTTATAGCTATTGCTAAAAATGTGCATATAGATATGTTGCGCAAAAAGCGCTCTTCGCTATTTGTAGATATAAGTGAGGACGATGACAGGCGCGCCTATAATATTGCTGACGAGTCGGCATCTGCTGAGGATGAGTTGATACAGGAACAAAACCTTTCCAGGCTGCTGGAGTGTATTAAAAAGCTAAAGCCGCAGTATCAGGAAGTAATACAGCTACGCTACTTTCAGGAGCAAAGCTATCAGGAAATTGCTAACCAGCTTAATGAGCCGCTAAATAACATCAAGGTAAAACTGCTAAGGGCGAAAAAGCTGCTGGCCGATATCATCAAGAACAAAGGCAACTGCTGATTTACTTTTTAACGTGAGTAAGGAGGCTCTCCAGGCTGCCGTTGTAAATATTTACATCTACATTGCCCTCAATACCCTTTATTTGTGCCTGGTCTGTAAATTGCCAAAACAGCCATTCCTTTTTTATATCTTCCTCAAAAAAACTGTAATTGGCTATCCAGACCCTGTAACCGGAAAATTCTTTCTTAAGAAAATCTGTGTAAAAGCTCTCACCACTATACAGTATCGGCTGTATGCCATAATGTGCCTCTACCCTGCCCAGCCAGCGTTGCAATCCAACTTTCAGGCTGTCCATACTTTGCCGGTTAGGTATCTTTTCTATATCAAGCACAGGTGGCAGGTCGCCTTTAGCCAGTTTAACGGTTTTTATAAAATGCTCTGCCTGCACAAGCGAGTTCTCGTCTGGCCTGTAGTAATGGTATGCGCCGCGAATGTAGCCGTTCTCCCCCGCTTTTTTCCAGTTGTGGGTAAAGCGGGTATCTTTACCGTTTTTACCGGCTGTGGCGCGCATAAATATAAAATGTAGTGGAAATTCTTCTTCTGCCTTTTGTAATTCTTCCCAGTTAATGCGTCCTTGGTAGTGCGATACATCAATACCAAACACTTTATCCTTATTTCGACCTACAATTTCATAAATACGCAGGTCGGCAAGCTTGCGCTCTTCTTTGGTAAGCGCATCTATATTTTTATCGGTTTTAAAACCAAGGTAATACAATAGCCCGTTATGGTATTTGTAGGCAACAACAAGTAGTACAGCAATAAAAACGAGAATAACCCAACGCTTTGCTTTTTGCCAGGAATGAGGCTGTTTGCTTTTGCGGGCAGACCTGCGCTTGGCCACAGGCTTTTTCTTTACTACTGTTACTTTTTTAGGCGCAGGGCGCTTCATGCTACACTGCCTTTTTTTCTGAAAGTTTGTTATTGAATACTGACAGTATAACGTATGACAATATAATTAGTGGTATGCCCAGATACTGGAAAAAGAAAAGCAATAGCACCGAAAGTACTAAAAAGAAAATCTGTATCTTATTTGTTTCCCAGTTAAAGTACTTAACCTTAAGCGAAAAAAGCGGAATTTCAGCATTTAACAAAAACGCGCTAAGCAGGCTTATGCCTACCAGTACATAGGGGTTAGAAAGTATATCGAAAACAAACCCGGTACCGTCGGAATGATTTAAAATAACCGGGAGGCTTATTATAAGCAATGCATTTGCAGGAGTCGGCAAACCGATGAAAGACTCGGTCTGGCGTGTGTCAACATTAAATTTAGCAAGCCTGTAGCATGAGCCTATTGTTATTATAAAACCAATGTATGGCAGCAGGTTCATATAAAAATTGTCAGGAGCATAGGTTTCGCTAAGTTCATATATATTCTCCAGCATTTTATACATCACCACACCCGGTACCACACCACTGGTAACCATATCGGCTAACGAGTCGAGCTGTAACCCGATTTTGCTTTGTGCATTTAAGATACGTGCAAAGAAACCATCCCAGAAATCTAAAAAAATACCGATGCATACCCATATAAATGCCATTTGCAGGTTAGTGTCAAAAGCATAAACAAGGGCAACAAGCCCGGCAGTTAAATTAAGTAAAGTAATAATGTTCGGAACGTGTTTCCTTAAAGGCATAGCATGTAATTTTTTATAAGCACAAAGTTAACACAATAAGTTAATTGAAATGGAGTTTAGTAATTGAGAATTTTATGTCATATTTGCACAAATTAACAGCATTGAACAGGTTTTTAATTTTTTTATCATTTCTTTTACCCGTAATTACTTACGGACAGTCTGTAAGGAAATACTCCAACGAGTTTATGAACATAGGCGTAGATGCGGCGGCACTCGGCATGAGCAATGCCGTTACTGCACACAGCGCCGATGTTAACTCAGGTTATTGGAATCCGGCAGGGCTGCTAAAGGTAAAAGACAAGCAGGTAGCGCTAATGCATGCCAGCTACTTTGCCAACATAGCACAGTATGACTATGCAGGCTATGCCATGCCTATAGACGACCGTTCGGCTTTTGGATTCTCTGTTATCCGCTTTGGTGTTGATGACATCCTGAATACCACCCAGCTTATAGACGATGAAGGTAACATCGACTACAACCGCATCAGCCTTTTCTCTACCGCTGATTATGGCTTTACGATATCCTACGCACGTTCTTTACCTTTGGATGGGCTAAACTATGGTATTAATGCCAAGGTTATCCGAAGGGTTATAGGCAAGTTTGCCGACTCATGGGGGTTTGGTTTTGATATTGGGCTGCAATACCAAACGAAGAACGACTGGATGATTGGCCTTATGCTACGCGATATTACCACTACCTACAATGTATGGAATATTGATGAAGAAGAATATGAAACCATAGCCGGTGCTATACCCGGCGAAAACCAGGAACTGCCTGAAACATCTGAAATTACATTGCCTAAAGCACAGCTTGGCTTTGCAAAGAAATTTATAATCAGGTATGATTACAGCATACTTGCTGCTGCAAACCTTAATATGCAGTTTGCACAGACCAATGATATTATATCTTCTGAGATTGTAAGTATAGACCCGGCAGTGGGTTTTGAGTTTGGGTATATAGACCTTGTTTATCTTCGTGCAGGTGTAGGTAATTTCCAGAATATAACCCAGATAGATAATTCTGAAAAACTGAGCTTTCAGCCCAACATCGGTCTTGGGTTTAAGTATAAAGGTATTGCAGTAGATTATGCCCTTACAGATATTGGCGACCAAAGCGCTGCACTTTATTCAAATATTTTTTCACTTAAGGTAGATTTAGGTACCTTTATACGGTAAAAACCTAAACCAATGCGAAGCACCTTATTTGCACTGTTACTACTCACCATTTGTTTTTTACCTTTTACAGCAAAGGCCCAGCTTGAACTTACAGAGCAGGCAAAAGTTACACTGCTTACCTGTGGCCCCGGAGAAGAACTATACTCCACATTCGGGCATACGGCAATTCGTATTGCCGATTATGGCCGTGGATTAGATATTGTATATAATTTCGGCACTTTCGATTTCAGCACTCCTAATTTTTACCTGAAGTTTGTAAAGGGCGACTTACACTATTTTGTATCGGTAACATCTTACAGAGAGTTTTTACAGGAATACGAATATTACGGCCGTTCGGTACAGGAGCAGGAGTTACTGCTAACCCAGCAACAAAAGCAAAATGTAGCGAATGAGCTAAATAACATTTTACTGTCTGACCGCAGGTTTTATACCTATAAGTTTATAGACCGTAACTGTACAACTATGGTTGCCGATATTATTGCCGCTAATATAGAAGGAACAATATCAGATGAAACATCTGATAAAGGTAAAACCAACAGGGAAATCATTTACAGTTACCTTGGTAACCACTTTTACGAAAATCTTGGCATCAATCTTATTTTCGGATATAAAACAGACAAGATAAGCGATAAGCTTTTCCTGCCTCAGGAACTGTTAGAAGGCATCTCGAACACCAATATTAATGGTAAACCACTTGCTGCGCAGGCAGAGCTTGTAAATGCGGCACAGCCAAAGGTGAAGTCATTTACCTTCTGGAATAGTTTTTACAGCTATGCACTTGCAATTTTACTATTAATGTGGCTAACACGATATAAAGTTATACGATTAAGCTATATGGCAATTACAGGATTGATAGGCTTGTTCTTTTGCACGGTAGGATTTTATTCTTTTCATGATGAAATTTCACAGAATTATAATGCATTACTCATTAATCCGCTGTTCTTATTATTGGTTATACTAACCTTTGCAGGTAAAACAAAAGCAGTAAAAACTCTTTGTTATATACTGCTTGCCTGCTTTGTCGTTTATATACTGTTTATGCTTAATAAGCCACACCTGTTAATCGTGTTACCGCTGCTTGCGCTTAATACCACAATACTATTGCGTACTTTGCGTATAAGCCCAAGCACTAAAAGCATTTAACTATATTTGTATAAACTAACAACAAATGCTTTTTTTTAAGAAACCTAAACCAAGGCTTTGCGATATCATTCCCGATGGATATGTAGATATACATTCGCACCTGCTGCCGGGCATAGATGATGGTGCCAAAGATGATGAAGACACTACAAGCCTGATTACTATATTAAAAAGCTACGGATTTGGCCAGTTCATAACTACCCCACACGTACTGACAGGGGTATGGAACAATACAAAAGAAGATATACTTACCAAAGAGGTAAGTACAAAATCCATTTTTAAAGATGCCGAAGTACCGTTTAAAACTGCAGCCGAATATATTATTGATGATACTTTTGCAAAGCTATTTAAGGAAGAGCAACTGCTGACACTTAAAGATAATTATGTTTTGGTAGAAATGTCTTACCTGAACGCCCCGCTAAAGCTATATGAGGTTCTTTTTGATTTGCAGGTGGCAGGCTATAAGCCTGTACTGGCACACCCGGAAAGGTATTTGTTTTACCTGCAAAATACAGATGAATACAAAAAACTTAAAAAAGCCGGATGCCTTTTCCAGATAAACCTGCTATCGGTTACGGGTTACTACGGCAAACCCGTACTTGATATTGCAAAAAAGCTTATTGAAGAGGACATGATAGACTTCTGTGGATCTGATGTTCACCACGAACGTCATGCAAAGTCATTTGAGAATCCGATATTGCTTAAACAATATGGCAATCTTGAGCAGGCATTAAAAAATAATTCCTTCTTTACTATATAAAGAAGGAATTATTGTATTGTGGTGAGTATAACTAAGAGTTAATTCTTATTACGCCCGAATAGCTTATCAAAAAAGCTTCTCTTCTTAATTTCCGGGCCATAACCGTATCCGTAACCATACCCATAGCCGTAACCATACCCATAACCGTAGCCTTTTTTATGATCAGTATCGTTTAGTACAATAGCCATGTTAGGCAGTTTCTTTTCTCTGTATAGTGTTTCAGGTATTACCAACATCTGTTTTTCAAGGTGGTTAGCCCTTGCCACATAAACAACAGAGTCTGCATATTTAGCAATTACAACAGTATCGGTTACAAGGCTTACAGGTGCGGTATCTACAATTACATATTCGTATTCTTTTTTAAGCTCGGCAAACATTTCGCCTACCTTATCGCTCATTAAAAGTTCGGCCGGGTTAGGCGGTATAATTCCAGGAGGCAGTACATCAAAATTTTCAAGACCCGGTACACTTACAATATAGTTATCAAGAGTAGTATCGTTAGTCGAAAGGTAGTTACTTAAACCTTTAGCCGGTAAATCAAGATATTCATCCAGCTTTGGGTTACGGATATCCATACCTAAAAGAATAACTTTTTTACCCGACAGTGCTATTGTTGCAGCAAGGTTTACTGATATAAAGGTTTTACCTTCTTTTGGTATTGTAGAGGTAATAAAAATTGTTTTTGCAATGCCCTGCGGCAACTGCCCAAGTATAAATTCAAGGTTTGTCCTTACAATCCTTAATGATTCAGCAGTATTAGACCTGCTGTTAAGGCTTATCAGTTCGCTGCTGTTATCTGTGCTGGATACATCTCCAAGGTAAGGAATAGTTAAATGCCTTAAATCATTAGCTGTATGTATCTTGGTATCAAGCAGGTCTTTTATGTAAATAATACCGAAAGGCAGCATGAGGCCTATTAAAAATGCTGCCATAAGTATTATATTCCTTCTTGGCGAAACCGGGATATTAGAGGCAAGCGCAGGATCTATAATTTTGGCGTTAGGCGCTGTAGAGGCGAGAGCAATAGCCGTTTCTTCTCTTTTTTGTAATAAATATACAAACAGGGCTTCTTTTAAATTTTGCTGTCGTGCTATAGATTTATATTCCCTTTCCTGAGTAGGAATTTCAGCAATTTTCGAATCAAGCCTGTTTTGTTGTGCGGATAAATCCCTTCTTTTGATAAGAAGCGTACTTTTTAAGCGTCCAAGGTTGGCAAGAACATTCTCCTTTAAAGATTCTAATTGTGCATCAACTTTCTGCAACCTATCATTTTCATCAGTTGCCCCGGCGTTAGACCATCGGTTGCGCTTTAATACCAAAGTGTTGTACTCAGCAATTAATGAAGGTGTAAGGCTTGGATCTACTGCTGTAGAAGACAATACATTGGTAGGTATAAGGTCGGTATTGGAAGAACTTTTAACATAGCTGATTAAAGATTCCACCACACTCAACTGTGTTTCGGTTTCTATAAGCGCTTTTTGAAACTCTGATGCGTTTTCAAGAAACAGACCGCCTTCAGATGTAATATCTGTAACCTTGTTTTGTATTTTATATTGTTCGCCCTTTTTTTCTACGTCACCAAGTTCAGCAGATATTATTTTAAGCCTTGCATCTATAAACTCTGCTGTGTTTTTAAAAACCTGGCTTTTATCTTCTACCGCATCTTTATTATAGTTTTCTATAACTTTATTTAAAAAGTCTTCGGCCCTGGTTTTAACGGGATCTACAATTGAAAGCTGAACTACACTTGTGCGCTCACTTATCAGTTTTACGTTAAGTTTCGATTTAAATGATGAAGTTACAGAAGACAAAGGCTCAATATTAACCGATATCTTAAATTTTGAATTGTCTTCTGATTTATTAATTATTGTAAATG
>NZ_JAMWYY010000019.1 GCF_024305175.1 Flavobacterium sp.
TATGCCTAACAATGTTTGTATCCTGTAGCCAGGATGGAGATGCAAATGATGCCTCTCAAACTGAAATGACCGCAAAAAATGGCGGTTTATCGCAAAAGGATGTTGATGAATTGAAGGCATTGTGCGCTGGGTTCAGCACAAGTTCAGAATTTCTTACATATCGGTCTATGGCTGCTGAATTTGGCCATATGATGAATGGTAACATTAACAAAAACTGGACGGCCAGAAAAGACTTAGAAACATGGCTTGCTGTTAATGTGGGGCAAACAAAATTTGCTACAGCACAGCAAGGCCTTGACATGTTTGATAATGTGACCGCTAGCGGCACAGTATTTTTAAATGCCAATACAAAGTTTTTTGATGCTTTGCCCGGAGCTTCACTTGGGCAGGTGCATATTATATTAGAGCCTATTGCACCTGAACCTCCAGTTATGATAGCATATAATGAATGTATGGATGATTGTGTTGCTGCTGCCAGTTCAGCAATGGATTCTGCCCTTACAAGTTGGGAGTATTCCGTTTGGTTTGCCGGCAATTTACCTGCATCACAACAAGCAGCTTATTTAGCTTTTGCAGATGCTAATTTTGAATGGGCATTGGATAGTGCTGTATATTTTGGAAACCTTTGTTTAGATGGATGTTAATAATTTATCTAAATAACATAAAAGATAATTTAAGCACGGTTTTTTGCCGTGCTTTTTTATTCCTCCAGCGCCTTTAACTGTTCTTTTACTGCTTCGGTGTAGCCATAGCTTAGATGTGCACTTTTTTGTCATAGTACCTCTAAATAATCTAGTTGTATATCGGGTGCGCTTTCTTCTTCGGTTAGTATATCTCGATTTCTCTTGCTCCATATCTTTAAAGCCGTATTTCAGCCTCAGGACATATTCAAAGGCACTTGTACTTATAATAAAGCAAGTGATGTTTAGGAGTTGAATTTCTTAAAGTTAGATTAACTTTGATTAAAGTTACACTAGAAAAACTATATATATTAATATTTACAGACAAAAAAGCCGCACCTGTACAGGTGCGGCTTTTTAAACCAATTAATTACAATTTACGAAGCTACGGCAGGTAAAACCATAACCTGGTTTCGCCTTACATCGCCGTGGGTATCTTCGGTTATTTTTGTGCCCAGCACTTCAACCGGCCTGAATATCATCAGCTCGTTTTCATTAAAAAACTCTGCTGCAATAACATCATAGTCATCGGGGTGCAGTATAATGGTTTCATATTCAGATAGGTTGTGCTCCAGTATGTACTCCTGCAGCATATCGAGGCAAATGTGACGTCTCATATATCAGGTTAATTAAATTTAACTTCAAGTACGTCAATCTCATCCTCGCTAATCTCATCATTGTTATCGGCAATAATATTAATCCCTGAAATACAAAGCGACTTTGCTTTCTTAGCGCTGTTTGCCACCAGTTTGTCAAAGTTAGACGGGTGAAGCATCAGCATAACATTATCGGTAAGTGCGTTGGCAAGGATAAATTTTTTGATTGTGGCAAGATCTATGTTCTTTTTCATGACAGTACTTTGTTAAAGGTTAGTGATACAAAGATGGTTGTTATACCTTTAAAATTTTTGTAACGTATTGCCAATAAAAGATTAAAATTCTTTAAGAAATTGCCTGTTAACCTGCACATGCTTTATAGACAGCCAAAATAGCTGAATTTCCGGCAGTTTAACCTTTGTGTTTTGAGAGCCAGTTATAAAGCCTTTCGGCATCTTCTTTTTTAAACAATCCTGTACCGGGGTTCATAGTAGCCGCCGAACCACACGCAACACCCATCCGTGCCATTTGCACCGGCGTACCGCCTTGCGCCAGCACCGAAACCATTCCTGCCACCATGCTGTCGCCTGCACCAACGGTACTCAGTTTTTTTACAGATGGTGCTGCTATATGTATGGTTTCATCCTGTGTTACAAGATAAGCGCCCTGCGGCCCCATAGATACCACCACTACTTCGGCATTGCCGGCGGTTACAAGTTCTTTGGCGGCATCATCAGCGGTTTCATTGTCCAGATGTTCTTTGTTGGCAATCCTGCTTAATTCGCCAATATTCGGCTTCAGGAGGTAAACACCTTCTTCCAGCGCGGCGGTTAGTGCCTCGCCCGATGTGTCTGCCACTACTTTGCTGCCTTTGCCTTTTGCCAGTTTAACCAGCTTTTTAATGTAACCGGGTTCCATTCCCGGGGGCAGGCTGCCGCTTATTACCACCACTTCAGGGAAAGGAGTAATATTATTTATAGTATCTAAGATTAGTTGTGCCTCATCTTCGGATAGCGCGTCTCCCGGCATACCAAAACGGTATTGCTCGTTGTTAGAGGTATCTACCACTATAAAATTTTCGCGGGTTTCAGCAGCGACACTAACCGGAAGTGAATTAACATTTTCTTCTTTAAGCAGTTTTTGCAGTAATTCGCCTGTACGCCCGCCCGATGTAAATAAAGCAGTTGTACCAACACCCAGCCTTACCAGCCCGCGCGATACATTAATGCCGCCCCCGCCGGGTTCATATTTTGGCTTTTCGCAACGCAGTTTCTTTTCGGGCTTAATATTTGCCACGCTGCTGCTTTTATCTACAGTAGGGTTAAGGGTTATGGTTAAAACGTTGGGGTTCATTAAAAGTATGTTGTTTCGTAATTATTCTTTGTTCTTTTTTGCTTTAATCATGGCTTCCAGCATATCCCACATATCTTCGGGTATTGCTTCCAGCAGGTTAAACTGCCCTGCACCTTTAAGCCACTCGCCGCCATCTATAGTAATAACCTCTCCGTTTATATAAGCCGAGAAATCAGAAACCAGGTAAGCCGCAAGGTTTGCCAGTTCCTGGTGGTCGCCCACACGCTTAAGCGGAACTTTCTTGGCAAGGTCAAACTTTTCCTTAAGGTCGCCCGGCAGCAGCCTGTCCCACGCACCTTTGGTAGGGAAGGGGCCGGGTGCAATGGCGTTACTACGTATGCCATATTTTGCCCACTCAACTGCAAGGCTGCGCGTCATGGCAAGCACACCTGCTTTTGCCGTAGCGCTTGGCACTACATAGGCAGAGCCTGTCCATGCATACGTAGTCACTATATTCAATATCGCAGACGATTCCTGTTGGGTATCTATCCAGTGTTTGCCAAAGGCAAGGGTACAGTTCTTAGAGCCTTTCAGCACTATGTCTATAATGGTATCAAATGCGTTGGCAGAAAGGCGCTCTGTGGGGCTTATAAAGTTTCCTGCGGCATTATTAAGCAGCACATCAGCTTTGCCGTAGTGGCTTAATACCGCCTGCAGCATTTTCTCTACTTCCTCATAATGGCGCACATCACACTGCACGGCAAGGCACTGCCCGCCTATTTCGGCTTCAAGCTCTTTGGCAGTAGCCTTTAGTTTTTCAAGGTCGCGCGAGGTAATGGCGGTTTTTGCGCCAAGTTCCATAAAATATTTTGTCATCGACTTGCCGAGGCCGCTGCCGCCACCAGTTATAACTATAACTTTATCTTTTAAAGCGTCTTCACGAAGCATTTTTGCAGTATAATTCATAATGGTATGTAGTGATTGATTTACCGTAAATGTAAGGAATATTTTTACAGGCTTTTGGCAACAAGGGCTTAATATGGTGTTAATCATGCTAAAGTATTGCTAAGTATATAGCATGGCAATAACAGGAGGTTTAATTTTAAGTGTGTGAATTTTTTACCTTCGTAATACCATGACAAAAGAAGAAATACTCCATAGAATACGCGAATATGCCGATGATGCCCACGGTAGCCAGATGCGTAAGTATACTCCGGAGCGGTATATAGTGCACCCTGTCAGGGTTATGGAAACGCTGTGTGGTTAGACCGACAGGCTGCCTTTGTTTGCGACGGCGTTATTGCATGATGTTTTAGAGGACACTCCGGTAAAACCGCAGCAAATGCTGGAGTTTTTAAAAGGTATTATGAATGAAGATGAAGCTGAGGAAACCCTGATGTTGGTTGTAGCGATGACTGATGTTTTTGTGAAAGAGGATTATCCTGCCCTTAACAGGAAACAACGCAAACAACTGGAGATTGAGCGTATAGCTTTAACAAGTGCCGATGCTCAGACTATTAAGTATGCCGATATTATAGATAACACGATTGATATTACTGCCAACGACCGAAATTTTGCACCACGTTACCTTAAAGAAGTTTTTGCCATACTTAAAGTGGCAGATAAAGGCAATGCTGAGCTTTATGCTAAAGCGCTGCAGGTTGTAAGAGACAGCCTTAATAATGTTAATTTACGCTAATTTATTGGCTTTAATTTAGGACTTGTTTGTGAAGGAAATTCCTTAATTTGGTTGTACTAAATCAATCATCAATTATGGATACGAATCAACAAATTAAATTACTGGAGAACAGGCTTATAGAGGCAATGAAAGCAAGCGATGTTGCCACTCTTGATGCCCTTATTTCGGATGAGCTTATCTTTACAGGCCATTATGGCGACCTTTTTTCTAAAGAAGCAGATATAAATGCGCATCGTGAAGGTAATATTACTATATATGATATTGTTATTTCCGAACAACATATTAAAGCATATGATGATGTTGTAATTGTATCGGTTAAAAAAGAGATAAGCGGCAGTTTTTTTGGTGATACCGAAGTAGGCTTGTACCGTTTTACCCGCGTGTGGAAACAACTGGGTGACGAATGGAAAATAATAGCTGCACACAGCACGCAGATTGTGCGTTAAAACAGCCTTATTGTAAATCTATTAACATTTACTGAGCAGAGAGACTGCTTTTTGTTTAGTAGATTTGTAAATAAATTCGCTATTTAATGAACATAAAAGTAATTGCGTTTGACGCTGACGATACACTTTTTATAAACGAACCTTATTTTGAAGAAACCGAGAAGAAGTTTTGCGGGATTATGGAAGCCTACCTTTCGCACCAAAGCCTCTCTCAGGAGCTGTTCAGGACACAGATAAACAACCTCCCGCTTTATGGCTACGGCATAAAAGGATATGTACTCAGCATGATAGAAACTGCTATTAAGGTTTCTAACGGTACTGTAAGTGTTAAGTGTATCGAAATGATAACTGAGTTGGGCAAAGAGCTTATACAAAAGCCTATCGTGCTGCTGGAAGGGGTAGAGGAGACATTAAAAGCTTTACAGCCGCATTATAAACTGGTTGTGGCAACAAAAGGCGACCTTAAAGACCAGCAACGCAAGCTGCACAACAGTGGCCTGGGGCATTACTTTCACCATATAGAAGTAATGTCGGATAAAAAAGAGATAGATTACCTAAAGCTAATCAAGCGCCTTGATATAGCACCCCACGAGTTTTACATGGTGGGCAATTCATTACGCTCTGATGTGTTGCCGGTGCTCGAAATTGGCGGCTATGCCTGCCATGTGCCTTTTCATACTACCTGGGCACACGAAATGGTAGAGCACAATGTAGAGCATCAAAACATGAGCGAGATAGCTAATATTACAGAGCTTGTGCCGCTGTTATTACCAAAGAGTGCATAACTTAATTTTATAAAACAGGTTAAAAATGGCTAAACAAAACTATAAGAACCACATACGGTTCTATCCGCCCCATCATTTTGTGTTCTATCCGCTCATGCTGCTATTTGTAATTGCGGTTGCTTATTTTGCATCGAAGGCAGATGATGATAAACAAATATGGATATTTACAGGCATGCTGGGTATGGTGGTAATATGGCTTTCGTTCATGCTGCGCCAGCATTATGCGCTCACGTTGCAAAACAGGCTGGTGCTGCTGGAGCTGCGTTACCGCTATTTCGTTACAACGGGCAGGCGTTTAGAGCCTCTTGAAGAAAAACTTTCACAGGGGCAGTTATTTGCACTACGTTTTGCACCGGATGATGAACTGCCGGGGCTTGCAGAGCGTGCTGCAAAAGAGAACCTTTCGGCAGATGCCATTAAAAAAGCAATTAAAAACTGGAATCCTGACCACAGGAGGGTTTAAATCAGAAAAGAATAACCAAAGCAAAAGCGTGATAAAGAAATATCCTTATCACGCTTTTTATTTGAATTAGGTTCGGAACTTATATAAAATTCTTACTCTAACTCTTCTCTGTTTCTGCGGTCATTTTCCTGGCCGTACTTGTTTTGCTCTTCGTCATTATAACGGCCCTGCAATACATCATCGTCCTGTTGCTCTTGCTGTATGGTGCGTTGCGTCATGTCTTTAGCATTCCAGTCATTATCTTTAGTGCCGTCATTTGTTGTGTTAGCTTCTTTTTTGGCTTTCCAGGTGTCCTCATCTTCATTAAAAGTCTTTGAATCTGCATCGCTCGAATCTTCAGCTTTTCTTTCCTGTCCGCGGTAATTGTCTTTATCCATGGAAGGATCATTAAGGCCATTGCCTTTATTGCTCATTCCATATGGCTCATGGTTGCCAAGGTGGCCCGTGTTTTCGTTCGGTTCTGTACTGTTGCCATTGTTGTGGCGGTTATTATCAGTTTCCATACTATCTTATTTACGTGTTTATATTAATCCTTTTGCGATGGTTTAGGATAGGCTTCTTTGCCTGACGAATCTTTTTTATCTGTTTCTTTTGCCAGCTTGGATGCCGCCGAATCCCTTTCGCTTGATACCTTTGGTGCCGGGGTTTGTTTTTTCTCTTCAGACATAGTCATTTATATTTATATTTTGCATTATAAAGTTCGTTATTACTAACCCCGGAATGAACTTATTTAACGTTGCCTGTTAAATGAAATGTTATAAATGTGAAGTCATACTGCGCTCTTGCCTGTAAAATGGCTGATTATCTAAAAGCAATGATTTGTTGGCTATGTACTTTTAACAAATAATTGATACTGTCGGTTTTGCTGTAATGCTTTACTTGCTGTAAATTAGTAGGATAAATTTTATACTATGGCTTCAAAACATTGGGAAATAGATCCTGCACATTCCGAAATCCATTTTAAAATTCGCCACTTGCTTATTTCCAATATTTCAGGTGCGTTTAATATCTTTTCAGGCACTATGGTAACACCTGTGCATGATAATTTTAAAGATGCCTATTTTACACTTAAGATAGATGTTTACAGTATAGATACCAATAATGAAGACAGGGATGAGCATTTAAAATCAGACGATTTTTTTAATGCGGATGCCTATCCCGAAATTACTTATCTCTCAACGGAGTTTACCCATATAGATGGTGATAACTATAAGCTTACGGGCGATTTAACTATAAAAGGCACTACCAGGCAGGTAACCTTTGATGTATTATTTGGAGGGCAGGCAAAGGATGGCTTTGGCATCAGCCGCGCCGGATTTGAAATTAATGGGGTAATAGACCGTAATGATTTTGATATACATCCTGCAGAAGCGGCTGAGGCGAGTGGTATTATACTTGGCGAAGAAATTAAGCTTCATGCCAACATACAGTATATAAACAAGCCTGAATAAAAAACCATCCTGAATGGCTAAAGGCCCGCAGGATGGTAATTACAATTGGCGGTATTGGTTTTACTCTCCAAAGTGCGTGTTACCACGCACTTTTTTATTATCAGGGTGGTCGGCCGGGTAGCGCTCCTCATCAATATCTGAATTAAAGTCGCGGTTTTCTGCCGTTTCCATATCTTCTTCTTCATTGGCTGTGCCCCTGTTCTTATCTACAACTTTACCATTGCCGTTCTCAGCACGGTCAGACTCTGTTACCGGTACAGCCCTTTTTTCATCTACATCGCGCGCACGTGCGGTTGTTTCTGTTTCGCCCTCCTCATTCTTTTCCAGTTCTTCTTTCATCCTGTCTTGGCTCGGGTCGTAATTTTTGGGCAGGTTCTCCCCGCTAAAGCCTTCATTTTTTGGGCTTTGTTTTTCTTCGTTATTTATTTTTTTAGAACCTAAATCTTTAGGGTCGTCCGTTCCGTTTGCCATATCCTTGTGTTTTGTTTGTTACTGTTTAGCGGTAATTCATTATAAAATCATAATGAGAATTTACAATATCATTTACGGTGTCTTCAAGCGTCACATCCAGTGTGTTGTAGCCGTCTTTCAGCTTACCTTCAGATGTAAAATAATCAGGCAGCTTATATTCCAGCAACACATCATCAAGGTAAATTTCAGTTATATTAAAAGATACTGTATAGCTCGACTGGTTAAACTCAAACCGAATGTCATATTTTATTTTGTGGTAAAAGTTTTCGCCGCGGTTACCGTAGTTAAAAGCATTTTTTTTATAAGCCGTTATTGTTATACTGTTTTGCGTTACGTTACTTATATCGCTGCCTTCCTGAGTGCGGTTATAATCTTGTGCCCAGTTTTTGGTTAATGAAATAAGTTTTTCATTAGATGTTGCCGGTATATCAACCGTTACTGCATCAAACCCATTGGGTGTTAATGCAAATTCGGGTGGTTGTGCATGCAGCATGCCTAACACAAAAAAACAGGCCATACCAAAAAAACTTTTCATATTAGACCTTTTTTAGTGCCTTTTCAAACTCTTCTTTAATCCTGTTTGTCGATACAAGGAATGGTTTTTTGCTTATACTTATAGTAATATCATCTCCTGCAATAGCATAAGAACCTTCAAACTTGCCCACAGGTGTGCTTCCTTCAAAGCTGCCCTGCTGCTCATCGCCGGCAAGTTTGCCTTTATCGCCAATTGTGCTTTTTATCTTGTTTAACAGCCCCGCTTTGTCGCCAGGATATTTAATAGTGAACTGGTCCATGTAAAATGTTTTTGTTAGATGTAAATTTAACTAATGCCTGGTGCAAAAGCTGTTTAGTTTTTGTTAAAGCATTTTAATGTAGTTTATAAAAATGTTAAAATACACACAAATAGGTATTTTACAGTGTTTTACAATTAAATATATTTGGATTGAACTCTAAATGTATAACTATGAAATCAATCAGTACTTATTTAAAAATGGCAGCACTGGTATTTTTTGCCATGCTTGCTTTTGGTTGTGATGAGGAAGACCCCTCTGAAACCTTTAACCATGACGATACAAGCAATTATTACGGCGACTGGAAGCGCAGTAATATGGAATCGTATGTGCGTTTTGAATCTTCTACAGCAATTACCTGTGTGGGTGGGCAGGAAACCTTTGGGACTTTTAACGCATCAGAACCTTCTATGACATTTGTGGTGGGCGGAGAAACCATAAAATTTCCGCTTCAGTTTGATGGTGACAGTATGCTGGTAGGCGTTCCCGACCAGGCCATTGACACCCATAATGCACAGGTATATTACCGCAGCGATAACTTTCCGTGTGATGGTGGAGGAAATGGCGGAGACGGTACAGGTAATGTTATGTTCTGGATATCATCTGATTTTGGGTGCGGCAATATTTCGGTAACGGTTAACGGATACGGCGGCGCTATTACCGGATATTACAATTCGTCACCGGATTGCGGTGCATCGGGTGCAGCCAATTTTACCCTGCCTGCCGGCAGCTATAACTTTACCGCAAGCTGCTCCGGCTATAGTTGGGATGGTACAGTTACCGTATCGGAAGGTTCCTGTTATAAAATGCAGCTAACCCTTTAACCGGGTTTAATGATAAAGCCGCCTTTTGCATTGTCAAAATAAATGTTTTTGTCATTAAAAAGGCGGTTAAAAATATCCATTTCCCTAAGCAGGGCAGGGGTGTTTTGTATTACACCCTCGCTTGTCATTACAATTACCTCATCGCTTAATTGCAATGCCAGGTCTAAATCGTGGGTAGAATATAAAATGCTCTTACCTGTTTCTTGGGTTAGCTGTTTTAAAAGCTTTAGCAGGCTTACTTTGTGGAGCAAATCAAGGTGTGTGGTAGGCTCATCCAGCACAATAATCGGGGTATCCTGCGCAAGGGCACGTGCTATAAGTACTTTTTGTAACTGCCCGTCGCTTATCTCATAATGCTTCTTATCTGCAAGGTGTTCCAGTTGCACCATTTGCAAAGCCTCGTTAGTTTTAGCGATATCCTCTTCTGCAAGCATACCAAGCCAGTTGGTATAAGGCTGCCTGCCCAGCGCAATAAGCTCATAAACTGGAAGATTGCTTGGCGGCAACGCTTCAGTTAAAACAATGCTGAGGTTTTGTGCAAGCGTTTTGGCAGAGTAGCTTCTTATATTTTTCCCGTTAAGCATTACCTCTCCCTGTAAAGGCTTTTGAATACCTGTAAGCGTGCGCAACAGGGTAGATTTACCAATACCATTAGCGCCAATAAGTGCGGTAAGGCAGCCTTTTTGAAGCTGTACCGATACATTGTTTGCTACAGCAGTAACTTCTTTACCGTTACGGTAGCCAATGCTTATTCTGTTAGCCGATAAAATTGTAACTTCCTCTTTCATAGCCCTATGAATAACTTCTGTTACGTTTTCTCAGTAAAAGCCATATAACCACAGGCGCCCCTACTATAGATGTTACTGCGTTTATGGGCAGGGTAAGTTCACTTCCAGGTAATTGGGTTACTATATCACAAACTAACAGCACTATAGCGCCGGATAACAACGTGCCCCAAAACAACACCAGATGATTGCTTGTCCGGAAGGCAAGTTTTGCCATATGCGGCACAGCAAGCCCTATAAACGCTACAGGCCCGGCAAAAGCCGTAATAGAACCTGCCAGTATGCTCGTGGCAAGTATAATGATAAAACGTGCCCTGCCAAAGCTGATGCCCATGCTTTTGGCATAACGCTCGCCAAGCAACAGTGCATTAAGAGGTTTTATACAGGTTGCCGCAAGCACTATACCTGTTGCACAGGCGGCGGCAAGTATAGCAATGTTTTCCCACGACAGGCTGCCCAGGCTGCCCATTGCCCAAAAAGTGAATTTCTGTAATTGCTGTGCCGTGCTGAAATAAGTAAGCACACCAACTATTGCGCTGGTAAAGCTGCCAAACATTAGCCCTACTATAAGTATGGCCATAGTATCGCGCAGCCGTGCAGCTACTGAAAGCACTGCAAGCAGTACAAAAAAACTGCCCAGCATAGAGGCTGCCACGGTACCGTATGATGAGAGGAAAAGATCTTTTACCATTACGGGCAAAAAACCTGCACCTAAAATTACAAAGGCAACCCCAAGGCTGGCGCCGGAGCTTAACCCCAGCACATAGGGCCCTGCAAGCGGATTACGGAAAAGGGTTTGCATCAGCAGGCCGCTTAAAGAAAGCCCCATACCTGCCAGAACGGCCGTTATAGCTTTTGGTAACCTGTAGTTTAATATAATAAACTCCCAAGTGGCTTTGCCGGCACCCTTGCCTGCAAGTGTGTTTACCACATCGTGAAAGGGAATGTTAACCGAGCCCAGGCTAAGGTTTAGCACAAACAGCAAGGCAAGGGCTGCAGTGAGCACACCAAACAAAATGATATTTTTTTTTCCCGCCTGCAAATGATATTATTTTAGCTTTTCGAAGAATTGCAGTTCATAATCAGGTAACAGCCCGGAGTGCAGTATTTTCACAAGGTCTTTCAGTACCAGGTCGGGGCGGTTTGGGGCAAGTTCATAATAAATAACCCCGCCTGTTGCACCTTTCCTGCTGCTGAAAGAATATACCTCACCATTCTTATACGCCTTAAATTCGGTATAATGCGGGTTATCGTCCGCCATTTCCTGTAACGATGTAAACTGTCCCGGCCCAATCCAGTAGTCGGCATTATGTGCTTTTTCCAGTACGCTTTCAAAAGAAAGGGTGTGGCTGCCTGTGCCGCTGGTATCGCTCCACAGGTAGTTGGCATGGGCATCTTTTATAAAAAGGGCAGCCCAGCTACTACCCTGCGGCAGGTACCAATGGTCCTGATACATGGCACCGCTTAAAACAGTAGGTTTATTAGTGGCTTTCGCTGCAAGCGCAAGCGCGGCTTTATAGTCGGTTTCTATCTTACTAAAAATGCTGTCGGCCTGTTTTTGCTTGCCGTAAAGCTCACCAAAAAACTTTATCCATTCGGCTTTGCCAAGCGGCGATTGCTCTGTCCAGTCGCCATTATACAAAACAGTTATGCCGCTTTGCTGCAAAATATCCATTGTTTTGTTATCGCTGCTTATGCTGAAACCTACAACAACATCAGGAGAAAGGTCTATCATTACCTCTGTGTTCATCCTTTCATTAGCGCCTGTTTCGCGTACTTTGCCTGCATTTATAAGCGCTCTTGTTTTTTCCGAAGAAATATAATCTGTCCCCGGAAAACCAATCAGTGAATTTTCCTCTCCAAGCATCTCTAAAGAGGGTATATGTGTGGTTGAGGTTACAACCACGCGCTTAACAGGTACCTGTACTGTAGTATAGCTTTTAAGGCTGTCGGGCACTATTGCGCCTTTTTGCTTCAGCACATAGGTAAAGCCTTCTTTGGCTTCGGGCCAGGGCTTGGTTACCTTAACAACAGAATAATCATCATACCGGTAAATAGCCAGCCCGCTTGCGTAACTAATGCTGTTACCTGCATTTTTGGGTGCATCTGTTGTACTTTGCTGTTCGTTTTTACAGCCATAAAGCAATGCAATAATAACAACGGAAAGTATGCTAATGTAGTTTTTCATAAAAAATATTGGCAGTTGCAAAGGTATAAATTAAATATTTCAATAGTATTCTTATATTTGCGGCGGTTTAAGGTTGCACAGGTTGTATTAGTCTGTGCATTAAAAGGGAACCGGGTTAAAATCCCGGGCTGTACCCGCAACTGTAAGCTTACCCGTTTTAACGGGGGCTGTTGTTAACTGCATGCCACTGTGGCCACGCGCCATGGGAAGGAAAACAACAGTACGCAAGCCAGGAGACCTGCCTTATGCTGTAACCAATACAGGGCCTTCGGGAAAAAAGGCTCAGGAAAATATGGCTTTACAAAAACCTTTTTATTTTATTATGTTATTGCTGTGCCCGTACCTTTGGGCGCAACAGGATAGTATTACCCGGCTTAAGGAGGTAATAATATCTGACACCCAGTTGCAGGATTTTTCGGGTACGCAGTCGGTTTTACGTATAAACGATTCTGTAATTATGCGTAACGGCTCTTCGTTAACCGACCTGCTACGCTACAACAGTGTGGTGTATTTTAAAGAAAACGGGTTGGGCATGGTTTCTTCGCCATCATTCAGGGGGACTACCGCGCAGCAAACTGCTGTTGTTTGGAATGGCATTAACATTAATTCACAACTCAATGGCCTTACTGATTTCAATACCATAAATACCCGCGACTTTAGCAGTATCGCCGTAAGGGCAGGGGGCGGAAGTGTTATATATGGCAGCAGCGCTATTGGCGGCAGCATCCACTTAAATAACAATCTTACTTTTGCAGATACCATTGCCAACAGCGTATATGCAAACTATGGGAGTTACAACACTTTTGGCATTAATTATAATGCGAAAGCATCTACAAAAAAAACGAGTTTAGATTTTAGTATTACTCACAACAGTTCTGATAACGATTATGAGTACCCGGAAACTGATGTTAATAATGAAAACGGTCAGTTTTATAACCTGAGTGCCAACCTTGCTCTCGGTTTTAAGCTGAATGAAAACAACATACTCCGCCTGTATAATTATATATATGACAGCGAAAGGCACTTTTCAGGCACGGTAAGCGCGCCTTCATTAAGCAAATACCGCGACAGGAACTCGCGCAACATGGCTGAGTGGCTGGGTACATACGGGCGTTTTACATCTAAGCTTAAAGCTGCACTGCTTACAGAGCATTATAAGTATTATGCACGTGCATTAAACCCGGACTATACTTTTGGAAAAGTTAATACCCTGATTGGCAGGTATGATATTGCCTATCAGGCAGCTAAAAATATAAAGCTGAATGTTATAGCCGATATTACCCATAATGACGGTAACGGTTCTGATATTGAGGAGGCATCCCGCACGGTTACATCTTTTAGCTTTTTGATGCAACATAATGTTACAACAAGGTTGTATTATGAAGCCGGACTTCGCCGCGAGATAACCGATGCTTATGATAGCCCTATGCTTTTTTCGGCTGGTGCCCGTTACAGTGTGTCCGATTTTTATGCGGTAAAGCTTAATGCATCACGAAACTTCAGGATTCCTACGTTTAACGACCTGTACTGGGTGGGCAGCGGCAACCCCTATTTAAAGCCTGAAAGCTCTTACCAGGCAGAAATTGGTAATGAATTTACTTTTAACGCCCTAAAGCTATCGGTAACTGGCTATTACATTAAGCTGAAAGATATGTTGCGGTGGATTCCCGTAAATAACGTTTGGCGCCCGGAAAATGTTGGAAAGGTAAATACCTATGGCGCTGAAGCTATTGCAGGCTGGCAGAAAAGCTTTGGTAACAGCAATCTTACTGCCGATGCTACCTATGCCTATACTGTTTCGAGGGAAGACGGCAGCAGCAACCAGCTTATATATGTGCCTTTGCATAAAGTTACTGCCTCAATAGCCTACGGCTACAAAAACGCATCTGTTTACTACCGCCACCTGTATAACGGCAGCGTATTTACCACATCTGATAACAGCGATGAGGTAGAAGCCTATAATGTGGCAACACTTGGAGCAGAATATACCATCGGTATTTGCGGTGGGCTTACTGTGGGTGTACAGGCGCACAACCTTTTTGATGCAGCCTATGAAAATGTTACCAAGCGCCCTATGCCGGGCAGGAATTACAATATGTACCTTAACTTCAAATTTTAATATAACATGAAAATCAACAAACTTTTATTAATGGCTTTTGCAGGTTCGTTATTCTTCGTATCCTGTAGCAGTGATGATGATTCTTCGTCAGATGGGCCTAAGGGCAATTATGACAATGGTGTGCTTATACTCAATGAGGGTGGATTCCAGCAAGGCAATTCTACTATTTCATTTCTGTCAAAAGATAATATACTTCAGAATAATATCTTCAGCACTGTAAATGGTACCGATTTAGGCGATACAGGGCAGGATATAGGCCTTAATGGTGAATATGCTTACATAGTAGTGAACAACTCTCACAAAATAGAGGTGGCTAACCGTTACACTATGGAAAAAGTAACCGCTATAACTAATGGTTTAGACAATCCGCGTTATATAGCTTTTGAAGACAACAGGGGCTATGTTACCAACTGGGGCGACCCTAATGATACACAGGATGATTTTGTTGCTGTTATAGATCTTTCTACTAACACGGTTACTGCAACTATACCTGTAGCAGAAGGGCCTGAGCGTATTATTGAAGAAAACGGCAAACTGTATGTGGCACACAAAGGCGGATATAGTTATGGTAATACTATCAGCGTTATTAATGCAGCTACCAATACCGTAACAGCAACAATAGCAGTAGGGGATGTGCCGGATGCCATTGAAGAACAAGATGGCAGGCTGTATGTTATGAGCGAAGGAAAGGCTGCATGGTCTGGTACTGAAACAGGCGGCAGGCTCACGGTAGTTAACCTTTCTGATAATAGTGTTGTAACAACATACAACTTAGCACAGACTGCCCACCCTTCCAATATGGTAATAGAAGATGAAAAGCTGTATTATACTGTAGATTCTGATATATATGTAATGAACCTTACGGATAATGCTTTGCCATCTACTCCGCTGTTCAGCATAGCTGATCAGGGTGTTTATGGTATTTATGCATTAGAGGTTGAAGACAACAGGATTTATATAGGCGATGCGGTTGATTATAACTCAAACGGTAAAGTATATATTTACTCTTTAACCGGTATGTTACAAAACTCTTACACTGTAGGGGTTATACCCACAGGTTTTTATTTTAATGATTAAGTGTTGGGTTTAAGATACCTGTTGCTGTAGCGGCAGGAAACAGGAACGGCTGCCATTGGCAGCCGTACTTTTTAAAAGCTTTTTTATTTATTGTAAATCTTTAAGCAGGTTAAGCCCTCCGTCCGGAGTATCTTCTATATACATTTCGGTACCAAAGCGCCTCATGTTCTTAGAGTCTTTAAACAGTTTTGTATTTTGGTTTTGCGGAAAGAAACCAAATCTTCCGTTGCCGTTTATCATGTTTATGGCTGCTGCAAATAATGGTTCCTCAGGGCTGCCTAACACGCCAAGGTTATCAAAATCTTCTTTAAGCAGTAAATCAGGCTCCAGCCCCGAGCTATATTCGCCAAAGCCTTCGGCATTAATAATTTTTAATACTATAGGCTGCATGGCATAAGTATGAGAACCGCTAACGTTATTCCTTGAAAAGTTAGGGGAGTCATACAACGTAACCGAACCTACATTTTTACCGGTGGTTACATCGCCTATAACCACAACATCTATATAGGGCCTCAGGCAGTTGATTATAAGTTCACTTGCCGAAGCGGTAGAGCGTGTGGTAAGTATATATACCGTGGTAAGGTTAAGATTATTAATGGCAGTGCCGTTTGATAGCTGATTTGTGAAACGGTCCTGTAAAGCCGCAGGATTTTCATCTTCAAAATAAGCCTGCAATTTAGGGTTCCATTGCTCCTGTGCAAAAATGTCGTCATTAAACTGCCCGGTAATCATACTGGCAAGATAAGTAGCAGTCCTTACAGAACCACCGGAGTTATACCTCAGGTCAAGCACAAGCTCATTAATGCCCTGCGCCTTTAGCTGGCCTATGGCAGCATTAAGCTCATCATCATAATTACTGAAAAAGCCGTTATACATCAGGTAGCCAATAACTTTTTCATCTTCTGTAACCACATTGGTGGTATATACAGGGTTTTCGGCATACTCCGCTTTGGTAAGCGTTACCGATTCATCTGTAGGTGTAATGTTACCGCCATTATAGGTAGCAAGGTTAAGCGTATAGGTATCGCGGCTGAGTAACGACTGGTAATTATCTACATTAAGCGCAGTACCATCTACAGCATAAAAAATATCGCCCCGCTGAATGTCTTTGCCTGCCGCGTCTGAATCAGGCAATATATACCTTACATAACCAAAAATCTGCGTTTCGCTGTTAGGGTAATATACAAGGCCAAACTCTACACCATTGCTTTTAACCACACCCTGCAAAGCACTTTCAAGTACCCTGTAATCTGAAAATATTACGCTGAAGCGGTCTATTTCACCACGCTGATACAGCAGGTTATTAAATAAAGATTCAGGAGAAGAAAATCCTTCAAGATAGTCATTAAGCTGTGCCTGGTTGGCAAATCGGTCATCTGCCAGTTCAGGCACTTCGGGCTGCCACAGGTAGTAAAGGTTAAGCCCTTTCCAAATAAAATCATTAACAGGTACCGCATTGTCATCCATGTCTTCGCACCCCTGAAATGCCAGTGCCGAAACTACCAGTGCAGCCAGTAATATCTTTATCTTTTTCATTAATCGCAATTATTAGTTTCTTAATAAGAACGTAAATTTAATATTTTTAATGTAACGTGTAACAAAAAAATACATGCCTCGTCTTGCTATTATAAACCGGTAACAAACTAACCCGTAAATGAATCAGTCAGAATTCATAAAAACCATAAACCCTTTTAAAGACAGGTTATTTCGCCTGGCGAAAAGGCTTTTGGTTAGCACCGAAGAGGCTGAAGATGCCACGCAGGAGGTTTTGGTACGGTTGTGGAACAACAGGGGTAAGCTAAAAAGCTACAACAGTGTAGAGGCACTGGCGGTAACCATAACAAAGAATTACTGCCTGGACCAGCTAAAAAGCAAGCGTGCTACAGAAATGCGGATTGTGCATTCTAACTATACAGACAGGGATGCAGGTTTGCAGCAGCAGGCAGAAGACCGCGACAGCTGGAGCTGGGTAGAAAAGATTATGGATGAACTGCCGGAGCAACAAAAGATAATTGTGCAGCTAAGGGATATAGAGCAGTATGAATTTGAAGAAATTGCAAAAATGATGGATATGAACGAAACGGCGGTGAGAGTCGCCCTGTCGAGAGCAAGGAAAGCAATAAGAGAAGAACTCACCAAAAAACACAGCTATGGAATTAAAAACAATTGAAATACTACTGGATAAATATTTTGAAGCAGAAACCAGTACTGCCGAAGAAAATGTGCTTAAGGCCTATTTTTCTTCTGCCGGGGTGGCGCCGCATCTGGAGCAGTACAGGCCAATGTTTGGATATTTTGCCGGAGAGGCAACACAAAAATTTGAAAAAACCGTACCATTAAAAACTAAAAGACGTAAAGTAGCGTGGTTATCGGCAGCAGCAGGTTTTGTATTGCTATCGGGGCTTATTGCCCTTCTTAACAGGCAGCCGGAGCCATCGGGCGCGCTTGGCACTTATGACGATCCTGAAGTAGCCTTCAGGGAAACGCAAAAGGCGCTTAACATGCTTTCCAGCAATGTAAATGTTGGTGTTGCAGGCATGGGGTACCTTCACGAATATGAAAAAACTAAAGACAAAGTTTTTAAAGACCATCACAATCAAAAATCAAAAAGCAAGAAAAAATGAAAAAATTTATAATTACCGCCGCATTAGTTGCCATGCCTTTACTGGGTTTCGCACAAAAAGAATTTGACAAGTTTGAAGATAAAGACGGGATAGACTCTGTAATTATCCGTGAAAAACTGATGGATATGCTGGGCGATATAGAGATTTCCGGTACGGAAGAGGCCAAGGGTTATCTTGACAATGTAAAGTCTATGGAAAGCCTTAGGGTATTTACCACCAAAGACAGGCAATATGCATTGGATATGGAAACTACGGTTGCTTCCTATCTTAAAAAGAAGCGCATGGAAGAGCTGATAAGCATAAACAGCGATGGCAAAAATTTGAAAATATACACTGCGTCGGGAACTGAGCCATCTGATATTAAAGAACTACTTTTGCTCTCTAAAGATGCTAAAGAAAATGAAGTTGTTCTTGTAACATTTGTGGGCGACATAAGCCTGAAAGATAAAAAGAATATTAATTAATACCTGGCAACAGGTTTGTATACACATAAAAATGAAGAAGATATTTTTTGTACTGACAATTATGATGATGCCTGTATTGCTGGCTGCGCAATCAGCTTTTGATAAGTTTGACGGCAAAGACGGGGTAACTGCTGTTATTGTAAATAAAAAGATGTTTGAGCTTATGGGCAATGTAAAGCTGGATGCCAAAGATAAAGAGGCCCAACAGTACCTTAGCCTTGTTAAAAAGCTGGACAACCTTAAAGTATTTACCACTACTGATGCTAAAGCAGTAGCAGACATGAGGGCAACTGTTAGCTCTTACCTTAAAAAGTATCCGCTGGAAGAGCTTATGCGCGTTAATGACAGCGGCAGGACGATAAAAATATATGTAAAGTCGGGGGCCAGATCATCTCAGGTTTTAGAGCTGCTTATGTTTATTGACGGCGGTAAAGATGATACGGTACTGATGTCGCTTACCGGTAATTTTGACCTTAGCGAACTTTCTGTACTAACCGATAAAATGAACCTGCCGGGCGGTACAGAGCTGCGCAAGGCATCTAAAAAATCTAAATAATGAGAATAGCTGTTTTTATTGCAGGTTTACTGGCAACACTTTTAACATCGTGCAGTAACGAGCCATCGCTGCAAAAGTATTTTGTAGAGCATACCGAAGAAAAGAATTTCATGACGCTTGATATTGCGCCTAACCTCCTTAAGTCTGACAGTATAAAGCTGTCTGCTGATGAAAAGGCCGCATTAGAGTCGGTTAAAAAACTTAATGTGTTGTTCTTTCAAAAAGATTCATTAGGCACCAATGCACCACAATATGAAAAGGAAAAGAAAAATGTAAAAGAGCTTCTTAAGGATGAGCAGTATGATGAGCTGATGCACTTTGGCTCTAACAAAGCAGGGGTATCTGTACATACTGTTGGTGAGAATGACGATATAGACGAATTTGTGCTTTTTATGCATCAGGAAGAAAATGGCTTTGGTGTAATACGGGTGTTAGGAGATAACATGAACCCAAACCATGCTTTACAGATGATGGAACTTTTGCAGAAAGGAAACCTCAATATAGAACAGTTTAAGCCCATACAGGAAATGATGGTACCTAAACAGTAATCATTCTGTAATAAAAAAGTGGCTGTATCAACTTGTGTTGGTACAGCCACTTTAGTTTTATATATGTTTCAGCGTTTGTAAAGGCTGTGGGTGCCGTTTAATATGCTTATTGCAGTTTGCACCTGCTTGTCAATATCTTTAATGCGGGCAATGCTGTAAATCAGCGTTCTCTTTTTGCCGGGAGTAAAGGCATCAAATCTTTTTTTGGCTTCATCATCCTGTGCCAGGAGTGCTTCAAGCACTTCAGGAATTTCAACACCAAGAGGGTCAGGATCAGTTTCAATGGTATATTGCACTATATTACCAGGCTCCCTGTTAAGCGTCTTCATGTGCTTACCGCTAATGATTATAAAGTAATTGCCGTTACCCATGTGGTTAAGCCCGCATCTTAAAACCAGTTTATCATCAAGTGTGCAGATAAGCCTCGTTTTCTTTTTTTCAGGCAGTTTTTCAACAATGGCGGCATCAACGGTTAGGTAAAAGTAGCCGCCCTTGTTTTTAGGGAGTTTCTCAACCTGCTGCTTACCCTTATCCACTATCATTATTTAGCTTCTCTGTAATACTTCCACGGCACTATAAGCATACCAAAGCATTCGCCGTCTCCTTTGCCCAGATGCTTGTGGTGCATTTTATGGGCCCTTCTCAGTGCTTTTGCATAACGGTTATTAGCATTCCTGAATATTTTAAAGCGCTGGTGTATAAAAATATCATGCACTAAAAAATAAGTAAGCCCGTAAGCAAAAATACCGAGGCCTATTGCAAGGCCTATATCCAGTATATTATTCTTCCACAACAGGAAGAAACCAATACTTACCAATGCATAAAAGATAAAAAAGGTATCGTTGCGTTCAAACCACGATTCGTGGTCTTTGCGGTGATGGTCTTTGTGCAGGCTCCATAAGAAACCATGCATAACATACTTATGCGTAAACCAAGCCATAAACTCCATCATAAAGAAGGTAAGTACAAAAACCAGTATATAAATCCACATAGTTATTTTTTTAAACGAAATTAAAGCGGCAGTCTAAATAGCATTTAGCAAGTAAGCCCACCTTTTGGTAATCCGGTACACGTATTCGTGTAGACCTTATTTTTAACGGCGGGGTGTTCTTTAGCTTTTTAAGGAGCTTTTTGTAATATACATAAGCTGTATATACCCCGAACTTCGCCTCTGCAGGCAGCATTATTATACCTTTAAAACCTTCATTAAGGTCGGCTTCAATTTCTTCAATTATCTGCCTTTTTATATTATCATCCATTTCCTGAAGGTTAAGTGCCGGGAAATAATTCCTGTCAAGCCCTTCTGTATCGTCTTTAAGGTCACGCAAAAAGTTAATCTTCTGGAATGCAGACCCTAATCGCATTGCAGGCTCCTTCAGTTGCTCGTATTTTACTTCATCATTGCCCGTAAACACTTTAAGGCACATAAGACCAACTACATCTGCCGAGCCGTAAATGTACTCATTATATTCTGCAACATTTTTATAATCTTTCTTGTAAAGATCAGCCCTCATGCTTTTCATAAAGCTGTCTATAAGATGCCTAGGTATCTTATACTTTGCCACCGTATGCTGAAAAGCATTAAGCACAGGGTTTAGGCTTATCCCGTCACGAAGGGCATTATCCATATCATTTTCAAACAGCGCAAAAAGCTGCTCTTTATCATAATCATGAAAAGTATCCACTATTTCGTCGGCAAGCCTTACAAAACCATAAATGTTATATATGTCCTGCCTTATGCGCGGGCTAAGCATGCGCACAGCAGCCGAAAACGAAGTGCTGTAGGCCCGCGTTATGCTCCGGCTGCATTGGTTAGAGATGGTGTCAAAAATTGCTTTCATAGTGTTTCTTTTACAGTTACCTGTGGTTCTTTTGTCAGTTGTTTGGCTATCAATCCTGCAGCCAGTTTACCCGAAATAAGGGCAGGCGGTACACCAGGCCCCGGCACGGTTAGCTGCCCGGTAAAAAACAGGCCTTTTACTTTAGGGCTTTTAAGTTTTGGCCTTAAAAAGGCAGTTTGCAATAATGTGTTGGCAAGCCCGTATGCGTTGCCTTTATATGAGTTATAATCTTCAATAAAATCATTTACGCAAAAAGATTCTTTAAAGATGATATGCTGTTTTACAGCTTGTCCTGTTAATGATTCCAGGCGTGTCATTATTTTTTCAAAATATTTCTCTCTTAATTCTGCCGTGTCTTCTATGCCAGGAGCCAGCGGTATTAAGAATATAGCAGCCTCTTTGCCTTCAGGAGCCGCATTAGCATCGGTCTTAGACGGAAAACTGGCGTAGAACAACGGTTCATCGGGCCACCTTGGGTTGTCATAAATATCTTTTGCATGTATATCAAAATCGGTGTCAAAGAATAAGGTATGGTGCTCTGCGTTTTCAATCTTCTTGTCAATGCCTACGTAAAACAGCAGCGATGATGGCGCAAATGTGCGTTTTTCCCAATAGTTTTCGCTGTAGTTCCTGTATTGTTCATCAAGCAGTGTTTCGGTATGGTGATAATCAGCTCCGCTTACAATAAGGTCGGCTTCAATTTTCTCTCCGTTAGCAATAAGCCAGGAAGCATTACCGTTTTCTACACCAATTTTTTCTATTGCTGCATTGGTAACCATTTTTACGCCAAGCGATGTTGCCAGTGTTACCATGCCTTTAATAACACTATACATACCGCCTTCGGGGTGCCACGTGCCCAGACCGAAGTCAGCATAGTTCATAAAGTTATAAAAAGATGGTGTATCTGATGGCTTTGCACCTAAAAAAAGTACAGGAAATTCTAATATCTGTACCAGTTTTTTATTTTTAAAGCGTTTGCGTACATCTTTTGATATATTCCCAAAGAACTGCCCCAGCTTCATCATTGTTTTTGGGGTAACTAATTCCAGCGGAGATTCGCCCGGCCTGTACACCAGGTCTTTTATAGCGATGTCATAATTGCTTTTAGCCTCATCAAGAAACTGTTGCAGTGCTTCACCGCTATCAGGTTCTATGCTTTCAAATGTTCTTACTATTTCATCGGGGTTAGCAGCAATATCTATATAATCATGTTCTGCAAAATACACCCTGTATGCAGGAGACAGCTTTATAAGATTATAATAATCTGAAGGTTTTTTATCAAAATCAGCAAAAAAACGTTCAAAAACATCCGGCATCCAGTACCACGTGGGGCCCATATCAAATGTAAATCCGTCTCGCTTTAGTTGCCTTGCCCTTCCGCCAATGGTAGCATTCTTCTCATATATTGTAATATCATGGCCACTTTGCGCCAGATAACATGCAACAGCAAGCGACGAAAATCCGGAACCTATTATTTTTATATTTTTACTCATTTTGTTTATCAAAAATAAAAATTTGTTCAACAAATAAATTATAAACAAATGTTAATTAAAGTTGCAGGCTGAAGTTTTCTATAGTGTCGAAAATTCTTATCCTTTCGTTTAACTTGTCTTCCTGAATGAATTGCCCTATACGCCCAAATATATATAGTTGGGTTTCGTTATCATTCATTACTTCTTGTTTTAATTCATCAATATAGTCATTTACCTGATCCATAGCCGGCTCTACAGTCATGTAAGTTACAAAAGTTATGTTGTCAAAATACTTTTTTACATCTTTAAGGCTTTCCAACGGAACGCTTTCTCCTAAAAAGATGGACTTATAACCATTAAGCGCCAATTCATAATTAATAAACATAAGCCCAAGCTCATGTATCTCATTCATAGGGAGGTAGAGTATAAATATACGGTCGTGCCTGCGTGGTGGCTCTAACAAAAGTTTCTCTATATTAGAGGCCAGTTTTTGTTTTATCAGGAAGCTGATAAAGTGTTCATGTGCAGGTGATATGGTGTTTGTTTGCCATAAAAATCCTATTTCTCCTAATAACGGTATAAAAAATTCATAAAATATCTCCCGGAACGATTTTTCCTGCAAAACAGTATTGTAGGTGTTAAGGAAAAGCGACTGGTCGAAATTCATCATGGCGAGCTTAAAATTATTAAGCACATGGTTGGCCATGCTTTTGTTGCTTAATATCTCTTTTACCAGCACCGGTAGTTTTTCTTCGGGCATTTTGGATATTGCTGAAATTTTATAACCAAAGTTGTGAAGCGTGGTTATATTAAGCAGCTTTTGTAGGTTGCCAATGTCATAATACCGTATATTGGTTTCGGTACGCATAGGCTCCAGTATATTATATCGCTTCTCCCAGATGCGTATAGTATGCGCTTTGATTCCTGAAAGGTTTTCCAGGTCGCGTATATTGAATTTGGTTTTTACGTTGTTCATTGTTTTTGTAAAATGATTAAACAAATATATTGATTAATTTTAACAATTGCATTTTTTTTACAAAAGTTTTTGATAGAGTGCATGTTAGGGCAATTATGCTTTAAAAATACAGTATTGGCAAGGGTAAATATTAAATCTTGTAGTTGAGGGTGTTAAGAAATGCTAAACCCTTAGTAGTTAATATTTTTTTTACGGAAATAAAGTGTATTTTTGCGGCTTCAAAAAAAGATAGATGACGTCCATTAGAAACATTGCAATTATTGCACACGTTGACCACGGTAAAACTACACTGGTTGACAAAATTATGTACCACTGCCAGCTTTTCCGTGAAAATGAAAATACAGGCGACCTTATTCTGGATAACAATGACTTAGAACGTGAAAGAGGTATAACCATTACTTCTAAAAACGTTTCTGTTACCTATAAAGGAACAAAGATTAATATTATAGATACTCCGGGCCACGCCGACTTTGGCGGCGAGGTAGAGCGTGTGCTTAACATGGCTGATGGCGTACTGCTTTTAGTTGATGCTTTTGAAGGGCCAATGCCGCAAACCCGTTTTGTACTGCAAAAAGCAATTGACCTTGGCCTTAAGCCATGTGTTGTAATTAATAAGGTAGATAAAGAAAACTGTACTCCGGAAGAAGTGCATGAAAAAGTTTTTGACCTTATGTTTGAGCTTGGCGCTGAAGAGTGGCAGTTAGATTTTCCTACTGTTTATGGTTCTGCGAAGCAAAACTGGATGAGTACCGATTATAAGCAAAGGACAGAAAATATAGAGCCGCTTCTTGATATGGTGCTGGAGCATATACCTGCGCCTAAAGTATCTGAAGGTACACCACAAATGCTTATTACGTCACTTGACTTTAGCAGCTTTACCGGGCGTATAGCCATAGGCCGCCTGCAAAGGGGTGTACTTAAAGAGGGTATGAACATATCGCTGGTTAAGCGTGACGGTAAAATAATAAAGAGTAAAATAAAAGAACTTCACACTTTTGAAGGGCTTGGCCGTAAAAAAGTAGCAGAAGTTACTGCCGGAGATATTTGTGCGCTTGTGGGCCTTGAAGGTTTTGAGATTGGTGATACTGTTGCCGATTTTGAAAACCCTGAAGCATTAGCAACAATTGCTATTGATGAGCCTACAATGAGTATGCTTTTCACTATTAACGACTCACCATTTTTTGGTAAAGAAGGTAAGTTTGTAACATCAAGGCATATTAAAGACAGGCTTAATAAAGAGCTTGAAAAGAACCTTGCGCTTCGTGTTAACGAAACAGACAGTGCAGATAAATTTATGGTGTTTGGCCGTGGCGTACTTCACTTATCAGTACTTATAGAAACTATGAGAAGGGAAGGATACGAACTGCAGATAGGCCAGCCGCAGGTTATTATTAAAGAGATAGACGGCGTTAAGTGCGAGCCGATAGAAGAACTCACTATAGACCTTCCTGAAAACCTTTCGGGCCGTGCGGTTGAATTTGTAACTGTGCGTAAGGGTGAAATGCTGAGCATGGAGCCTAAAGGTGAGCGTATGATAGTTAAATTCCTTATCCCATCAAGAGGTATTATCGGTTTAAGGAACCAGTTGCTTACCGCTACTGCGGGTGAGGCTATCATGTCGCACCGCTTCCTGGAGTACCAGCCATTTAAAGGCGAGATACCGGGACGTTTAAGCGGTTCGCTTATCTCTATGGAGAATGGTAAGGCTATACCATATTCTATAGATAAGTTACAGGATCGTGGTAAATTCTTTGTAGACCCTAACGAGGATATCTATGAAGGACAGGTTATCGGTGAAAACTCGCGTGGCGATGATATGGTGGTTAACGTAACCAAGACTAAGAAACTAACCAACGTGCGTTCATCAGGAGCTGATGACAAAGCAAGGATTATCCCTGCCATTAAATTCTCTCTTGAAGAAGCGTTGGAATATATCCAGAAAGATGAGTATGTAGAGGTAACGCCTAAGAGCCTTCGACTTCGCAAGATATACCTTAATGAAAATGACAGGAAGCGTTATAAAATAGCGTAAAGTCTTGAGTTGAGAGATAAAAAAATCCCCACGTATTGCGTGGGGATTTTTTATTACACGATATTATTAAAAAAATTATATTTGGCTATCCAATACTATAATTATGAAACATAAATATTTTCTTGTACTCAATTTAGTAATAGTATTTCTTACAGCAACTTCTTATTGCAACGCTCAGATAAAGGAAACTGAGGCTATAGAAATACTACAAAAAATTGATAATGCTATCAGTAATATCAGTACGGTAGTGTACAAAATGGATCGTAAGGATAAATATTTTTCGAAAAGAGATACAATACAGCAAACTGTAATATGCTCTTTACTAATAGCCCCGAAAGACAAATTTAAAGCTTATAATATTTTAGATTTTGAATATAAAGGTGTTGAAGGGCATACTTACGGTCATCGCAAGTATGATGGAAAAAAGGCGCTATGGGTTACATATTTTAATCTTGACTCTCTTAATACAGGGATACCACCAGATATATATACCAAAAAACGGGAAGTAAGAGCCATAGTACAGAATTATTCGAATATGCTGCTACAGGAATATTTTTCTGAGAAAAAACCTTTTATGAGGTATAAAGTATCTGCCGGTATGATTAAAATTGATGAAGAAGTTTTAAATGATGAACCTGTTTATATGCTGGAAATTCACTATCAGGATACTGAAGATTACAGAGATGCGGTTGTAAAACATTATATACGGAAATCTGATTACTTACCAGTTGCTTATTATTCTACAATTAAATTTGAGAATATGGAACAATATATGTACTACGAGGTAGAATATTTAGCTATTAATCCTGACATACCCAAAGATGCGTTTGCTGTTCAGAATAATGAAACATTTAATGCAGAAGAAAGGTACAGAGATTTTAGACAGAAGGCTTTTGCCCGGCAATAATATATATAAATTATAAAGATGAAAAATAAGTTACAGACAATAACTGTGTTATTTATACTCATGGCTATGGTTATTCCCTTTGCTGTATATGCACAAACTAAGAATGCACCTAAATCATTACCCGATATAGAAGTTAAACTGCAAGACGGAGATTCTTTGAATCTAAAAGACCTGAAGGGTAAAGTAGTTTTATTGGATTTTTGGTACAGGGGGTGCTACCCATGCCTAAAGGCAGTGCCGCATCTTATTGAATTGCAGGAGGAGTTTAAAGATGACCTTGTTATAATTGGTATGAATGATTTTGACATTCAGGAAGATACAGCCGATTATTTTACTTATAAAAAAGCTAATTACCGCTCTACCTTTAAAACAAAAGTGTTGCTTTATAAATTATTTAATGTGGAAGGTTTTCCTACTACGCTTTTGTATGATAAAGAGGGAAACCTGATTAAAGCTGATACGGGCTTTAGTGAAGGAATGATGCGCTCTTTACGCCGGGCAGTAAAGAAAACTGTTCAATAGGGTAATGTTACCATGCTAAATACAACAATCCCCACGCAATGCGTGGGGATTGTTGTATACTTGTGTTTATTTATATGAATAAGTCCATTCCCGAGTTAATATTCCATTAAGGTACTCCTTTCGCGTCTTAGGAAGGTCTGCACCATTAAAAGTGTATTCATAATCGGTAACATCCTGACCAATTACAGAACGTTTTAAAAGCTTTGTTGCAATAGCACTTTCTGCACCTGCCAACGCATTTGCACGAAGAACTTCATTCATCAATGGCTCGTTTTTCATACTTTCACTTTGCATAGCTTCATATCCGTCAAAATACTCATGTGTGTTAATTACAAGTCCATCCTTTTTACAGGATAATGCATTTTGTCCGTCATAAGTTACGTCATAGGTGTTAGCTCCGGCAACTTCGCTGTAAACGGCGCCATCCGTATTAAAGTAAAACGTTTTATTTTCAGGTGAATCTCCCAAACGCTCCGCAAGTACCGTATTATTTTGGTCATCATAAGTAAGATTTACATAATATGGCCCCATTGACATATGCATTAGCCTGCGGTAATTGTCATAGTTGTATATATATGTTGAAATAGTTTGTCCGTTTACCGATTTCTTATGTACCCTCATCAGCAAGCCATTGCTGTAATAAGTATACTCATGCTGATGTGTAATGAAATTCGCAGTATTATATACTCTCGTTTTTGAAAGATTTCCTCCTCTATAGTAATAATATGTTTTACTGAAAGTTCCGTCAGGATTATAGCGTTTTTCTTCAATTTCACTAATTTGTGTAGGTGTAGATTCGTTTTTTGAACAAGCTCCACAAGCAAGGACAAAAATTGCTGCAATCAGCAGTTGCATTCTCTTCATAAATTTGATAAAAAATTCTTTAAATAAAAGTTTAGGTGTTTAGTAAATCATTTATTTTTTCATGAACTTGTAGTTGAGTACCTGGTTTTCTACTTTAACCTGTACTAAGTACAGCCCGCTTTGAAGGTCGTTCACATTAACACTGTTACCTTCTGTAATTTGTTTCACTTTTACACCAGTAACAGAATAAACTGTAATTTCTGAAATTGCCTTTCCGGAGGTATTACTAATGTTTAATATATCTGTTGCCGGGTTAGGGTAGAGGCTTATATTCTTCGAAAGGGCCGGTACTGCATCAACGCCCAGTGCAACCGCTGCCTCCAGGTAATCCGGGATTGAATTGCCATTAGTATCATCGTCAGAGGCATCACCGTTGTGGTTATAATCTTCATCAACAGTAAGTACACCATCATTATCATCATCATTATCGAGATAATCAGGAATGCCGTCATTATCAGTATCCAGGTAACTGTCTGTTGTATTCCTGCCGAATACATATTCTAAACTGGTAAGCACTAAATCGCCGTCATCATCATTATCAGCAAAGTCAGGAATGCCGTCACCATCGGTGTCGTCGTTGGCAAGGTTACCATCATTATTCAGGTCTTCATCAAGAGCAGCTACATTATCGTTATCAAATAGCAGGCTGCAATCTACCATGCTAAGTGTTACCGGTAATACAATGCCATTTACATTTGCATACAATATAGTATCTTCAAACGCAACAGTATTTGTATAGGATGTACCAGAAAGAGGGTTTACCTGTTGCTCAGCATCGGCTTCTGTGAGATAAAACATTGCCGAGGTAGAAAGGTCAGCTTCGATTACCGAAAAATCAAAAGTTTCTATACCGTCAGTATCTTCATCACACTTAATGTAACGGTACTGCGGCTCTGCAAATGGCTTAAAACGCCATCCTTCACCTTCGCCAAGGGCAACTTCCCATGCGCCTGTATTTCTTCCCGGTGCTGCAATAGCTTCAAGCCCCGTACTGTTAATAAGCCCTACAAGCGCATTACCTTCCTGCCATGAAGTGCAAAGTCCCTTTTTAGTTATTTGTACATCTATATAATTAATGGTTTCATATATGATGATCTGGAATGTACTTGTTGTTGTGTTACAAGTTGCACCATAATGCGGTTGGTCGGTATAAAGAAATACAGCTTTACGGTAAGGTGCATCACCTGTAACAGACCACGTTATAGTGCCGTTTCCACCAACATTACTGTTATCCATATCGTGGTAACAACCCAATATCGAATTTTTTACAGGAAAATCTTCTGCCGGAATAGGCATAGTCAGTGCATAAGGTGACCATTCATCTACGAGGTCAGTCCGGAAATCGATATAACCGTTAGTACTTACAAGAAACTGGTTATAGGTGTTACCGTAAAACGTAAAATTAAAGGGTAAATCCATCACATCCGTATATACATCATCTGTAGTATGCTGGATAGGCAGGTTTCCTTCATAAACCTGATACGGGATAGATTCTACAGTGTATGGGTCTTGTGCATTTGCGCAAAAAGGCACTATAAGTGCAAACAGAGCAGATTTCAGTAATAATTTTTTGAGGTAGTTGTTTGTCATATTTTTCAGTTCTGGTTTTTTACTATCTCTGTTTAACAGTTTAAAACAGCAATACCCTACTAAAATAAATGATTTATTCTACACACGATAAAATTATGCGGAAATATTTTGCACTACCTTACCATACTAAAATGGCCTTTTACAGTTCGTCCGTCCTGCAGGTTTAATACATACCAGTAATCAGTAGAGGGCAGCTTGTTGCCGTTATAGGTGCCATCCCATCCGAGGCTTAAAGGGTTAACCCCCGCTATAAACTTACCATACCTGTCAAAAATATAAATACGGCTGTTTTCATAAAGTTCTGACTTTATCCCGATAACATTCCAGAAATCGTTAGTGCCATCTCCGTTAGGGGTAAAGAACTTAGGTATAGCCAGTACAGCTACTTCCTGTTGCACAATACCACACCCATTTGTGTCATACACATAAACCGTATGTATGCCCGGAGCTACATTTTCAAAAACATTAGATTCGGTAAATGGCCCTTCCGGTAGGTCGAGGCTGTAAAAGTAGGTAGTGTTTACACCTCCTGTTGGTGAAACCTCCACAGTTATAGTGTTGTTATCTCTCAGGTCTTCTACAATTATATCATCTATAACAGCAACATCAGATGGCGCTACAGTAATAGTACGCAACTTCTCGCAACCATTAATGTTAGTAACCATAACAGTATAAACGCCCGGCTGGTTTATCATTATGTTGTTTGTTGTTGCCCCGTTAGACCATAAATAGCTGTATTGGGACGGATTTGCATTTATACCACTGGTTAATATTATAAAATCCTGTGTGTTGTTACAAACAATAGCTTCATCTTCTATATCAATGTCAGGCAGTTCGAACACAATCAGTTTTATTTCCTGTAATAACGTACATTCATTATTGTTCTCAATACGTGCATAAACACTCTGCTGATATGGTATAACGTTGGTATAATCAGTATCAATCGCGTTTTGCTCTAAAAGCGCATCTGTAGCATTGGCATAATACACAACAGTTTGTACACCGTCTTCAATACCGGCCTCGGTAAGGTCAAAAAAGTGTAAGCCGTCTTCTGTACCATCATCATCGCACGTTTCAAGCACTATTGCAGGCGAAGTGTTTACCGTAGCCTGTAGCAGCAACGGAAGCGCCCTGTGGCATCCTGTCTGGTTGTTGGTTACCCTTACCCAAACTGTTTGCGGGTTCGATGTATTAGTATAGCTACCTGTAATTTCATTTATATCATTTTCGGCATCTGCTTCTGTAGCGTAATAAGCCGTTTCCAGGTCAGGATCCCCGTTAATAAACTGGCTGTCAGCCTCGGTAAGGTTAAATTGTGTAATGCCATCTGGGGCTACACCCAAATCACATTGTACCAGGAAGGCGTTGTTTACAACCGGAGGCAATGCAATTACATTCAGCGTAATCGGCGTAATAGAAAAACAGTCAGCATTGGTGTTATTTACCACACGCGCAAAAATAACCTGCTGGTTAGGAACCGTGTTATAAAAATTCTGACCCAGCGCATTGGTTTGTGCCTGTGCGTTTGCCTGTGTTGTATAATAAGCTGTACTGAAGTTAACTGTGTCCTGAACCAGTGCGGCGGTTACATCATTAAGGGTAAACTCTGCCTGACCATTAGTATTATCTCCGTCGGCATCATCATCACAAATATCAAAGCTGTTGCCGTTAAGTACAGGTGTGTTAGAAACTGCTACAGAAAATGAAGTGGTTGAAAAGCAGCTCCTGTTAGCACGGTTTTGTACCCTTGCAAAAAGCGTTTGCGGATTGCTGGTGTTTACAAATGCAGTTGCATTTACTGCCGAAGTATCGGCATCAGCATTTTCCTGAGAGATATAATATTTAACTTCAAATTCGGTTGCATTTTGCAGGCCGAGAATATTTGTGCTGTTAGCAGTAAGGTTAAAAGTGGCAACACCATTATTATCAGGGTCACATTCGGTTAGTGTTACCGCATTATTGGCAACAGGTACCACATGTATAGTTACCTCATTAGTGGCCGTAAATACCTCTTCATCTTTTGTTATGGTAGCTATAACAGTATAAATTCCGGGTGCCGCATATTGGTGCTGTGGTGCATTTTCAGTGGAAGAAGCACCATCGCCGAAATCCCATACAACAGAGTCAAAATCGCCAAGCGCATCAAGGCTGAACTCTGTAACATCACCAAAGCAGGTATTGGTAAACTCTATATCTGCCGAGAATATAGAGGTTATAAAAGGGGGCAGCCCAAAGGTACATGTCATTGAAAAGGGTAATGAAACACCTCCTGAAACAAAATCACAAGCGAATCCGTCTTCATCAGGTTCATTAATTACATCAAGCTGGTTTGTACCTATGGCCGACCTGTAAATTTTTCCGTTTGGCCCCAATTGTAATCCGGTTGAAGTACCTACCGAAGCAATAAATACTTCTGAGGCAGGGATGTTAGCAGCCTCCAGGTTAAACTGAACCAAAGAAAGGTCATAAGTAACATATAGTTTTTTTGATTCCTTTGAGAACTCCAGCCCGTAAGGGTTTATATTATTTGCTAACTGTAAAGGGTTGCTTACAGTACCGGTTGCGTTATCAAAATTATAAAGGTAAACAGTACCATTAGTAGTAGCACCACCGGAAAATGTACCAATCTGGTTGTGGGCAATGGCGAGCATTTCGCCATTAGGTGAAGCTTTTAAATAGCCTATGGCATTACGCCTGTAACCTGATGTTGGTACATTGGGTGCTATTTGGGTAACAACAGGTGTTGTGTTTACTCCATTAGCTGTAACTTCAAAAGCATAAAAAGAATCAACAAATTGTGTGATAACCCAAAAGCCGGTATTGGTTGAGTTTTTTACAGCCGTGATTTTTTCCGAGCACTTGTACTTCAGGTGTTCTATATTGGCAGGGTTATAGGTAACCAAAGGCTCATTGCGGGTTACAACATCACCAATGCTACCGTTGGCCCCTGTTACAGATAAATCTACTACAGAGTAATTAAAACCATTATTAAAGCCATCATCCTGTGCAGGTACTCCTTCACCTGTGTCACTATATATACCATTAAACTGTGCCGGGTAAACTGCTGCATTTTCATGGTGGGGCTCATCTACAGTAAAAATATAATAAATATTAGGATCTCCTTTTTTAGGAACTATAATACCTGACTGCGTACTAGATGGGTCGCCCAAAAGCCCGGTCCCGGCACCATAGTTGCCGTTGGGCATCAGTATATGGTTCCTGTCCCAAACATTTCGCCCGTCTGTATAAAATAGTAAATTACCATCAGCATCAGATATCGTACTACACCCCTCATTGGTTTGTACCTGTCCGCCAAAAAGCGGTGTAACAGTGCCATCTGCAGAAAACTGAATGCCTCCGCCAAGGCCAAAAAACCAGTTGTTTGCCTCGCCCTGGGCAAAGGTGGAGGTAGCAAACAAAAGCAATAGTAAGGGGGTAATTTTTTTCATGATGATTGGTTAAGCTTTCAAAATTAATAAAATCTTAACGCAAAAAATCTGGCTATAGTGTTAATTGTATGATTTCGATGAGTATTTACCTGATATTGATTAGAATTTAACGAACCAAAGCAAAATGCCCTTTTATTTTACGCCCTGTAGCAAATTCAAGCAAAAACCAATAATCGGTAGAAGGAAGATTTTCACCATTATAGGTGCCTTCCCACCCCATTTCTTTACCCATATAGCTTTTTATAAGCTTGCCATACCTGTCGAATATCGTAATACGGGCATCGGGAAAGAAACGGATATAGTCAACATTCCACACTTCGTTAGAACCATCACCGTTTGGTGTAAAAAAGCGGGGGTAATTCAGCACTGGCGCTTCTATGGTAAATGACGTGCAGTTGTCTTTAGAGCGTACATATATCGTGTATAATCCGGGTTCTAAGTTTTCAAATATGTTGCTGTCAGAATAGGTAATATTGTCCAGTGAAAATTCGAAACCTTCAGGATTGTTTTCCATAGCAATAGTGACAGAATTTTCATTCTCCGTAAAATCAACTATACTCAGGTTATATTCGGTATCAGGTATTGGCAGTATACCAATAATAAATGGCACTATGCCATAGCCAAAACATCCTTCAGTATTCTCCAGCCGTGCCCATATCTCTTCATTAAAATAAGGTTCTGAGTTTATATAAAAACGGGGCAGGGGGTTAATTCCGTTCTCAGCATCCTGCTCACTTGCATGATAAGTAATTGCTGCACTTGTATTGCCATCCCTAACAAGCTCGTTGTTTTGCCAAAGGTCAAATATCTGCAAACCGTTTCCTTCAAAATCACATAACAGTAAATCCTGTGGTGTTCCGGTGGGAATGGTATATTCTATATTTAAAGGGAATGATGTTGTAATATAACATCCTGCAAGTGTATTCTCCATCCGTACATATACAGTTTGCGGATTTGCAGTGTTAGCGTAAGCCATTGGGTTCTCAATTTCATTACCTCCGGTTTCCGCATCCTGGCTTGTGGTATGGTAGGTAATGGCAATATCCTGCTGGCTGCCGGTAAACATTTCTTCATAAATTGTAATGTCAAACAAAGTAGAAACATCGTTTACTCCGTCATCATCACATTTAGTGATGCCAAGTGTAATATTATCAGGGTTATGCAAAACAGGTGCAGTAAAAACATTTATAGTAAAATATGTAATTTCATAACAGCTGCCATTCAATACTTCATAACGTGCCCATATATATTCGGGTGTAAATGCAGCCGAATTCTGGTATTGACTGCCTAAAGCATTGGTGCCGTTTTGTGCATCCTGTTCAGAGGCATAATAACTGATAACAGCTTGGCTATTGCCATTGGCTACAGCACTGTTATTTTGGGAAAGGTCGAAAACCGCAAAGCCTGTTTCGCTGCAACCGTAAAGATTTTGAGGTGTGCCTGCGCCCGGTATAACCTCCAGGATAAAAGAACTTGTAACAGAACATCCGGTTGCACCGTTAGTTGCCATTATATGTATAAGTTGCAGATTTTGAGTATTGGTATAACTTTCAGGATTTGCAATCGGGTTTGGTGAAGGGCTTCCATTTACATCCTCATAGTAGGTAAAAGTAATCCCCTGCTGGTTTCCTGAAAGCAGGGCTTCATTAGCGGTAATATCAAACACAGCTATACCATCCTCATCACCCACATTATCGCAGGTTGTTATTGTAGGCAGCGTTTGCCCCGGTACATTAAACTGCGGGGGCTGTACCGGAGTAATGGTAAAACTCGTAAAATCGGTGCAGCCTTCGGCAGCCTTATCCAGTCTTGCCCATATTGTTTGTGTCGCAAATGCTGTTGTATTTTCATAAAGGGAGCTTATACTGTTCTCCTGCTCCTGTGCATCCTGTAACGATGAGTAATAACTTACCTGTGCATTGGTACTGCCATTGGCAACAGCTGCATCGTTAACAGAGAGGTCAAATACAGCTATACCATCGTCATCGCAAAGGCTCAGGTTTTGCGGTGTTCCCGCCCCGGGGCTGACAGTAATCGTAAAAGTACTTGTAGTATAACAGCCAGTAAAGCTGTTTTCTATTTTTATATGTATGGTTTGCGGATTAAAAACATTGGTGTATTGTTCAGGAAAAGCTATCGGGTTGGGTGCGGGCAGGCCTGCCATATCTTCATAATATTTAAAGAGGATATTTTCCTGATTCCCCACCATGGCATTCTCATTAATTGTCAGGTCAAATATTCTAAACCCATCCGCAGAGCCGTCATTGTCACAAAGCAACAGGTTAGGGGGCAGGTTGCCTTCAGTAGCAAACACAGGTATATATTGCGGATTGATGGTAAAAGTTGCAAAATCAACACAACCCTCATCAGCCTTATCCAGCCTTGCCCATATAGTTTGCTGCTGGTAAGGCACTAAGTTTTGATATAAAGGGCCTATACTGTTAGTGGCTGATTCGGCTTCATCCTGAGAGGCATAATAGCTCACAACAGCATTAAGGCTTCCGTTTGCAGCAGCAATATCATTTTCTGCAAGGTTAAAGGTGGTAATGCCATCATCATCACAAGCATATAAATCCTGCAGGTTGCCTATGCCTGGTGTAACTGCAACAGTATACGTCAGGTTCGAGAAACAGCCCGTAACCACATCTGCCATTCGCATGTAAATGGTTTGTACAGGTTCTGTGTTGATGAATGCCTGCGGATTTTGCAGCGCGTTATCGCCCGTTAACATGTCATTTTCAGAAAGGTGGTAGGTAAGGGCCACACCCGTTTGTGAACCGATAAACATTTCCTGGTAAGCCGTTAGGTCGAATACAGATTTGCCGTCTGCAATGCCGTCATTATCGCATTGCACCATATCCAGCGGAATATTATCAGGATTATTAAAAACAGGTATATCATGAAATGTGGCACTGCCTGTCCATTCAATAGAAAAGTTAGACGCCCCGTGCGGCCTGTCGATAATCAGGTAGTAAATATCCCCATCATTTACATCCATCCACTGCACGAAAGAGTTTCCGTTTGGCCCCAGCCCTTCCGAAACATCAGTTTCAGTGTCGTTCATCCCGGTGGTGTTGTAGCTTAGCCCTGCGGCAAGGGGGTTGGTTGTAGAGCAGCGTATGGCAGTACCCAGGCTGCTACAGGCGGCATCGGGACCGAATATCCAGAAATCGAAATCTACAACAAGGTCGTCAATTTCTTCGGGGGTAAGGGTAAAGCCAAGTGTGCCGCCCTCCTTAATCATGATCTTCAGCCACAGGCTGTTATTTTCGGCACTGAAACAGGCATTTGGCCCGAGTTCCTGTACGCCTATGCCTGTTGCATTAAGGCCGTAGTAGTCGTCATTTCCGCACACAATAATTGCGTCCGGGCAATCGCTTTGAGCGTAGAGGCTGCCGGACGTTAAAATGCACAACCATAAAAGGCGGAAAATACATTTCACGAAAGGATGGCGTTAAATTTTTATAAATATATAAAAATTAACGTATTAGCGCAAAATGTCCTTTTACTAATTTTCCGTTTTCGAGTTCAATAACAAACCAGTAGTCGGTAGAGGGTAGTTTATTGCCCTTAAGTGTGCCGTCCCATCCGCTGCTGTTACCACGGAAGCCTGCCACAATTTTACCAAAACGGTCAAAAACGGTAACAGTGATACCCGGCCTGTTAAACATGTAGGGTATGCGCCATGTTTCGTTAACGCCATCACCGTTTGGTGTAAAGTATTTTGGGTAATCTAAAACGTAAACCGTATCGGTATAAACTCCGCAGCCGTTTTTATCGCGGATAAAAACAGTATACTCTCCTGCTGCCAGGCCTTCAAAAACGGGAGAGTCCTGATACGTAATACCATTCATGGAATACTCATAATCGCCCGGGCCTTGTGGCAGTACCGTAACGGTATTGGTGTCGCTTCCGTTAAAATCGTTAATGTCAAATAAAGCGCCAGTGGCTTTCCCTGTTAATATTACACGGTAGGCTTTTGTGCCTGTACAACCAAAATTATTAGTAACGGTAACGGTATAAGTACCGGGTTCTGTTACAATTATGCGTGGTGTGTTCTGTTCAGGCGTGGTATCCCAACTATAAGACGCAAAGCCATTGCCTGCATCAAGTATTATAAAGCCATCCTCACACAGGTAAATCTCTTCCGCTACAGACGGGTCTCCAAAATAGTAAACAATAACGTCTACCTCTGCAATGCCATAACATTCGCTGCCGTTAAAAATACGGGCATATACCGTTTGCCCTCCGGCTACGGTATTTTCAAAATTCTCAGGGTCAGGTATGGGGTTAACGGCTTCAAGGGCATCCTGCACGCTAAGGAAATATTGCAGTTGCAGGTTGGCCGGAAGGTTCTGTAGTATTTCAGCATCCCTCTGGGTCAGGTCGGTTACATAAAAACCGTCGCTGTTATCATCATCGTCGCAGGTTTCTATGGGCTGCGGACTCGTAACGCCATTTGCAGATGTTGCCAGTGTAACCGTGCTTATTGAGTAGCAGCCATAGCGGTTTTGTACCCTTGCAAAAATTTGCTGGTTAGGTACAGTATTCTCAAAAGAGGTAAGGTTGCCTAAAACATCTATGCCATTTTCGGCATTTTCACGGCTGGTGTAGTAATTAACAATCAGGTCCTGGTTGCCATTTGTTACCAGTGTTGTAGCAAGATCAAGATTAAATGTGGTTAGCCCGTTATTATCGTCATCACACTGAATAAGGGTAGTGTTTACTACCGGTGGCAGTGTTGCGTATTCTATAGTTATTTCGCCTTCTGTAGTGCAGCCTGAGCCTAAATCTATTGCCACACTATACACACCTTCATCAATTACAGTGTACGTTGCATTAGTTTCCCCGTTTATTGTGCTGCCATTTTTAAACCACTGGTAGCCCTGTGCATTGGGGTAGCCGGCATCAAGCACAAGGGTTTCATCTGCACACAGCGGATTATCATTTGCGAGAAGCCTGTCCCTGCCCAAATCGGTAACCACATCAAAGCTGCCACCGCCTAAAAATATAGCAGAGTCATACCTGTAATTGCCTTCATCAGCAATTACAAGCTTTATGTGATAAAGCACACCAGGAGTAACATTTGCCTGGGCTGTAAGCACTGTAGTTTGCCCGTTAAAATTCGTTGGGTGTTCGCTGCCGTTAAAAGCGCCGAAATACTCTTCGTTAACCGCAGGGCAGCCACCCGGTATTTCGGGGTGTACTGATGTTACCTTTACAGGTGTTTGTGTACCGGGAATTACCGCAAGGTTTTGGTAAGGCCCTGTACTTCCTGCTTCGCGCAGCAGGAAAGCAAAGCCATCTGAATAGGTACAGGGTGCCGTATCATGATACTCTTCTGAAGAGAGCATGTAATCAAAGCTTATTTTATTACCTAACGGTATAAAATCAAATTCAAGTACTGTAGCGTTTACCGAGTTGTTAATGTTAAGTGCCGCCTGAAGGTCTATATCGCCAGGCCAGTTCATACCGCCACCATCATCAAGCAAAGAGGTATTCGGGCCTTCTGCCCCGATAGCCCTGCCCGTACTGATGATAATACCATTCTGGAACGGGAAAGAAGAGCCGGCTGCCGTAAAGTAGCCAAAGCTTTGTTCGCCGGTATCATAATTAGCTCCGGATACCGAAAAGTTAGAAACTGATGCACACGGACTGTTTACAAGCACGTCCTGCACCAGTTGCTGTGCGGTATATGTATCGTTAACCTGAATGTATTGTGCTGATGCTGTTATGTATAGCAGCGAAAAAAATAACGTGTAGTAGTATGACAGCCTTGTTTCCATAGCGGCTGCAAAGATACTACAAATCTCTCTTTTTCAATATTCTGTAAGACATAAAAATAAAGAATGCCGTCCAGAATATCACAATTAACACTTCATACCAATGTGTGCCGTAGTACTTTTCGTTCACTGTGCCCGAGTTGAGGTTCTCTAATGCTTTGTAGGCCTGAAAACGGGTAAAAGGTTCTTTTATTAAATTATACATCGCTTCCAGCGGGAAGAAGCCCATAATGCTGTCGGTTATCTCACCGTCTTTAATTATTTTCCAGCGCAGCAGGCCATAAATAATCCATTCTGCAACTTTCCACAGCAATATAAAACCTATTGCAAATGCCGAGCGTTTTATTAATATACCTGCAAACAGGCAGAAAGAGAAAAAGGCAACCAGCTTTATAAAATACCAAAGTATATAACTTACATCTGTAAAAACTATAGATATTTCTGTATAAGAAGAAAAGCTGTAGCCAAGCAGTAACGACATAATAAAAATGAAGATAGTAGAAGCTGTAGCAAATAAAACTACTGTAAGGAATTTTGAGAGCACAAATTCTTTTTTGCTCATCCCATCTATCAGGTTTTGTTTTAAGGTGCCGTAAGTATATTCGTTAGACATCATCGAAACGATAACCAATGCTAAGAACAGTTTAAGTACAGCGGCAATAAAGGTGTTAAAATGCCAGATATAAGGAAAATTAAAGATACCCTGGTCGGCAAGGCGGAAATCTATCCCTATTATTTTAAAGTTGACTGAAGCAAGCAGCGCTATAAAGGAGAGCAGTACAAAATAACCGATTATGAGTACTTTGCTTGCCCTGTTTTTCCAGAGTTTTTGCAGTTCTATAGTTAAAAGGCGTTTCATTTATTTTAGTGTTATTGGTTAGTGGTGGCGGTGTTAGATGTAAGCTGGATAAACTGCTCTTCTAGGCTGTACCTGCGCAGTATAAGGTGTTCTGCGCAAATGCCCTTTTCAAAAAGGTAGCGGTTCAGTTCGCTGCCACTTAGCGGCGCGTTAAGGTATGCAAGCAGCTTGTCTTCGTTCTGCTCTGTAGCTGTAATGGCAGGGTGCCCTTCCAATGCGCTTTTAAGCGTAAGCATATCGGCAGCTTTGAGTTCATAAAAGCCTTCATTAGCTGTCATTCCGCTAACGGTGCCGGTATAAAGCACTTCACCACGGCGCATTACCACAACGTGGCTGCACACTTTTTCTACCTCGTCCAGCAGGTGAGAGGCAAGCAATATAGTAGTGCCGGTGGCGGCAATGTGTTTTATAATGTCTCTTATCTGGCGAATGCCCTGCGGATCGAGTCCATTGGTAGGCTCATCCAGTATCAGTATCTCAGGGTCGTTTAAAAGGGCAGAGGCTATTGCCAGCCTTTGCTTCATACCCAAAGAATAGGTGCGGAACTTACTGTCTTTTCTTTCCAGCAGCCCGACAATGTCCAGCTTTTCATCTACTTTGCTGTAGGGTATGCCTTTAATGTCGCATACCAGTTTAAGGTTTTGGTAAGCGGTCATATACGGGTAAAAGTTGGGGCGCTCTATAATGGCACCAACCTTTTTTAATGCGCTATGGGTATCTAGCCTGCCGCCAAACCAACTGTAATTGCCGGATGTTTTGTTTACAACATTAAGTATAATGCCAAGTGTGGTCGATTTTCCGCTGCCGTTCGGGCCGAGTATGCCGTAAACATTACCTTTTTTGATTTCGAAAGAGGCATTTTTTACAGCGTGTACTGCGCCATACCTTTTATCGAGGTTATTGATGGTTAAAATAGTATCCAAAATAAGATTGTTATAGTTTGTTACTTATTTTGACGACCAATACCCGATAATGTTACGCAATTTTATTTTTTAAAGAAAAGAATGTTATTCATAAGGTACTGTCACCGGTTTGCCAATCTGGTAATTCGGCAATAGTATATCATCATTTTTAAGGGTGTTGGTTTGCAGGATATTAGTGCCCTGGCCGGGTATAGAGGGGAAATAGGCTAATGACAACTGAAAGCTGTTAAAAACGAGATAGTCATTGTAAATTAGCAAACCCACACCAATTTTAGAGTAGATCCGGCTTTTGTAAAGGTCATGATGATTGTCGCCGATAACACCCATTGTAAAGCTGGCAAAGGGGTTAAGCCTGAAGCCGGATAAATTCCACGGGGAATACGACTGTGTCTGGAAAGTGAGCATCAGTTTTTTTGTGCCGAGGGTAGTGCGGCTGTCAAAGCCGGTTATGCCTGTATTACCGTTAAGGTTAAGCTGGTCTTTTATAATAGGCATACGGTTATAACCCAATACCAGCACCGGTTTTATAAAGTGCCTGAAACGCCAGTTACCCCAGTCGCGCACGTTACTGAAGTATAACATATCCAGCCTGAAAACCGTTTGCTGAAGTTCTTCATCATACAGGAAGGAACCAACCTCTGCATTGGCACTCAGGTACCCCCATTTATACAGGTTACCAAAGGCATAACGTGCGCCGAGATAGAGCCGGTGCTCAAAGTTTTTATCCTGCCGACCGAAAGTAACCGAATATAGTTTACCTATCGGTATATCTTCTACAATGTCATAATTAAAGAGGTATTTGTCCTGCACAAACTTACGTGAGGTAACACCCACGCTTGCCAGGTAAAGCTTTTCATCCGAATAAAAATTGATAGAGTCATAAACTGCCGAAGGCCTTTCTTTAAAGCTCTGGTTAAAGTAGCGACCGGTGGTAATGAGGTTCGTGGTGCGGTCTTCTTCGGTAAAGCCTTTAAATATTTTAAACGAATAACCTGCCCAGTAGTCCTGCGCTTCCGATTTACGGTTATGCATTGCCCAGACACCCTGCACATCAGGCAGCGAATCGCGAACCAGCCTTTCTTCCATATAAACACCTCCGGCCCAGCGTGTAAAAGGTGAGAAGAACTGCCGCTGCACCCCAACGCTTTTAAGTGAATTGTCGCTGCGCCATATCTGGTAAATAATTTCGGCGTCTATGTAAGTATTTACAATATTGGGTACCCTGTAGCGTGCCAGGTATGAGGTTTCTCCGGTATTGAAACGCTTGTCGAAATCGTTTTCAAATTCATGCCCGAGCCCGAAAAAATTACGCTCTGTAACTTCTAAGCGTGTGCCAGTACCGGAGGCAGAACCATTTGGTATAAGGCTCCATGAGTCGAGCACCCTAACATAAATATCTATCGAATCTTTGCTGTTGGCTATGGGTACTGGCTTTATATCTACCCTGCGGGTGTAACGCTGTGTACGGATAAGGCGTTCTGATTCTTCCACGAGCAGGGAGTCGAGCCTTTCGTTCTGTTTAAACAGCAGCAGGTTACGTATGGTAAACTCTTTTGTTTTGAGGTGGATGCTGTTACCAACATTTTCAAGCCATGTATCGGGCAGGCGGGTAGTATCGGATATAGAATAGCCGAAAGGGTCAAGCGTTTGTATCTTTATATTACGTATTATGCGGCCTTCATAATTTTGGTAATTGCTTTGCATTTCGGGCGTGCGCTGTTTTTCTTTTTTCCTGTTGTTAGAGGGAGATTTCTCTTTTACCGGCTTAAAAATAAGCTTATGCACAAATTTGGTAAACTTGCTGCGCTTAGAATAGTCCTGTATACTTTTATACATGGCATCGCGCTTTTCTTTTACCGAATCTTTTTGTGCAGGGTTATTTTGTGCAGCCACAGGGACCGTGCACCACAACAGCAGCAGTAACAGCAGCTTTATCCTCAAATACATTTTACGCCTCCTCTTCTTAGCTATAGTTTTCTGACGAAGTAACGTAAAAAATCAGTATTTAATGTAAGATTTATCATGCGTTTAACAAAAAAGGAGCCAAATGGCTCCTTTTTAACTGGCAGTATTGCATATTAGCTTTTTTGCTCCTTATTAAAATATACTAAGTAATAGTACATTTGTTTTTCTTCGTCCCATCCTTTCTCAACAAATTTCTCTGCGCTTTCGGGGTTAACAAAGTCAAGCTTTATCTGTATGTTGGTGTCAAGATTAATAATGTTCTTGATCTTTTTGCGTGCATCGGTTACTGCCGCGTTTGCAATAGGGAAGGTAGTAACATCTTCTATGCTGTACTTTGGCGCACGCTCTGTTTTGTAGTGTTTAAACTCCGGTATAAGGTCGGGGTTATCCAGTACTTCATTTAAAAAGTTGGTTTCTTCAAATTCATCGTTCTTGGCAAAGTAGTTTACAGAACGATTCATGAACATAACCTCTTCTTTTTTGTCTTCTGCCGGTAAAACCACATCTTTGGCAAAATCCTGAACAAACTTCATGTATTTTTTGGTCATGAAATTTTCGTCCTGAAAAGCGTCAACCGAAAGGAAATGCTCCAGCCAGTAGCGGGCATCATAACGGTTACTGTCTATTGTCAGTATTTTATAGCCTTCTTCTTTTTTGTAATTAAATATAAGGCAGCCTTTGTCAAGCTTATTCAGGTTAATGCCCTGCTGAAGCAACAGCTCAAGGTTAGTGCCCCTTTCTTCAAACTGAAGGAAGTCGGTTTTAATTTCACTTTTAAACACACCAATGGCATCGGTAACATTGTTATCTATGCTTACGTTAGTAAGATAAGCTATATAAACCTCGCCGTTTTTTATGTGCGGGTGGTTAGACTGCTCAAAAAGGTGCTTTGTAATTTTTTTAGACACTTCGTGCACTGCCCCGGGATTGTTGAAAATTTCGGTAGCAAGGGTATACATATCATGGTAGTCCAAATGTACATCGTGCGCAAACTGAAAGTAGTTTTCTTCCTTATCCCGAAAGGGCTTAAAGAAATATTCCTTTAAAAGCGGCACAATTTCATCATTAAGCCCGTAAGGCTGCTCTGAAAGAAAGATGGCTTCGTTACGGCTTTTATTACCTACACGGTGTACCGATAAGTTCTCTATGTGTGTGTTAAACAGGTTAATCATTTTATATACTGATATGTAGTGGCATTGTTAATTCCAGTTGCTTTCGTCAAACCCTAAATCTTCAAAGTTATCATCGTTAAACATGTCAAGGTCTTCATCATCATAATCATCATCAAAGTCGCTGTAGATATTTTCTCCGTCGGCAGCTTCAAAATTCTTATCGGGAGCGCTTAACGGCATAATTCCGTGCGAGAACAACAGGTCAGGATAACTTACACCGGTTTCCGGTTCTTCAATAGCGCCTAGCTCTACAAAAAACGTCCACATGTTCAGGAAGTCATACACATATATAATTTTAGTGCTTTCTTCGGTCAGGATACTGTTAAGCGAATAGTCGGCCATTGTTTTTTGTTCACCCGGCTCATCTCCGGTATCAAAAAGCGGTATTTCATCTTCCTGTGTCCAGTTCTCATCGCAGGTATAGAAAGAGGCTATCTCCATTCCGTCAAACCCAAAGGCATTTACTATAGCATTGTGCAAATCTTCCAGCGTATCTTCTTCCTGTATGGCAATATCCCTGAAAATATCTTCTTCCGCATCAAGAATTACTCTGAATTTATATATCATGGCATGTGTTTTAAATGAGCTCCAAAGGTAAAATTTTAATTCTTAAATATCATTTTTGCATTTCCCGAATTTTTAAATAAGGCCGGGTCAATGCTGTTACAACTATAATTTTTAAGCTAAACGGAATGAGGCTTTTTGCCTATTTTGGTATAGCCTATATGCAGTTCATCTGCCTGTTTAGCAGGAGCGGGAGTGAGAATAATTGAGTATTGCTGCTTTACATTTTCAGGCAGCACATCCTGAACATTGTGCAGGTCGTCGGCATCAAGCGCAAATTTATCATCTATGTGCGATTCGCCCCCGCCTTTAAGGTTATAGTGCTTATAAAAGGCAGACTGCTTTGCAGCCTTAACCGCTTCGCCCATAGTGTTTGCAGCTATCAGGGTTTTATAGTGGTACTCTTCAAAATCTCCGGCTTTATAGCCGCCAAGATTAATAAAAAAAAGCTTTTGCTCCTGTTGTATTGCCTGTGCCTGCGCTATGGTAATACTGTAACCGTTAACCTTTGTTACCTCGCGCCACGCATCTATGTGCAATTGCCCGCCGTCGGGCCAAAAGTTATACATTTGCGGTATCAGTTCCTGTACCGAAGTGCCGATGCCAAAAAAAATATCGTGCTGCTCGGTTAAACGGCCTTTGGGTGTGCAGCCCAGTAAAACCATGTATAATTTGAGATTTTGCTCCATAATAAACAAAGGTAAATTAAATAAAATTTTAAAAAAATTAGCACCCAGTGATTTTTTGGTTCAGTTTTTGGAAACGTAATACTAACAATAAACTTTATAACATGAAAAAGATATTTTTACTTTTATCAGTGGTAAGCACACTAACTTTCACCTCTTGTAACAACGACGACGATGTTTATGTAGATAATGACACCATTGGTGAAAACATACAGCTAAGTAATGTTAACCTGACATTTGATAATAATACAGGACGTTACCAGCTACTTTATCCGTTAAACCCTGCTATTTTTGAATCGGACGTTATACTTGTTTACAGAAATGTAATTGATGATGGCTTTTCTGCATGGCAGCAAATACCCAGGACACTATATTTAAGTGGTGGCGATGAAGTTGATTATGACTTTAACTTTACAGCCAATGATGTTTTAATTTATGCTGATGCAAATTTTGACCTGTCTTTTGCTCCTGAGTTTATCAATAACCAGTCTTTCAGGATTGTAATTGTTCCTGCTGCATTTGTAAATGACATTGATACATCCGATTATGATGCCGTGATGAGTGCACTTAATGATGCGGGCGCAGAGGTAAGGACAATTGATGGTATAGAAAAGAGATAATATATAATAGTGTTACTATAATAAAGGGGGCTGTCTCTAAGTGAGGCAGCCCCTTTTACTTTATTTTTTTTAAATTCAGGAAGTTGATTTGCGAAGCCTTTTAAATTTTTTGGAAGAAATAAAGCCCATTGCCGGATACATAACCGCAGCAAGAAAGAACAGGTAAGGCATAAATTCCTTTTTTTCGAGATACAGCATATAAGAGCTTAACAGCAGGGCAGGAGCCTCAAGGTACCAGCAGATAACCCGTGCCTGTTTCGGCTTTATTTTGAGTTTCCTCCAGAAAAGTATTATTGTAAAAACGGTTACCGAAAGCCCTGCTATTATTATTCCCGGATAATAAAGCCCTTTGCTTATTTCGTGTATACCTTTTATCAGTAACAGTAACGCCGTTAAAAAGTGAAGAAAGTATTCCAGTCTGCGTACAGTTCTTTTCCTCATTATAAATGATGTGCTTTTGCGCCAAAATTACCAAACCATGCTGTGCAGGTGTTTACGCAAACGTTATTATTATGTTGTGTAAAACAAAAGCCCCCTGCAATTGCAGGGGGCTTATAATATCTACTACATTATATGTTGTTATATGTAAAAGCGTACAAGCTGGCCGTTTTTTGTTACCATCTCTACACGGGTTTTTTCATTTGGCCCTTTAGATGACAGCACATCCGAAACAGTCTCTATATCTTTAGCTTTAATATTATCAATGCTGAGTATAATACCACCTTTAAGGTCTTCATAATAAGGCATAAAGCGCTCATCGGTTATTTCTTTAATCCTTACGCCATAATTTAGCTTAAGGCTTTTTTTCTCGGCAGCGGTAAGGTCTTCAAGGTCTAAGCCGCTATAGGAATATATCTCATTTTTAGACAGCTTTACCGGTAGGGTAATCATGCTGCCATCGCGGTTAATACCAACCCTTACCACATCATCAGGCCTTTTGGTAACAATAGCTGCGTTAAGGTCAGAGAATCCGTTTACGGCCCTGTTATCAATCTCTACAATGATATCACCTTTTTTAATACCTGCTTTTTCTGCCCCCGATCCTTTAACCACGCTGTTTACATAAAACCCGTTGGTTTCATTAATACCAAGCTCTTTAGATACCGAAGCGTTAAGCTCGCCACCCTGCACACCAAGCACACCTCGCTGCACATTACCATATTCCATTATGTCTTCAATAATCTTGCGTGCCACGTTAGAGGGTACAGCAAACGAATATCCCACATAAGATCCCGTCATAGAAGTTATCAGCGTGTTAATACCAATAAGCTCACCGCGGGTATTAACCAGTGCGCCACCGCTGTTACCCGGGTTAACGGCAGCATCTGTCTGTATAAAAGACTGCAATCCGTCTTTTGTTAAATTACGTGCCTTTGCCGACACAATACCTGCTGTAACGGTAGAGGTAAGGTTATAGGGGTTACCAACCGCAAGCACCCATTCGCCAACTTTAATATTGTCAGAATTACCAAAAGTGGCATAAGGCAGTTTTTCATTGGTATCTACCTTAAGCAGCGCAATATCCATTTTAGAGTCGGTACCTACTAATCGCGCTTTATACGACTTATTGTTGTTAAGGGTAACTTCAAGTTCAGATGCATTTTGTATTACGTGGTTGTTGGTTACAATATAACCATCTTCAGTAATTATAACCCCCGAGCCGGTGCCTACCTGCGCCTGCTGCTCACCGCCGCGGTAGCCATAAAAGAATTCCATAAAGGGGTTGGTGGGTGCAGTAGAGTAAGACACGTTCTTAACGTGAACTACTGTATGCACAGCCTGGTCGGCAGCGGCGGTAAAATCGATATTCTCTGCGCCATAACCAACAGTTCTGGTATAGTTGTTTTGTGCCGGGGCAACTGATAAGGCAGAAGTATTGTTTACATCTTCGTCAAATATCAATTTATAACCCCCAAGCGTGGTGGCTCCGCTAAGCAGTGCCACAAGAAGTAAGCCTGAAAATTTTTTCATTTTTGTAAACAGTATTTAATTAAAACGGTTAATAGTTAAAGTTCTATTTTACTATAGTAAGTTGCTGTGGTTACCAGCCGATTATTTGTTATTTTTGTACCTGATACATTTTAATTAAATGCCACATACATTTTACAAATACCAGGGTACAGGAAACGATTTTATAATGGTTGATAACCGCGATAATACATTTCCCAAAAATGATACCAAACTTGTAAACCAACTGTGCGACCGCAGGTTTGGCATTGGTGCCGATGGGCTTATACTACTGGAAAACGCAAGTGATGCCGATTTTCGTATGGTATATTATAACGCTGATGGAAATGAAAGCAGTATGTGCGGAAACGGCGGGCGGTGCATTGTTGCCTTTGCAAACCTTTTAGGTGTAATTGATGATGAGGCCGATTTTATTGCGGTAGATGGCAAGCATCATGCCCTTATACAGGAAGACGGAATGGTATCACTGCACATGAAAGATGTAAATACCGTTACGGTTTATGAAGATTATGTTTTTTTGGATACAGGCTCTCCCCACCATGTAGAAATGACAGACGATTTAGGCAGGATGAATGTTAAGGCAATCGGGGCCAGCATACGTTACAGCGGCATGTATGGCGATAAAGGCTCTAACGTGAACTTTGTTAACCAGAATGAAGATGACAAATTTTCAGTGCGTACTTATGAGCGTGGGGTAGAAGATGAAACCCTATCATGCGGTACCGGCGTTACTGCCGTAGCCATTGCCATGAAGGTACTGAATAAAACAACCGCTACTACTATAAGGCTGCAAACACCGGGCGGACTGCTGAAAGTTTCTTTTAAGCAGGAAGGGAAATATTTTACCGATATCTACCTTACAGGCCCTGCCACTTATGTTTTTAAAGGAGAGGCAGAATGGTAACCTTAACCGGAAATACCATCTACCTGCGGGCATTAGAGCCTGAAGACCTTGAGTTTATATACCGCCTTGAAAATAATGAAAAGGTATGGCAGGTAAGTAATACCATAGCTCCGTACAGTCGTTTTTTGATAAGGCAGTACCTCGAAAACGCCCATCAGGATATATTTGAAGCCAAGCAGCTGCGGCTCGCTATTTGCTTAAATGGCGAAACAGAAGCTATTGGCCTTATAGATCTTTTTGAATTTGACCCTTTAAACCAAAGGGCAGGTGTGGGCATAATAATTCAGGATGAGGCACAGCGCGGCAAAGGTTACGGTGCCGAAGCGTTGGGGTTGGTTATACAATATGCGTTTAACAGGCTGCAAGTGCACCAGCTTTATGCAAATATAGATATAGCGAATGCTGCAAGTGTTTCGCTTTTTACTAATTTTGGCTTCGAATGTACAGGCGTAAAAAAAGGCTGGAATAAAAGGGACGGTGTTTTTTATGACGAGGCATTTTATCAGTTAATCAAAAAAAATTAATACATCATCAATTGAAACTAAGAAAGATTATTGCGCTGGTATCGCTGGTTGTGGTTATTGGCGGCAGCATTTACGGGTATCTTGTTTATAAAGATATCTTTTCTGAAAACACAGCTTTTTCTGAAGACAGGGTAGCTGTTTACATTCCTAAAGGTGCCACATTCAGCCAGGTGCAGGATAGCGTGAAGCCCTATATTGCCGACATGGAGCGTTTTAATATGGTTGCCGATAAAAAGTCCTATCCGCAATACGTTAAGTCGGGTAAGTTTATACTTAAAAGGGGCATGAACAGCAATGATATCATTAACGCTTTGCGCCAGCCCGTTCCGGTAAATATATCATTCAACAACCAGGAAACATTAGATCGTGCCATAGGCCGTATAGCACAGCAGATAGAGCCGGACAGCCTTACGCTGCTTAAGGTTTTTACCCATAAAAATTTTCTTGACGAAAATGGCTTTACTGAAGATAACCTGTTAAGCATGTTTATCCCTAATACGTATGAGTTTTTCTGGGACACTTCCGCACTTAAGGTAAGAGAAAAGCTGGCTAAGGAATACCGTAAATTCTGGAATGAAGAAAGGCTTGCCAAAGCCGAGAGGCTTAACATGACACCGCTGGAGGTATCGAGCCTTGCCGCTATTGTTCATAAAGAAACTGTAAAGGAAGATGAGCGTCCGCGTGTAGCAGGGGTTTACCTAAACCGCCTTCAGAAGGGCATGAAGCTGGAAGCCGACCCTACCGTAATTTATGCCATTAAAAGACAATCAGGCGATTTTGACCAGGTTATAAAAAGGGTACTTAATAAAGACCTTGTGATAGATTCGCCATATAACACCTATAAAAACCAAGGGGTACCGCCAGGGCCTATTGCCATGCCGGATATCTCTGCTATAGATGCGGTGCTAAATGCAGAAAAGCACAATTACATTTATTTCTGCGCCAGTACAACAAAGCCCGGTTATCATGAGTTTGCCGTTACAGCGGCACAGCACCAGGAAAACGCAAGAAAATACCATGCCTGGGTTCAGAAACTCGGAATTGTAAGGTAAATAAATTGTAAAGTCAAAAGAAAAACCGATGTTCATCATCGGTTTTTTTGTGTTAAAATTTGTCACAAAACTGCTGCAGTTGTCAAAACCCGTTAGCCTAACATTTGTAAGGGTTTAGCAGAAATATTGTAGCCATGATTTTGATGAGTTGTTATGTTAAAGTTAACTGCTTGCTGTAAAGTGTTGTTTTTCAATTAAATAATTTTATTGTATATTTGCCGGCTGTGAAATTCACCAGTGTGACAGGCGGTGAGAAAACACCATATATGATAAAGAAGTGGATGTATTTTGTAGGGCTTGCCATTTTTATAGGGGCCGTTAGTTCTTCGTTTACTTTAACAAAGGCAAAACAGTTTGGTAAAATAGAAGGCTTTCATTTAGCCGAAGATGAAGTTTATAATTATACCGTTCCTGATGTTCCTGAAATAGACGAAACAGCAAAGGTAACAGTTCCTTTTACGGGAAAATCATATATAGGCTTTAAGCAGGCTATAGCGATAAAAGAATCGCAGGGCTTATACAAACTGGTTAATCCGTACGGATATATGGGCAAGTACCAGTTTGGCAAAACTACACTACGTGCCATAGGCATAACAAACACCAAAGAATTTTTAAACAGCCCCATGCTGCAGGAAAAAGCGTTTAAGGCGCTTTTAGCCAAAAACAAGTGGGAACTTCGCCATGAAATATCCCGCTATGAAGGCAGGGTTATACAGGGCATTAAAATAACCGAATCAGGGCTTTTGGCTGCTGCGCACCTTGCCGGGGCAGGCTCTGTAAAAAACTTCCTTAAAAGCAACGGTAAAAACGGTTTCAGGGATGGCTTTGGCACCTCGCTTAAAAGCTATATCAAGAAGTTTGGAGGTTATGATACTTCAAATATCATAGCTAACCCCAACCCGAAGGTAAAGACTGACTAAGCTGTTTCTTTTTCGCGTAACATAGAAAGGTGCTTACCGGCTTCTTTAAGCCATGCTTCCTCCCGTTCCAGTTTTTTCAGGTTTTGCTTTATAAGCACAGGCGAACGCCTTAATCTTTGATATCCTTTTTCAGACAGGTTTTTAATGTGGTGCTTTTGCAGTTGCTTTAAGTATTCACCATAAGTGGCACCTTGTACAAAAGCCTCATGCTGTGCATTGTGCTTAAGTATATAAGCGCTAAGGGTGTCCTGGTATTGTATAGATTTAGTTCTTGCCTGCCTGTACTTTGCCAGCAGCTTAACCTTTCTTTTCCTGTAGGCTTTAGCGGTAATTGTGTAAATAATAATACCGGCCAGCACTACAAAGGCAATAATGGTTTCCGGTAGGAAATTCATGGTAGGTGTAGTTTTAGTTGTGTTATAGGTGTAAGTCGTAAAGTTACATCTTTATTTGCTGATTTTCAAGTATTCCTGTTAATCTCTATGTTAAATTAACAATCTGTTAATAGGAAATGATGTTTTTTAATATAGAGCTATAACCGAATTTGATTAATCACAATTAACTACAATCGCATTATTCTAACATAAAAAATATAAATTATTAACACGAAAACGTTGTAGAAAATTGGTATGTGCAGTTGTGTTAATTTTGTATCATTAAAATAGTTACTTTTATTTAATATTTAACTTAGCCATATTATGATACAAAGAATACTGTTGTTATTGATGCTGATAGCCGCAGGAGGGGAGGCTATAGCACAAAGTGCAGGTTTTAATACAACTTATATTGTTTTAAGTATAAACAATAGCAGTAACCTGTATTATGATCTTAATGCCAACACTGGCAATTATGATTTTAATGATGCACAACTCGGTGCTTTTTGTGCAGGTAATACCAATGCCTTAATCTTTAAAGGAGCTGAGCATAATGTTTTTAAATGCAACGGCTGCGACCTTACCAGTACGAGGCTTTATTATCGCATTTACCAAACCGGAACTTCCGGCGGGTCTTTTGTTTCCAATGCTCTAAATTATTTCAGTGAGAATTCTTCGGGTGGATGCGTAAACCAAAGGTGGCAAAAGCTTGATTTTAATACCAACCTTTTAGCAGGATTATCTGCCGGTAACTATACTTTCGAGGTATATTCAGATGCCAGCATAACCTGCCAGGGGGGTACTGCTTTTGCCAGTAATAATGGTGCAAATTACAAAGCCTACTTTACGGTAGATGCGCAAACTGTTGGTGGCACAGTATCTTCTGCACAAACAATTTGTACAGGAACTGCACCTGCAAACCTTACACTGGCCGGACATACCGGAAGTGTTGTAAAGTGGCAGCGCTCAACTTCAGCTGATTTTACATCAGGTGTTACCGATATTGCCAATACTTCAACTACATTAACTTCGGCACAAATTGGCTCATTAACCCAGACAACTTACTTCAGGGCTGTAGTTAAAAGCGGTGTATGTTCAGAGCAAAATTCCTCGTCTGTTGCCATAACTGTAAATCCGCAAACTGTCGGGGGCACATTAAGCAGCGGCTTTACGTTCTGTACAACCTCAAACAGCGGTACTTTTACCCTTACAGGGCATACAGGCAGTATTATCAGGTGGGAGTCTTCTCCGGTAGCTGATTTCAGTTCCGCTGTAACACAGATAACCAACACAACGGCATCTTATAATTTCAGCAATGTTACCCAGACTACCTATTACAGGGCTGTAGTGCAAAGCGGTGTATGTAGTGTGCAGTACTCTACGGTAAGGTCGGTAATCATAAATCCGAATACCTGGACGGGCGCTGTTGACAACGACTGGAGCAACCCCGGCAACTGGTGCGGAGGTGTGCCTTCGGATGATGATGATGTGGTTGTTGACGAAAACACTGTACTGCCAATGATTGCCGACGGTGTTACTGCAGAAGCAGGAAGTATTACTGTTTTAAGTAATGCAGGCATTACTATAGAAAGCGGCGGAAACCTTATTGTAACAAATGCCGTTGACATTGAAGAAGGTGGTGAATTTATAATACATGATAATGCAAACCTTATACAGGTTAATGATGTAGCTAATACCGGTACTGCACAGGTTACTAAAAATAGTTCGCCGCTTTACAGGCTTGATTATACCATTTGGTCGGCTCCGGTAGAAGGACAAAACCTGCTTGATTTTTCGCCAATGACTGTGCCGACACGTTTTTACAGTTACAGCGAAAACCTAGATATATATACAGGCTTAAATCCTGCTGTTACCGATTTTGAACCCGGGTATGGCTATCTTATCCGTATGCCCAATAATCACCCTCCTTTTGTGAGCAGTGAAACGCCGGGTGTACAATGGGCAGGTAACTTTACGGGTACACTCAACAATGGTGAGATAACGGTTCCTGTGGCTAATACTGCCAACGGATTTAATATGGTGGGTAACCCATATCCTTCACCTATTAATATACACGACTTTTATACCGAAAATACAGGTATTATAGAACCGGGATCGGCGCTTTACTTTTTCAGGAAACGTAATGATACCTCTGCAACCACCTCTACCTATGCCACAGTAACCATGGCTGCTTATGTTGCTAACACGGCTCCGGGTGGCGACACAGGTTCAGATACCTTTACGGGTAATCCGGCAAACTGGGTAATTAACCCGGGGCAGGGCTTTTTTGTAAAAGTTGACAGCAGCCCTTTGGTGTTTAATAACAGTATGCGTGCAATAGCCAATAACGGGCAGTTTTTCCGTGTGGCGCAAAATAATGAAAGTGAAACTATATCACGCCTTTGGCTCAACTTTACAGGCGTTAACGGCGAGTTTAGCCAGGCAGCAATAGCCTATAATGCACAAACAACAACAGGTATAGATTATGGCTGGGACGGGCGCTCGGCAAACGATGGCCCTATAGCCCTTTACACAACTGCCATGGGAGAAAACCTATCTGTACAGGCAAGGGGCGAATTTAATGCTGATGATGTTGTTCCTGTCGGATTTAGTGTGCTACAGCCGGGTGAATATACTATTGAACTTAACAGTTTAGATGGCGCTTTTACGAATATAGATGAAATATATCTTAAAGATTTAGAGCAGCAACAGGTTGTAAACCTTAAAGAAAGCAGCTACACATTTACAGCAGGGGCAGGGCAGGTAAACGACAGGTTTGAGATATTATTCTCTTTATCGGCACTTGATAATACCTTATTTGCATCAAGCGAAAATAAGGTTGTGCTTTACCAAAACGGCGGTGCTATAACCATAGATGCCTTTAATACACAGCTTTCTGCGGTTAAAATATTTGATATTCACGGAAGGGAAATTTTTCAGCGGAATAATATTGATTCCGGTAAAACAACTATTACAGGCTTAAGGCAGCAAAACCAAATGCTTATAGTTACTATAACAACAGATAAGGGAAGTGTTGTAAAGAAAATTATACACTAAGTAAACCTTTTATAAAAATAAAAAAGCCCTTCTCACGAAAGGGCTTTTTTTATTCGTAAAATGAATACTATTAATTGCGTTAAAAATGATAATAC
>NZ_JAMWYY010000002.1 GCF_024305175.1 Flavobacterium sp.
CTAAAGCTAACTTTATGAAATATCTTTTTCTATCTGCGATGAGTCTTATTTTGCTAAGTTGTGTACATGACACTAAACAGCATACAAATTTTAGAGAGATAATTTTTAAAGACAAATCGTTTGAACAGGCTTTTAGGAAATCTTTAAAAGATTTGGAATCAACATTCATCGAAGGGGATAAGAACACAATTCTTGAATTTTATATAGATCCCTACTATAATTATGATACTGTAATTGCTATTAGAAATTGCCCGCCCACTAATGTAAAGGATTTAATTTCAGTAAAGAAATATAAACAAAATAACGTTTATATCTACTGCGGAGATAATTTGAGAAAAAGATTAAATCAGTTGATAGAAATAAATGACGAAACAATCAGTCAGGTATGTTTAAAACCAGTTACTTCTGAATTTGAATGCATATATTTCAAACTTTTTAGAATAGGTGAAAATAAGCAGTTACAAGAGCTTTAGCTATTATGCACTTTATAAATACTTCCACATATTCTCATTAAAATAGGTAAAACCATTTTTGAGAAACAAAGCTCCGGCATTTTCATTCATTGTCCAATGGTTAAGCCTCATTTGATTAGTGCCATTCTCCTTTGCAAATTCTGCGGCTTTTTGTAGTAACGCACTGGCAATTCCTTTGCCACGGAAGTCTTTAAGAGTTCCAATCTGGTCTATAAGTAAAAAATGCTGCGCATACTGAAATAGGTTTTCCGGCAGCTCTTTAATAAAGAGTAATACATAACCTGCCGGTTTATTGTCAAAATCAGCAACAAATGCATAACCTTTATTCTTAAGCGCCTCTTTATAAAACGGCAGTACTGTATCTTTGTCATACGGCTTAAATACATCAGGATAAAGAAAATGATGGTGTTCCTGTACTTCCCTGTTTAGAGATGCCAGTAACTCATAGTCGTGGGTTTGATGTATATGTATCATTAATAAAAATATCCCGCAGAAGCGGGATAAGTTAGTTGTTATTTATGATGCAGCGCTTGTATTTACACTGCTGTCAATTTTTTTAACAAGCCCTTGCAACACATTGCCGGGGCCTACTTCAATAAATTCAGTTGCACCATCGGCTACCATGTTTTGCACGCTTTGCGTCCATTTCACGGGGGCAGTAAGCTGCTTTATAAGGTTTTGCTTTATTTCATCGGGAGCTGTTACCGCTGTTGCGGTTACATTCTGGTACACCGGGCAGACAGGCTGCTTAAAAGTAGTAGCTTCTATAGCGGCAGCAAGCTCCTCACGGGCAGGCTCCATCATAGGGGAGTGGAAGGCACCTCCAACAGGCAGTATCAGTGCACGCTTAGCCCCGGCAGCCTTTAGTGCCTCACAGGCACGCTCTACCGCAAGTGTTTCGCCTGAAATTACCAGTTGCCCCGGGCAGTTATAGTTTGCCGCAACAACTACGCCTTCGGTAGCTTCACAAATATCTTCAACGGTCTTATCATCAAGGTTAAGTACTGCAGCCATCGTAGAGGGAGTAATCTCGCATGCCTTTTGCATAGCCATCGCACGTTGCGAAACCAGCTTAAGGCCATCTTCAAAAGTCATGGCTCCGGCAGCAACAAGCGCCGAGAATTCACCAAGCGAATGGCCCGCCACCATATCGGGTTTAAAGCTGTCACCAAGTGTTTTTGCAAGAATAACTGAGTGTAAAAATACCGCAGGCTGTGTTACTTTTGTCTGCTTTAGCTCATCAGCCGTACCTTCAAACATTATATCGGTTATACGGAATCCTAATATTTCATTAGCCTTTTCAAAAAGCGCTTTTGCTTCGGCTGAGTTTTCATATAAATCTTTACCCATTCCGCTAAACTGGGCACCCTGCCCCGGAAATACATAAGCTTTTTTCATATCTTTCAATGTTAGTTTGTATTGGCAAAAATAGCTTTTTTTAATGTAGTACCAATTTTTGCTAAAGATGTAACAATATCTTACTTTTAGATACCAATAATATAAATAGCAAACCATGAAACGTTCTATAATAGTTATTACAGTTTTATTTTATATTTTTTGTGTAATTTATTTAGGTATGCCGGTGCTTCAGTACGGCTTTGTCGGCCTGCCGTTTGCATTGTTGGGGTTAGTGTTGTTGGTAGCTTTGCTTACGCTGCAGACAGAAACACGCAACAAAAAAACTACATTTAAATTTTTCCCTGCCCACCGCATTTTGGGCTTACTTATACTGGTACTTATCACCTATGTAACTATTGTGCCATTTATAACATCTTCACCAATGTTGTATGCAAAAGATTACAGGGAATTAATAGGAGAGGTAAAAGACGGGAAAGAGATATCAGACCACATTGCGCCACTTGCCATTAATAAAGTGCGCGTGGTAGATGAAAGGCTTGCCTATCTTTTAGGAGAAAAAATACTGGGTTCAGATCCTGCTTTGGGCAGCAAGACAGAACTTGGGCACTTTACTATACAGAAAGTGGGAGACGAGTTATACTGGGTGGCACCATTGCTGCACAGCGGTTTCTTTAAGTGGATTAATAATAGTGAGGGTACTGATGGGTATGTGCTTGTTTCTGCCACAAATGAGCGTAATGTAAAGCTGGTGCAGTCGCTTAACGGTAAGCCACTGAAAATTAAATACCAGAGCGAGGCTTTTTTTATGAGCCAGATGGAACGCTACCTGTACTTTAACGGATATGCTACTGCCGGCCTTGACGATTATACATTCGAGATTGACGACGAAGGCAAGCCGTACTGGGTAGTTACTAAATATGAAAAACGGGTAGGCTTTGGCGGAAATGATGCCGTTGGTGTTGTAACGCTTGATGCCCAAACGGGAGAAATAGCCGAATATCCTGTAGATAAGACACCTGCCTGGGTAGACCGCATACAGCCACAGGAGTTTATAGAAGAGCAATTAAATGATTGGGGCGAGTATGTGCACGGCTATTGGAATTTTGCTAATGAAAACAAGTTACAGATAACCGAAGGGTTAACACTGGTATATGGTGAGAACGGCACGCCATACTGGTACACCGGGCTTACCTCTGTAGGAAAAGATGAATCGGCGGTGGGGTTTGTGCTTGTAGATACCCGCACAAAAGAAACCACATACTACCACCAAAGCGGCGCAACCGAATATGCAGCACAACGCTCGGCAGAGGGTAAGGTTCAGGAGAAAGGCTATACAGCATCTTTACCGGTGCCTTATACCATTAACGGTATACCTACTTATGTTATGACACTTAAAGATGGTGGCGGGCTTGTAAAAATGTATGCTATGGTAGCTATTAATGATTATACCATTGTGGGTGTTGGTAATACTATGGGAGAAACCATGATGGCATATAAAAATGTATTCAACATGTCTGACACCCGCATTAACCCACAGTCAGCAAGTGACAGGAACCAACTTAATACTGTTGTAGAGCGCATACAAAGCGATATAAAGAACGGTAACAGCTTTTATTACTTTACGGTAAATGGCTCGGCAAAAATATTTGTAGGCTCATCAGTGCTTTCTAACGAGCTGCCTGTAACAAGGGTAGGCGACAGCATCAGTATATCTTTTGATACGGATGCAGAGGAAGTAATAAACGTTTCAAGTTTCGATAACCTGAATATGGGAAGTAAAAAGAAATAGGTGAGATACTGAGTTATTTTCAATTATATCCTCAGTTGCTGTACTGGTTGATGATAATGTCAAAATAATCAGTGCTGTACATAGGCATCATGGAGTAAAAGAACTTTTCGCGCTCTTCTGCCAGTGTTGGCGGTGAGGCTACTTTAAGGTCTTTCTCAAGAATTTTCCATATAAGCTCCGTGCAATACAGCTCATTATCATCATCAAATTTACCGTTATGGTCAAAAGGGATTTTTTGAGAGAGATAATATTTGGCACGTTCGGCAATCTTTCCGCCGCAAGCAGTGTCGGCATGTTTGGTGCGTGTCACAATAATTTTTTCAGGCGCGCAGTATAGCAGGAAATCCTGTAGGGGTTGTTTTTGTATGCCATCAAAATCACTCACATCAGAAGAAAGGGAATGGATAACAAAAAGGTCACCATTCTCTTTTATGATTATTCCGGCATGGGTAACGTCAATGTCACCGTCATTTAAATGCTCTGATACATAATCGCTGAAAAAGCCAAAGCCCCTTCGCAGTATAAAATCACCTTCCTGTATCAGGCTAATCTCTTCATTACTAAGGCGCGTAATGCTACTGTTTTTAGTTTGTTCCCGTATTTCAGACTTATGGTCGAGCCAGAAAAAACATTTGTAGGCAGCGGCTGAAAAACAAAAAAACATTACCAGCCAAAAAAGAAACTTTTTCATCGGTAATGTTTTTAAGTTATACAAGAGGTAAAAGCTTATTGAATGCTGTCGCCTTCCATCATTTCCATCTCGCCTTCCATCTCCATATCGCCTTCGCCTTCAGCGCCTGCAGGAGCGTTACCTTCTTTGTTCATGCTTTCTTTATCAATAGAAACTTTCCACTCATCGTCAATCTTGGCAAGTGTAATTTCTTTTTCTTCAGCAGTAGCGGCATCCTGTCCTTCTTCTGTTTCTTTATACTTAACAGTAGCTTTGTCGCCTGCTTCGTTTACTTCAGAAGAAATAATATCAATATTTACTTTCTTGTCTTTAAGCTGTTCTTTTTGCTCTCCGCCAAGGTTTTCTGCCATTGTTAAAAGCGATCCTGTTGGCTCATCGGCATATTTTTTTGCCTCTTCAAATTCACCTTTGCTAACGTGCTGTAAAAAGTTTTTGGCTACGCCTTCCGGCCCGCCACCTTCTGAGCATGATACGAATAATGACATAGACATTACTGCCAAGAAAAGCATTAGTGGATTTCTTTTAAAAGATTTTCTCATAATTGTTTGATGTTAAAGTTTCGGTAAAAATAGGATTATTTTATTGCGGATAACCCAATGGCGAAATTATTTATCAACTATTTTGATGAAACACTTACCAATGCCGCCGCTGCTTTTGCCCTTTCTGTAACTGCTTCTGTCTCTGTTTGCAGTGTGTCATAGGTTAGCGCAACACCCATGCGGCGGTATGGCCTTGTAGTGGGTTTACCAAATATCCTGAAATCTGTTTTGGGTAATGCAGCAATCGCTTCAAGGCCTGTATAAGACGGATTTTCTCCGTTTTCAGATGCGAGTATAACAGCGCTTGCGCCTGTGCGCTCTAATGTTATTTCTGCAATGGGCAGGCTTAGTATGGCGCGCAGGTGTAGTTCAAACTCGTTAAAGTTTTGTGTGCCTGCCAGTGTTACCATGCCTGTATCGTGCGGGCGCGGCGAAAGCTCACTGAAATATACTCCCTCATCCGTCAGGAAAAACTCAACCCCAAAAATACCCGCACCGCCAAGTGCTTCTGTAACTTTGCGTGCCATGTATTGTGCTTCAGTAATAGCTGCATCCGATACCTTTGCTGGCTGCCAGCTTTCCTGGTAGTCGCCACGCTCCTGCCTGTGGCCTATGGGCGGGCAAAACAGGGTAGGGTTATTGTTTTGAGTAACTGTAAGCAGTGTAATCTCTGAATTGAAGTTAACAAATGCTTCTACTATAACTTCTGTAACGTCTCCACGTGAGCCTTCTACGGCATACTGCCAGGCTTTCTCTATATCGGCTTCGCTTTTTATGGTGCTTTGCCCTTTACCCGAAGATGACATTAAGGGTTTAACCACACATGGTATGCCTACTGCCGCAACGGCGTCTTTTAACTCAGCCGCAGAGGTGGCATAGCGGTAATCAGCCGTGCGCAGGCCAAGTTCTTTTGCAGCAAGGTCGCGTATGGCTTTGCGGTTCATGGTAAAGTTAGCCGCCTTAGCCGATGGTACAACGGTTATACCCTGTTTTTCATAATCATAAAAACGCTCGGTTCTTATAGCTTCTATTTCGGGCACTATAAAATCGGGTTTATGCTTTTCTACAACAGCATCAAGCGCGGCGCCATCAAGCATATTTATAATTTCAAATCCATGAGCTACCTGCATAGCCGGCGCGTTTGCATAACTATCTACAGCAATAACTTTTTGGCCCAAACGCTGTGCGGCAATAACAAATTCTTTTCCAAGCTCTCCTGAGCCTAATAGTAATATCTTTTTTTGCATTGTTGTGTTGTTGAGATTAAATTAAAATTCCCCTCCAAGGGAGGGGAACGTTATTAAGTTCTACTCTGTAACCGCGGCTTTTATCCTGCGGAGAGCCTCTTTAAGTTGCTCTTCGCTGGTGGCGTATGATATCCGGATGCAGTCGGGGTTACCAAAGGCATCGCCTGTAACTGTAGCCACATTGGCATGCTCTAACAAGAACATTGAAAAGTCATCGGCATTATTTATAGTCATGCCTTTAAGCGTTTTGCCAAAGTAGTAAGAGATATCAGGGAAAACATAAAATGCCCCTTCGGGGATATTATTTTTAAAGCCGGGAATATCGTTCATCAGGTTAATCACCAAGTCCCTGCGGCTGTGGAAAGCCTCCACCATGTGCCCCAGTACTTTAGGGTCGGCATCTACGGCGGCTATGGTGGCACGCTGGGCGATACTGTTTGCACCGCTGGTTACCTGCCCCTGCATTTTAGTGCAGGCCTTGGCAATAAATTCAGGAGCGCCAATATAGCCAATGCGCCATCCGGTCATGGCAAATGCTTTGGCAACGCCGTTTACGGTTATGGTCTTATCAAACATTCCGGGTATGGCACCTATACTGAAAGAGCTGCCTGAAAAATTGATGTGCTCATAAATTTCATCTGAAACTACATAGATTTCGTGCTTCTTTAAAACCTCGCAAAGCGATGTTAGCTCTGCTTCGCTATAAACCGAACCGCTTGGGTTGCACGGCGAGCTGAACCACATCATTTTTGTTTTTGGCGTAATGGCTTTTTCAAGCTGTTCGGCAGTCATTTTAAAGTCGGTTTCTACCGATGTAGGCACTACAACCGGCACACCGCCTGAAAGCTTTATCATTTCATAATAGCTTACCCAATAAGGTGCAGGCAGTATAACCTCGTCACCATCATTAAGCATTACCTGTGCAATATTGTAGAGGGACTGCTTGGCCCCTGTAGAAACCACAATTTGAGATGGTTTGTAATCAAGGCCATTATCCCTTTTAAACTTGCGGCAGATGGCTTCTTTTAAATCCATATAACCATCAACGGGAGGGTAGGTGCTGTAATTATCGTCTATAGCCTGTTTTGCGGCTTCTTTTATAAAATCAGGAGTGTTAAAATCAGGCTCGCCAAGGCTAAGGCTTATAATGTCTTTACCCTGTGCTTTAAGTTCCCTGGCTTTTGCAGCCATGGCAAGTGTTTGTGATGTAGCTAAATTATTGATCCTGTCTGATAGCACATTCATAATTGGTGTGTTGAATTATATTGGTTGTATTATTAGTTAATTGCAGGTTTCATTCCCAGTTCTTTAAGGTGCCTGAAGTGTGCGGCAACAGCTTCTCTCATGGTTTTGAATTCATGATAGGGCAGGTTGTGCTCGCGGGCAGTCTGCTTTACTATTTCAGAAATTTTGCTGTAGTGCACGTGGCTTATATGCGGAAATATATGGTGCTCTATCTGGTGGTTAAGGCCGCCGGTAAACCAGTTTATTATCCTGTTTTTAGGAGCAAAGTTAGCTGTTGTGTAAAGCTGGTGTATAGCCCATGTATTTGCCATTTCGCCGTTTTCGTCCGGTAGCGGGTTTGCGGTTTCTTCAACCACGTGTGCCAGCTGGAAAACAATGCTTAATATTAACCCTGCCGTGTAATGCATTACAAAAAAGCCGATAAGCACTTTCCACCAGGTAATACCCAGCAGTACAGGTACAACCAGCCATACCAGTGCATACAGCAGTTTGGTTACTACCAATACCGTCCATTGCTTTACAGGACTGCGGAACTCGCCATAAGAAAGCCCTCTTTTAATATAACGGCGCATTTGCTTAATATCTGTAGTTATAGCCCAGTTAAAGGTTAACAGCCCATACAGGAAAACAGAATAGTAATGCTGGAACTTGTGGAACCCCCTCCATTGTGCTGAATGCGTAAAGCGGATTATGCGCCCTGCATCAAGGTCTTCATCGTGACCGTGTATGTTGGTGTAGGTGTGGTGCAGTACGTTGTGCTGAACCTGCCAGTTATAAACATTACCGGCAAGCAGGTACATACTGCTGCCCATTATTTTGTTGAGCCATGTTTTGCTGGAATAAGAACCGTGGTTGGCATCGTGCATTACATTCATACCTATGCCTGCCATACCCACACCCATTACTATGGTAAGCAGCAATTGCGCCCATACGGGTATGTTAAGTGTAAGCAATATAAAATAAGGGGCCAGCAGGGCTGAGAACATTACAAATGCTTTCAGGTGCAGTTTCCAGTTACCGGTCTTTTTTATATTATTTTCTTTAAAATAGTCGTTTACACGTTTATTTAATGTCCTGAAAAATTTCAGGGAGTCGGTTTTCGAAAAAACGGGGGGATTTATATTCATATAGTATTCAAAATCTTAAGAGTCCAAAGTTAATTATTATCGGGTTTGCAACCATCACAATTAGGGCAATTTCTTTTTTGAAATGCTTACTTTTGTGCAAAATTAGCACACATGGAAGAATTACTGAAGCAGTTCCCTGATATTACTGAAAAGCAAAAGCAACAGTTTGAAATGCTTGGCCCGCTTTACAGCGAGTGGAACGCCAGGATAAATGTTATTTCGCGCAAGGATATAGAGGAACTATACACCCGCCATGTGCTGCACTCGCTTGGTATTGCAAAAGTGATGCCGTTTAAGCCCGGCGCAAAGGTAATGGATGTTGGTACAGGGGGTGGCTTTCCGGGTATACCGCTTGCCATACTATTCCCTGAAACCGAGTTTTACCTGATAGATGTTATTGCCAAGAAGATAAAAGTAGTGCAGGAAGTAGCAAAAGCCCTGGGTTTAACCAATGTAAAAGCCGAACAGAAACGTGCCGAAACGGTTAAAGGCGAGTTCGATTTTATTGTGAGCCGTGCCGTTACCAATATGCCTGATTTTGTAAAGTGGGTAAGAGGTAAAGTAACAAAAGACCAAAACCACGGCCTGCCCAACGGAATACTTTACCTGAAAGGCGGTGACCTCACTGAAGAACTGCAGGTATTCCAGAGGGTGACGCTTTATAATTTATCAGATTATTTTACCGATGAATTTTTTGAGACAAAAAAAGTGGTGCACCTGGCTATGAAGTATAAGGTTTAGTATTGGCTTTTTTACTGCTGATTAATGCTAAAGTAATTACATTAAAACATGTTAAGCCACAAATTAGGCTAATGCCATAATAATACGTTTGATAACTGTCAATCATGTAGAGAAGAAGTGCAGTTATTGCGCAGGCAAATAGTATAGACAACAGCGGTTTTTTGGTAATATTGATTTTGTAGAGACCGTATAGCAGAATTAAAAGCAGAACACCATATAATATAGCTAATATTATATAAAAAAAGTTGTCGGTATTAAGGCCTACACTTATAATTACAAATGCAAACATTATCCCGGTAATAAAAATGAAGGCGAAGGATTTAAGAATTTGCCAAAAACCAATTTTGTACAGAAATTTTGTACTCAAAGCTAAATATAAGCAATATATACTATAAGTTTGGATAAGTTGCCTTTTAAAAATTGTGTTTTCAAGATAACTTGTAGCATATAGTAACAATAGACTTAGTGTTACCGTTATGGAAAGTTTTATCCATTTATGCATAAATGGGTAATTAATTTTTAAAAACTATTATTTAATAAACCATAATTGCGTCTTAGCAATAATAATTCCTGATTTTTTTCTGCTTTCTCTTCCGGCGATTTCCAGCCAATAGAATTTATGGCCGTTTTATTTGTTGTGACAAATCCTTCAAATATTCGGTCTTTTTCATTTCTCTCAATACTTTTTGCGGAAGATAACAAATTAACGAATTTATCTAAATGTGGTAAGTTATGTTCCATAGCCAACTGCTCATAAATAAAGAATTTCTTTTGTTCTTCTGTACCTTCTTTAATTAGTGGTTCATTGATTAAAATCATCCACATATTTTTCAGGTTAGTATCATAGTCACTATCTTTTGATAAGCCTGCATCTTGTTTGTATAGCTTTATCAAATCAGTAAGCGTTTCGGCTTTTTGCTGCCCCGATAGAACCTTTTGTACAAACACTCCTTCAGGAACAGAGCCTTTTTCTGTATTTTCAGGTCGGAATGTTATCTGATTTGCATCAATATCAGTAGAATTATTTACTTTATCATCACTACAGCTAATTAGTGTTGCAGCAAATATTAAGTATAAAGTTTTGTATTTCATGATTCAGATTTTTTTATGTTAAACAGATCTTTTATACAGAATAAATTTAAACACAAATTATTGTAAATCAAAATTTTATACTGATAGTCATAGTTTACATTAATTTCGTGAACTTCATCAAGACATTTGTGAATTTGTAGTGTTACTTCAACCGTTCCAGTACACCTTTGCGTTTTACAATGTTTTTGTAGTCCCATTGTATGTCGCGCGCTTTTTCAAGCCAGCGGTGCAGGTCGGTAGTGTTGACTTGGTTCACATCGGTATAGCGCTTTTCGGCAGCTTTAAACTTGCCTTCGTTTTGCAGTTCCGGCTCGTTGAACGACTGTCCGCTCCAAAACAATAGCCTGACACAGCCTTTTAATTTGCTGTAGCCTGCAACAGGGTTGCCATCTAAAAACCAAACCGGGTGGGCATGCCATATTTTGCTCTCTGCTTCGGGAAGTGCCTTATCTATTTCTTTGTGCAAAAGGTCGCATATAGCTTTGTAGCTGTCGGTTTGTTGGTTGTTATAGTCTGTAATTGTCATAATCGTCTAATTTACAGCGAAGATATAAAAAAAGCTCCTGCATTGCAGGAGCTTATCTGTATGTGGGTTATCCTAAGAAAGGGTACCTGTAATCTGTTGGGGGAACAAATGTTTCCTTAATTGTTCTTGGCGATACCCAGCGCAGCAGGTTAAGCACGCTACCGGCCTTATCGTTAGTGCCCGATGCCCTTGCGCCACCAAACGGCTGCTGGCCTACAACGGCACCCGTAGGCTTATCATTTATGTAGAAGTTGCCTGCGCAGTTTTCAAGCGCTTTGGTAGCCTGTTCTATGGCATAGCGGTCCTGGCTGAAAATAGCGCCAGTTAAAGCGTATGGCGATGTTTCATCTACCAGCTTAAGGGTTTCTTCCCATTTAGTGTCATCATACACATGTACTGTAAGTACAGGGCCAAACAGCTCTGTGCACATAGTGTCATATTTAGGGTTAGATGTCTCGATGACAGTTGGCTCTATAAACCATCCTTTTGATTTGTCATAACCACCACCCACAACAATTTCGGCATCGCTTGCGTTTTTGGCGGCATCAATATAAGAAGCCAGCTTATCAAAAGAGCCTTCGTGTATAACTGCCGAAACAAAGTTGCTCATATCTTCTGTAGAGCCCATTTTCATCGACTTAACGTCTTTTACTAAAAGTTCTTTTACTTCAGGCCAAATTGATTTTGGAATGTATGCCCTTGAAGCAGCCGAACATTTTTGCCCCTGGTATTCAAAAGCACCACGCGAAAGGGCAGTGGCTACCTGTGCCGGTATTGATGATGGGTGCGCAAGCACAAAGTCTTTACCCCCCGTTTCGCCCACTATGCGCGGATAGGTTTTATATTTATTAATGTTTTGCCCAATCTTACCCCAAATGCCGTTAAACACGGCAGTAGAGCCGGTATAATGTACACCTGCAAAATCGGTATGGTCAAATATAGTATCACTTATTTCGGCTGCGTTGCCCTGCACCATGTTTATAACACCATCAGGCAGTCCGGCAAGTTTAAATACTTCCATTATTACATTAGCGCTAAGCATCTGGCTGGCACTAGGCTTCCATACCACAACATTACCCATCATGGCAGGGCTTGCAGGCAGGTTGCCTGCAATGGCAGTAAAGTTAAATGGTGTTATGGCATATATAAAGCCTTCCAGCGGACGGTATTCCATACGGTTCCAGATGCCGTCAGACGATACAGGCTGCTCGGCATAAATCTGGGTCATGAACTCTACGTTAAAACGAAGAAAGTCAATAAACTCGCAAGCGGCATCAATTTCTGCCTGGTGTACCGTTTTTGCCTGGCCAATCATCGTCGCGGCATTTATTTTTGCCCTGTAAGGCCCGGCAATAAGCTCGGCAGCTTTAATGAATATAGAAGCGCGGTGTTCCCACGAAAGGGCTGCCCATTTTGTGCGGGCTTCAAGTGCTGATTTTATAGCTTTCTCCACATGGCTTACATCGCCTTCATGGTATTTCCCTACTGATTTTTTATGGTCAAAAGGAGGGTTGATGTCCCTTGTCTTTCCGGTACGTATTTCTTCGCTGCCAATGTACATAGGTACATCAACAGTGCTGTTATACATTTCCTTAAAAGCGGCAGCTACCTGCTCTCTTTCTTTGGTTCCCGGGGCGTATGATAGTACGGGTTCGTTATAAGCTTCCGGTACATTATAAATTCCTTTTGGCATACTGTAAAAGTTTTAAAGAATTAAAATTTTTTCTGAGTAATGCAAATATAAGGCAAATTACTATATGCTAATTGCCGATAGTGCAGGGAAATGCCTTTAAAAATGAAAATGATTAATTAAGCGCAAAAGGAGCGCTTAGCCTGAAGGTAGGTACTATTACCCTGAAAGAGCGGGTAGAGGTAAAGTTGATCATGCTGAAATAACCCCTCATGGCCCCGAAAGGAGAAGATAAGAGGCAACCGGAACTGTAGGTATGCTTTTCACCCGGTTTTAATACCGGCTTTTTACCGATAACACCTTCACCGTCCACAATTTCCATATCGTTCAGTGAATCGAATATTTCCCAGTGGCGGGTGTTAAGCTGTACAGAATCTTTACTTTGGTTTTCTATGGTAATCTCATAGCTAAAGGCAAACTGTATCCTGTAGTTCTTAAAGTATGTGCCTTCAAAACTCGTGGAAACAGATATTTTTATGCCTCTTGTTATTTGTGATACCATGCCCTTTCGGATTTTTCTTTTTTCAAAGTTACAAATTTATACAGTGCGGGTTTAAGTTCCAAACATTAAATTAATTGTAACGCTGTATTAACTATTTGAGCATTAATTAATAATGTTTTCTGAGTTGGCTGTGCCTATACCAATAACCCTGTCGTAACGGTCGTTGTTTTGCCTGTAATATACCAGCACGTGGTAGTCATTCTCTGTCTGGAAAAAATTACCGTCAACAGCGTTCTTGCCATCTACGTTGCCGCGCTTGTCGGCTACAATATACATAAAGTTATTAAAACCCTGTTTAACCATAACCGCTTTTTCGTATAAAGCTGTCTCTTTATTATACTCCATTTTATATTCATCGGTCTTGGCATAGTTATTAAACATGCCGCCGATGTAAATATCCTTATTCTCAAAAAACGTTGGCGCGCTCAGGCTGAAAAATACCCATGAGTAATCAGACTCCAGCCATATATTGGTAACATTAAGCATGATGTTATTGGTTACAAAATTACCGTTAATATCGGGGTAATAGGTGTAAGGAACATTTGCCCTTGCCTGATTGGTATAAAGAATGGTATTGTATATTTCTCCCCCGGTAATCCGCAACACATTGTTTACCGCATTGCGTATATCCTTATTGTCAAAGTAGTGATATTCATTACCCGCCCAAAATTGTGTTTCTTTGTCGTATTTATAGATGAGGTCGTTACCAATGGTATACTGTGGCTTTATATTGAATAAGGCATTGTCAAAACGCCCGTTCTGGAACAATGCCACCTGGACATTTTGCAACGGACTCTGAAATACAAAAGCATTTGTTTTAACTGCAAAATCAAGGTTATGCTTTTCATTAATATCGTCCATGTCACGCGATCTTTTTATCTGTAGCGGTACAGATACCTGGTCTTCATAAATAATAAACCTGCGAGAGAAAACCACTTCGCGGTTATCATTCATTATTTTAAGTATGTAGTTGCCGCTGAGGAGTATCTGCGTAAACTTATTAGGCAGGCTAAGTGTGTACCTGCTGAATATTTGCAAGGTATTAAATGAGTTGTCATATACCTGTATCCGCTGGTTATCAAACCCTGATATATAATCATTAACCGTTAACTGTGTAGATGGTGTCCAGTTATAGTTGCAGTGTGTAATGCTATAGTAGTAGTTAGCTTCGTTACCAAAAAGATCATCAAAAGTAAGTTGGAACGACTCGCCCAACCTGAAGAAGGGGTACACGTTTTGGTCGCCTTTCCTGAAAGATACGGTTTTTATATTATAAGGCGGTGCAATTTCCTGCTGTACCTGGGCATGTAATATAAAAGGGATAAACAGTAATAATGCGATATAACCAAAGTTACGGGCAACGGCTTTTGTCATTGCGAAATAAAATTTATTTGATGAACGTAAATATAGTAAATAAATTATATTATGCTATTTGAACGGCTTTTACATTAGGTTATTGCGAAATCTTTAAGGGGCATAACACAATATTGCGTTTTTTTTATAGTTTTATAAAACAACCAATTAATTCCATTCAATATGAAAAACCTTAAATTATGGCTTTTTGTGTTGCTGGCGCCAGTTATGGCAAATGCACAGCAGCTTAAAGGCAACGACCCTATCCCATTTGACCCCAATGTAAAAACCGGTAAATTAAAAAACGGGTTAACTTATTACATCAGAAAAAATAATAAGCCTGAAGACAAAGTAGACCTCCGCCTTGTTATTAATGCCGGTTCAATTTTAGAGAACGACGACCAGCAGGGCCTTGCCCACTTTATGGAGCATATGTGCTTTAACGGCACAAAACGTTTCCCGAAAAACAAGCTGATTGATTACCTGCAAAGTATTGGCGTAAAATTCGGGCAGCACCTTAATGCCTATACCAGTTTTGATGAGACGGTTTATTTTTTACCAATACCATCTGACGATCCTGAAAAACTTGAAAAAGGCTTCCAGGTGCTTGAGGACTGGGCATTTAATGCAGTACTTACACCCGAGGAAGTAGATAAAGAGCGCGGCGTTGTGCTGGAAGAATACCGCCTTGGCCTGGGTGCCGAAAAACGCATGATGAAGCAGTTTATGCCTAAAATGATGTACAAGTCGCATTATGCTAACCGTTTACCAATAGGCCAGAAAGAGATACTTGAGAATTTTACTTATGATAAGATAAAAAGTTTTTACAAAGACTGGTACAGGCCAAACCTTATGGCTGTAATTGTAGTGGGTGATATTGATGTGGCAGAAATGGAAAAGAAAATTAAAGACCATTTCTCATCTTATAAAAACCCTAAAGATGAAAGGCCGCGTGCTATTTATGATGTGCCAAACCATGAGCAGACTTTTGTATCTGTAGAAAGTGATAAAGAAGCTTCTTTTGCGCAGGTAAGGCTAATATATAAAGACCATGATACACCTAAAGTAGTAAAAACAATTGATGATTACAGGCAAAATATTAAAGAAAGCCTTTTTACGAGCATGCTTAACAACAGGCTGCAGGAACTGACAAATATGCCTAATCCGCCGTTTACATACGGCTACAGCTACCACGGCGGAACATGGGCGCGCACAAAAGAAGCGTATCAGTCTTTTGCCATGACGCAGGAGGGCAAGCAGCTTGATGCGCTTAAAGTACTGGTAGAAGAAAACGAACGCGCTAAAAAGTACGGCTTTAGCGAAAATGAACTTGAGCGTGCTAAAAATGAATGGCTTTCTTACCTGGAAAAAAGCTATAATGACAGGGATAAAACAGAAAGTGAAAGGTTTGTAAGCGAATATCAGGCACATTTTCTTGAAAGTGTACCTGCACCGGGTATAGAGTGGGAGTTTAAAGCTTTTAAAGAAATACTTTCCCAGATAACGGTTAAAGACTTAAACGGTTTAACAGATAAGTACATTAAAGACGACAACAGGGTAGTAATATTTACCGGCCCCGAAAAGGAAGGGCTAACAAAGCCATCTGAAAATGAAGTGCTTGCTGTACTTAATGCAGATTATACTAATCTTACACCTTATCAGGACGAACCTGTTGCCACAAGCCTTTTGCGTAAAGAAGTAAAGCCGGGCAGTATTACCAAAAAAGAACAAAATACTAAGCTTGGCACAACCACGCTTTACCTGTCTAACGGGGCAAAGGTTACGTATAAAAAAACCGACTTTAAAAATGATGAGGTACTTATGCGTGCTGTAAGCTTCGGCGGAAGCAACCTGTTTAGCGATGATGTTTCTAAAAAGACACAATGGGCAGAAGGTGCCCTTTCAGATGCCGGATTCAGTGGTTTAAAGCTTAATGACATCAATAAGTTCATGACCGGTAAAATTGCTAATGTGTATCCTTATATAAGCAGCGTAACCGAAGGCATGCAGGGAAGCAGCACACCAAAGGATATGGAATATATGTTCCAGATGGTACATGCTTACTTTACCGACCTTAATTATGATACAGAAGCTTATGAAGGGTACAAAAGCAAGCAGTCGTCTTTCTATGCAAATATGGCGTCAAGCCCGAGTTTCTATTTTTCTCAGGAATTATACGGATTCCTTAACAAAGACAACCCAAGGTACAATGGCATAATACCTACAGAAAAATCATGGGCAGAAACCGACTATAAGCTTTGTTATGATAAATACAAAGAGCGTTTTGCAAATGCAGGCGATTTTGAATTCTTCTTTGTAGGTAATATAGATGATAAAGCCATTGAAGATTATGCTGCCAAATACCTTGCCTCACTGCCGGCTGCGGGCACAAAAGAAAAAGCGGTAGATCTTGGTTACCGTACCCTGAAAGGGTCGCACAAGAAAGTTATTAATAAAGGGACTGACCCTAAGAGTAACGTGGTGATAAGGTTTAACGGAGATACTAAATACTCAGCTAAAGAAGCGCTTGCTATGGAAGCATTAGGAGAGGTGCTTACTATTAAACTTACTGAAGAGCTAAGGGAGAATGAAAGCGGGGTTTATGGTATAGGAGCAAGGGGAAGCATGAATAATGTACCTTATGGCTACTACAATTTTTCTATCTCTTTTCCGTGCGGGCCCGAAAATGCGGAGAAGCTGACAGAATCTGCCTTGAGAGAATTACAAAAAATAATAGACAACGGGCCTGAAGATAAAGACCTTGCTAAATATAAAGAAGCAGAAATGCTGGAATATAAGAAGGATTTAAAAGAAAATAAATACTGGATAGATAATTTCCAAAGTGCATACATAAGAGGTATTAATGCCGAAGAGATGCTTACAAAAGAGCAAAAAGTTGCTGCTCTTACAGTTAAAGACCTTCAGGATGTTGCTAAAAAGTATCTTACTAAAGACAGGGTTATTGGTATATTAATGCCGGAACAGTAAAATTAATCCTTATAGCAAACAGGTATTATTTCACCTTTAGCAAGACAAAATCGCTCCGCATCTGCCGGGGCGATTTTTTTTGTATAATCTTCTTCAACCACCCTGAACCCAATGCTGCGTAACTTGTCAAAATAATCGCGGCCATAAACACGCACGTGGTCATATTGCCCGAATATCCTGGCGCGCTCTTTAGAGTCGGTTATGCTGTTATCTTCAAAGGTAACGTCACGGCTCAGGTCTTGCGGTATCTGGAATATGCCCATTCCGCCGGGTTTCATTACCCTGTACAGTTCCTGCATAGCTTTTGTATCGTCAGGAATGTGTTCCAGCACATGGTTGCACAAAATAAGGTCGTAGCTGTTATCTTCAAAAGGCAGGTTACAAATGTCGGCTTTTACATCTGCCAGCGGAGAATATAAATCAGTTGTAGTATAGTCAAGGTTCTTTTGGTTACGAAAGCGTTTGTAAAATGCCTGCTCCGGCGCAAAATGCAGTACTTTTTTAGGTGTAGTAAAAAAATCAGTTTCTTTTTTAAGGTACAGCCACAACAGCCTGTGCCTTTCTAAAGATAGTGTGCTTGGCGATAACACATTATTACGTTGGTGTCCGTAGCCATAAGGTAAAAAGCTGCGGAAGCTCCTGCCGTCAATAGGGTCGGTATAGCGATTGCCTTTAAGTGCAAGCGCTAAGACAGGGCGTGCAACATAGCTAAGCCTTATCAGCAAAGGCCTTGGTATTGTATTGAGTAATAATTTAAAAAGTTTTTTCATCGTGTATCGCAGAGGTGCACAAAGTTCCTCAAAGATTCTCAGAGGTATTAATGAACCGTTTTATACCTCCATCTTTTAGTATTTTGGTGTGGAAGTTAAGAAGTAATCCTATTGGGTAGTTTCCAAGTTTGAGGTACGTAAGTGTTTGTGCAAAATGCACATCGGTAAAATATTCTACAGTTTTTAATTCCAGCACAAGCTTGTTTTCTACCAGTAAGTCCATACGGTAGCCATGATCCAGTTTTATTTCTTTATAAATTACAGGTACAGCTTTTTGAGCTTCAACCTTCAATCCGGAGTTTTTTATCTCATAATGCAGGCATTCACAGTAAGCAGACTCAAGAAGGCCTGGACCCAAATGACTATGCACCTCCATGGCAAGGCCTATTACAGTATGAGTCATCCGGTTTATTTCCATTATCCTTTTCTCAGTGGTTTTCTGTGAAATCTTTGTGAATCTCTGCGAAATAATTATACCGTAATTGGCTCACGCCTGAATTCATTTTCTTCATCACTCTCTATGCCCAGTGCTTTATAGATATAGGCATAAGTAGAAAGCAGTTCGGGTTTGCCATCTATAATGGCAACATCATGCTCAAAATGGGCGCTTGGCTTACCGTCACGCGTTACAATAGTCCAACCGTCTTTAAGCTGCTTTATGTTTTTAGTGCCCATGTTTATCATAGGCTCAATGGCAACTACCATACCTTCTATAAACAATTTGCCCCTGCCGCGTTTACCGTAGTTTGGCATCTCAGGGTCTTCGTGCATTTTGCGGCCAAGCCCGTGACCTACCAGTTCGCGCACTACGCCATAGCCGTGTCCTTCTGTATATTTTTGTATGGCATACCCCACATCTTCAACACGGTTGCCTAACCTGAACTCACGTATACCAACATAAAGCGATTCTTTTGTAACCTGAAGGAGCTTTCGGGTTTCTTCTGCCACTTCACCAATTTCGAAAGTATAAGCATGGTCGCCGTAAAATTCATTTTTAAGCGCTCCGCAGTCAACAGATACAATATCGCCTTCCTCAATAGGTTTGTTGGTGGGCAGCCCGTGTACTACCTGGTCATTAACGCTGGTAAGCAGGGTGGAAGGGCATCCGTACAGGCCCAAAAAACCGGGTACTGCGCCATGATCGCGAATAAATGTTTCTGCCATTTTATCCAACTGAAGCGTTGTAATGCCAGGTTTAATTTCAGATGCTATCATGCCCAGTGTTTTAGATACAATCAGGGCGCTTTCGCGCATCAGCTCAATTTCTTCTCTGGTTTTTTGTAGAATCATTTCAAACTTTTTCAGTTTGCAAAAGTAACCAAATTAAATTACTTAATCCGGGTTAGCCAGTACTTTAAACAATTCTGCGTAAGACATAAAGTAGCGGTTTTCTATATTTATCTGGCTTAACCGCGCACTCACAAGATTGTTTTCGCGGCTGTTGATGAGAAATATAGAACTCTCCCCGAAAGAGAAAAGCCGTTCTTCAGATGTGAGCATGGTGTTGTAGCTTGCCACGAGCCCGTCTATTTCCTGCTTTTGCCTTTGCAGCGAAGCAATCTCTGTTTGCTGGGCTTCAATTTTATTTTTAAGCCTTACCCGCTCACTGCTTATCTCATATTGCATGTCTTGCAGCTTTAGCTTAGCAAGCTTTAAATTCCCCCTTTCTTTCCTCAGGAATATCGGAAATGAAAAGTTTACCCCGAATTTATAGTTTTCAAAACGGTACTCATCAAAATAAGAAGGCTCTGAAAGGTAATGATACCCAACATCTATTTTTGGCAGCAACTGGTTAGCTTTAAGGCGGCGTTCAACCTCTAATATATTTGCTTTGTTCTGAAGCGCATTTATTTTCGGGTGATTCTCTACCAGCGAAGGGTCTGGTGTCAGGTTGTTGATTTTTAAAGTTTCGGGCAATGTGGCTATCAGGTTTTCTTCAGGGGCCACATTATCATTAAGTTCTACCGGAACATCTTCAATCCATAGGTAATTTGCCAGCTCCAGCCTTGCCTTTGCCAGTTTCAGTCTGGCATCCTCCAGGCCAAGCTTCCGGTTTCTTATGGTTATGCCCGCTTCTACGCTGTCTATGGCAGGAGAAGCCCCTTGTTCTATAAGCGATATAACGCCTTCATATCGTTCAGCGGCATAATCAAGGTAATTTTGATATAACAGCGTTTCACTGTAGGTTCTCTTCCAGTTAAAATAAGCTTCAGATGCTTCATAAAGCACCTCAACCGCCATTAGCTTTCGCTCAGCTTCACTTATCTGTAGCTGGAATTTTGCCGCCCTTACATCGGCCATTCTCTGGTTGATAAATAAACCCTGCCCAAGAGGTACTGTTACCCCCAGCGAGGTTAAGCCTGCATTTGGGGTAGTGTTTTGCGGATTCAGGTAAACCCCTTCGCTGTTATCAAATGCTGCTTTTATTTCTATACCATACCAGGTAGGAATTTTAAAGCTGCTGTTTAGTATAGAGTAGTATTCAGAATCTTTAAACTCTTTTGTGTCATAGTCCACTTCTATTTTTGGGTCAAAGCCGCCCCGGGCTGCCATAAGTGCGGCCTGCGCTTTATTAACCTCAAGGTTAGCCTGCTTAACTATCGGGTGGTATTTTTTTACATACCCCAGGAACTCATTAAAGGTAAGCACCTCTTCATTAAATTCCTGTGCCGGGGCCGATATGCCTGCAACCAGTAAAAAGAGTGTATATAGTTTTAAATGTAACTTCATTTTACTTCTTTTCTTTAGTGCCTTCTTCTTTACCGCCCGGTGCATCGCCTGTGCTGCCCGGCTGGTAATAGTTAGGGGGGAAACCATTTAGGTTACGCCATATTTCATACCATATAGGTACATTCTCTAACAGGGCTATGGTTTGTGCCCCTGCGCCTATGCTTAACTGTTTTGGCCATTTTTCTTCCTGCTTGTCGGGTGCAATAAGAATCCTGTATTTGCCATTAGCGCTTATAAAGTTTTCTATGGCAACCACACGGCCGCCAAAAGTTCCGTAAGAAAGCCCCGGCCATCCTGAAAATACTATGGTAGGCCACCCGTCAAACCAAACCCTTACTTTTGCCCCTTTGTGTATAAGCGGAAGGTCTATCGGGTCTACATAGGTTTCTACGGCTATATCATAATCAGAGGGCATAATACTCACAATCGGCGTGCCTTCTTTAATTGTTTCGCCAATACCGGCTGTAAGTGCACGGTTAATGTATCCATCCTGAGGCGCCCTAACACAATACAACCCGTTACGAATACTGTAATTTATATACTGGTTTTGCAATTTTGTTACCTGTGCCTCAGTATCATACTGGCTGCTCATGGCAGTAAATTTATCGCTGCTCGCCTTAGATATTTTTTCGGCATATTCGGCTATAAGCCTATTTACTTCTACCTTGGCATTTATAAGCTCGTTTTTGGCGGCAATAAATTTATTTTCCTGGGTAATAATCTTGGCTTCCGCTTCCTGTAGTTTCAGCCTTTTTTCTTCTACATCCGTAAGCGGCCTAAGCCCCTCTTTGTTTAACTGAAGCGAACGGTTAAATTGTGTTTCTGCAATACGGAGCTGCGTTTTAACAGCTTCCAGGTCCATACTGTCGCTTTTTACCTTTAGTTGGGCCTGCCTTATCTTATTGCGTGCCTGCTCCATTTTAAGCCCTCGTTCTGTACCTAAAGACTGTATCTGGGTATCAAGTGCATCTACCTTTCCGTCATAACTTTCAACAGCCATTTGTTTGGCTTCTACCTGCTGTTTGGTATTTTCTACAAGGTTAGGGTCAAAATACTCCTCTTTAATCTCTGAGATAAATAATATAGTATCTCCTTTCTTTACAAAGTCACCTTCCTGTACATACCATTTTTCAACCCGCCCCGCAATGGCGCTGTGTACTGTTTGCGGCCTGTGGTCGGGTTTAAGGGTGGTTACATAGCCTCCGCCGCGAATGTTCTGTGTCCAGGGCAGGAACAGGCCAATCAGCGATATGATACAGATACCCACAATTATTTTATTGAGTATTTTATAATGAGGCCTGTTAACAAGGTTGTTAACTGTTTTATACTTGTTAGAACTTATATGTACCTGGTTATTATCTGATATATTTAGCATGGCGTTTACAGTTTTAGGTCTTCAGCTATTTTGCCGTTATCCATTATAACCTGGCGGCTGCATTTCGATTTCCAGTAATGATTTACAGAAGATACAATTACCGTCCAGTTGTGCTCTTCAGAGAAAAGAAAATCTATAATAGCTTTTGCCGAAGGCTCATCCATTTTATCGGTTGGGTCTTCAAGGAAAAGTATTTTGGGTTCGTTTACTATGCAGCGTGCCAGCAGTACTTTTTGAGAATTAGATGCCGATAGCTGCCTGCCGTCGGGGTACAATACTGTATCAAGCCCTTCGGGAAGTGTTTTTATATAAGGGGTAAGGTTCACACTGTCAAGCGCCCATTTAAGTTTCTCTTCAGAAACCGATGGGTCATTAAACGTTATGTTTTCGCGTATTGTGCCTTCAAACGGGCTTTCGCCCTGCATTACAAAACCAATAATAGAGCTGTAGTAGTCTTTATTTACTTTGTTGTAGCTGCCGTCATTTATATAAAAGGAACCATTGTCCGGCTGAAGGAAGCCTGAAAGCACCCTTACCAGCGTTGTTTTGCCTGAGCCGTTTGCACCGCTTACATACAGTTTCTCTCCCTGCTCAATACGCAGGTTAATGTCATGCAGCGCATCTTTATCTGAATCCGGGTAGCGGTAGCACAGATTATCGGTTTCCAGTACAATATCTGATTCTGAATTAATGCCGTTAGCAGTGCCTGCAGATTGCTCCAGTTCCATATCAGTTACTATGCCTATTTTTTCTACAGATGCAAGCACATCATAAAATGTTTCCAGCCCCAGTATTATTTTTTCTACAGAGTTTATCACTAAAAGTATTATAATCTCCGCTGCAACAAACTGCCCGATGTTCATTTGCTGGCCAAGCACAAGGTAACCTCCTATAGATAAAAGCCCTGCAGTTATAATTACCTTAAAGAGTATTAATTGCAAAAACTGCCTCTTTATAACCCCGAAGTGCTTTTCCCTGTAGCAGATATAATCATTTACAAGCCCGTCATTTCGTGTAAGGGCATAATCAAAGTTTAACGACTTGCGAAAGCTGTTATTATTACGTGCTATTTCCTGAAGCCAGTATGCCACCTTATATTTAAAGGTAGATTCTTTAAGGCTGGTTTGAAGCCCCTGCGCAAACGAAAATTTGAAGATAAGGTAAAGCAGTATTACCAATAACACTCCAAACAGGATAAAGAAGGGATGGTATAATGACAGTAGTATGATACCAAAGCTTATCTGCAAAATTGCCGTGCTGAAATCAAGCAACAATTTAGATGTTCCTTTTTGAATGGAAAGCGTGTCAAAAAAACGGTTGGCTATCTCCGGTGGGTAGCGGTTGTACAGCTCATTAAATTTGATTTTAGGAAGCCTGTAGGCAAATTCAAATGACGAGCGCACAAATATTTTTTGCTGCAGGTTCTCTGTTATTCGCAGCTGCATTAAAGATAGGATGCCGCCAAAAGCCACACCCAGCGTTACCACAAATATAAGCACTATCCAGGATACACTTATCTGCCCGCTTTGTATAAAGTTGATGATAGCCTGTATGCCCAGTGGCAGCGAAAGGCTTATTAGTCCTGCAAAGGCGGCATAAAAGAGTATCTGGTACACATCTTTTTTGTCCAGCTTCAGCAGGTTGAAAAATCTTTTCAGGGGTGTCATTGTTTTTCTTCGTTTAATATGCCCGTAACCAGGTGCAGGTAAAAATCTGCCGGCGTTGTGGTTACATTGCAATTGGTTATAGTGGTAAAATGATCTTTAAGAAAGTGCTGGTGCAGCGCGCCCTGTGTTACCGTACTGGCAAGGCTCTCTGCAAACGGATACTGCGGCTTCACTTCCTTTATATATTCCGCAATACGCCTTATAACCCTTTTGTAGATAATAAAGAAACCTTCACGGTTCTCTTCATCCACCTCTTTGGTTAAAAACGTTTTGCTGAATTCAGCAATAATTATGCGGTTTAGCACCGATTCATTTACGTGTTCTGTCGTCTGGTCATCCTCTACTTTCTCTGTAACAATAGTAATGGCTCTTTTTAGTTTCTGGCACGGGTCTTCCATATTGGCGGTGCCAAGTATCAGCCTGTACTCCATCCAGCTCCAGTACCATGACGAAAGGTATATCAGCAGCTTGTGCTTGTTTTCAAAATAGCGGTACAGGGAGCTCTCATTACTGCCTATGCGCTCACCCAGCTTTTTAAATGTAAAATCGTCAAACCCGATTTCATCAATAAGCAGGATACTTTCTTTAATAATGTTCCTGCCCAGTACCGACGTTTCAGGGTCCTTTACATAAATCTTTTCATTTACCTGTATTTTCAGGTTCGGTAGAATACTTTGCATCTTCAATCAATTTCCATGCAAATATAATAGTATTGCTATTAAATATACAAGTTTAACTTTTATTTATAAATTGTTAAACTTATTGTAATATGAGAAAAATCATGTTTTACCCCTTTTTGCAACGGTAACTTTGCATAAATATTTTTAGGTATGGGTAAATATGTTAGTGCGGCCGAGGCCGTATCAGTAGTTAATCCGGGCAACCGTGTTTATGTTCAGGCAGCCGCCGCAACCCCCACGGTACTTACAAAAGCCCTTGCAGAACGTGCGGCAGAACTTAGGGATGTAGAGGTGTGCCACCTCCACACAGAAGGCGAGGCGCCTTACGCAGACCCCGCACTGAAAGACAGCTTTCATGTAAATTCATTTTTTATCGGTAAAAATGTGCGGCACACGCTTGCCGCCCGTAACGGTTCTTATACACCGGTATTTTTAAGCGAACTGCCACGCCTTTTCCGTAAAAACGTGCTGCCCCTTGATGTGGCTTTTATACATGTTTCGCCACCCGACAGCCACGGCTATTGCTCGCTTGGCGTATCGGTAGAGGCATCTGTTGCTGCTATAGAAAATGCAAAGTTTGTTGTCGCCCAGGTTAATCCGCAAATGCCGCGCACTTTTGGTGACTCAGTTATACATGAGTCTGAAATTGATTTTCTTGTTGAGGCCAATGTGCCGATATACGGGCATGAGCCTGATGCCATAACAGCGCAGGAAGCAAAAATAGGCGAGTATGTTGCCTCTTTAATTGAGGATGAAAGTACACTGCAAATGGGCATAGGCTCTATACCCAATGCCGCGCTTGCCAATTTAAAAAACCACAAAAACCTGGGCCTGCACACTGAAATGTTTAGTGACGGGGTTATTGACCTTATAGAAAGTGATGTTATCAATTGTAACTATAAAGGCACTGTGAGAGGCAGGGCACTGGCTACTTTTTTAATAGGGTCTAAAAGGCTGTATGATTTTGTGAATGATAACCCTTTTATTGAGATGCGCGAATCATCTTTTGTAAATGATTCGTCCGTAATACGTAAAAACAAGAAGATGGTGGCTATAAATTCTGCCATTGAGGTTGACCTTACCGGGCAGGTTTGCGCCGACTCTATTGGCTGCCGTATGTATAGTGGTGTGGGCGGGCAAATGGATTTTATAAGGGGCGCAGCCCTTAGCGAAGGCGGAAAGGCTATAATTGCACTTCCATCGGTAACCACAAGAGGGGAGAACCGCATTGTACCTTTCCTGAAGCAGGGGGCAGGTGTGGTTACTACACGCTCTCACGTGCAGTATATTGTTACCGAATATGGTATTGCCGACCTGTATGGCAAAACCCTGAAACAGCGTGTAGCGGCAATGGTCAATATTGCCCACCCCGACCACAGGGAGGCAATAGAACGTGCTTATTTTGGCGTTACCAAAAGTTGTTAGTTTAGTAGATTTTTTAAAATAGTAGTTGTAAAAAATCCTGCAGGTATGCCATAAACCTGCAGGATTTATTTTTTATGGATTCCATTTCGACGAAAGAGAAATTTTAAAACTGAATTTTCACAATGCTGCTCTTTGTACCAAAATGAAAATATAAATACATTTAAGGCTACACAAGCGGATGCCTTGTCATGGCTTCGGGTTGCGGTATGCCCATCATTTTTAATATGGTTGGAGCAATGTCGCCCAGAACACCGTCATTAACGTGCTTAATTTCATTATCTACTACAATAATAGGCACAGGGTTAGTAGTGTGTGCCGTGTTAGGGCTGCCATCAGGGTTTACCATAGTATCGCAGTTGCCGTGGTCGGCAATAACAATAGTGGTATAGCCATTGGCAAGCGCTGCTTCTATAACCTGGCGGGCACAATCATCAACGGCTTCGCAGGCTTTAACGGCGGCTTCCATTACCCCCGTGTGGCCTACCATGTCGCCATTGGCAAAGTTAAGGCATACAAAATCTATTTCGCCTTGGTGTAGTTCGGGCACTAAAGAATCTTTAATATCGTAGGCACTCATCTCCGGTTGCAGGTCATAAGTCGCTACTTTTGGCGATGCACAAAGCAGGCGCTTTTCTCCGTCAAAAGGTGCTTCGCGCCCTCCCGAAAAGAAAAATGTTACGTGCGGATATTTCTCTGTTTCGGCTATGCGTATCTGTTTTCTGCCATATTTTGATATTACCTCGCCCAGTGTTTCGGTAAGGTTGTCTTTGTCATAAATAACATGGATGTTTTTAAAGGTATCGTCATAGTTGGTCATGGTCACAAAATAAAGGTTCATTTTGTGCATGTTAAACTCATGGATGTCAAACTGGGTTAATGCCTCTGTTAGCTGCCTGCCCCTGTCGGTACGGAAGTTAAAGAAGATAACCACATCATCCGGCGCTATAGTTGCAATTGGGTTAGTACCATCCTCTGTCATTACAATCGGCTTAACGAATTCATCCGTCACACCCTCATTATAGCTTTCCTGTATGCTGTCTATGGCATTTGTACTTGGTATACCCAGCCCGTTAACCAGCAGGTCATAGGCCAGCTTAACGCGCTCCCAGCGCTTATCACGGTCCATTGCATAGTAACGTCCTATAACAGATGCCAGCTTAACCGGCATGATTTTTATATAATTTTCAAGGTCGGCAACAAAGCCAAGCCCTGATTTTGGGTCAACATCGCGCCCGTCGGTAAAAGCGTGTACATATACTTTATCAAGCCCGTACTCCTGCGTGGCATTGATAAGCCCTTTTAAATGATCTATATGCGAATGCACCCCACCGTTCGAAAGCAGCCCCAACAGGTGTACTTTTTTATTATGCTGTTTTGCATAGGCAAGTGCATCTGCAAGCGCTTTTTCTTTAGCAAGCGTGTTTTCCTGTACGGCAAGGTTAATCTTTACAAGATCCTGGTACACAATGCGCCCTGCGCCCAGGTTCATATGCCCCACTTCGCTGTTACCCATCTGCCCTTCGGGAAGTCCCACATTAAGGCCGTCAGTGCGCAGGGTGGCGTGGGGGTAGTTGTGGTACAGGCTGTCTATAAAAGGTGTATTGGCCTGGTCTATAGCCGAAACTTTAGGGTCGGGCGACATACCCCAGCCATCCAGTATCATTAAAATAACTTTCTTGTTCATAATAATTAAATCCAGTTTTTGGCAGCATTATAATCTATATAATAGCGCAGGCTTAAAGAAAAAATGCTGTTGAGGTTATTGCTAAATAAATAATCAAGGTTTTTGCTGTAATTACGGTTTACATATTCAAACTGCCCCACCGCATTATTGCGGTACAGAAACGAAAGCTGGCTGCCCGGTGCAAACCACCAGGTGTAAGACAGGTCGAAATTCCAGTTGTTATATGTAAAATCCCTGTTTTCGTTAAAGGTAGTATTTTCCGTCAGCATGCCGTCGTCCTGCAATGTTAAATACTCCAGGTTTTCGCCATACGTCCAGTAGTGGCGGGCGGTAAGGTTGATTGTCATATTACTGTTAACCGAATATTTACCTGAGATGCTGTTGGTAATAGTTGTCCTGTCGCGGCGGGTAAAGACGATATCGTCGCCTTCAAAAGCTATCCAGCCTTTGTTGTTAGTATCCAGCCCGTAATTAAAGCTGTATATCATCTGCATGCGGTTGCTAAAGCGGTAGCGCGGACTAAAAGTCAGGCCGTAATAGTTACGGTCTCTTTCATCGCTAAGCCATATTTGCGGTTCTATGTCAAGTGCAAATTTGCGGTTGTAGTTAGAAGAAAAGTATATATAAGCAAACACGCTCTTGGGTACTTTAACAAACCTGCCCGTTATTCGAGGTTCATAAAAATCATACAGGTCAAAAGGCACTACCTGCACACCATACCCGATGTAGTCATTTTTTTTGGTGGTAGAGTTTACGTTTACCTCCGCATAACCGTTTTGCAGCCTGTTGGTATCATTATGAAACTCTGTATATACATTGGTGTTTACCGAAAAAGTATTAAACAGTTTTGTCGGGTTTAATATACGGTAGCTGGCATTAGCATTAATGTTATAGTAATTAGTGGTAAATATTATCCCTAAATCGTTATTATCATAATCTTCAGATACATAAAAACTTGATAAACCATATCGGTATTTGCCACTGGTTTTGGAAGCGCTGATATAAGAGCTGTAACCATTTTTACTTTCGATGTCATTTACCGTACTGTACTTAAAATTGCCTGAAAGGTTGTAAGTGTTTGCGCGGGTGTTAAGGTTATAAACCAGTGCGCTCACGTTGGCATCCCTAAAGCTGCCTTCGCGCATAACGTTAGTATTGGTAAAAGATACCGATGAGTTTTTCCTGAAGCGCTGGTCTAAAACAAAAATGTTATAATTGGCTACCGGCTCTACAAGCTGTTTCCTGCTGGTATTGGTTGCGGTATTACGCAGCGTGGCATATGTCCTTTCGGTAACTGCGTTCATTATGCCTATACCCAGCCCATTGTTGGTACGCCCCGATATTTTCAGGGCATTTATAAGATTTACTTTAGCAGGCACTTCTGTAACCTCTTCCCCTTCGGCGGGAGTAACTGTTCCCGTTGGCGGCCCGCCGATGCGGCGCGTATATAAAAGCCCGCCTTTATTAAAGATGTCTGTACCCTCTGTAAAGAACGGGCGGTTTTCGTTAAACTGCTGTTCAAAAGGCCCGAGGTTAAGCACCACCTCGTCAAAAGCGGCCTGCCCGAAATCGGGTATTAAAATAGCATCAAGCGTAAACGAGTCGTTAATACCATACTTTATGTCCATACCTGCCTTAAAAGTGGTTTCTGTCCCTGCTTCATTATCATTTACATATACTGACGAATAGGGAATAAAGAACAGGCGGGTAGGGGGTTCTATATTGTTTATGCCTGTAAGGAGTCCTGTCTGCACTATTGCCGAACCAATATTGCGGTCTATCGGGTTCCAGAAAAACTTTTGCCTGTTCTGGCGTACTTCCCTGTAAAAGTTTAGCCCCCAAAACTGTTCCTGCTCATCAGAAAAGCGTATGGCTGCATAGGGTATTTTCATTTCCACTACCCAACCGCTATCGGTTAAACTTACACTGCTGAACCAGATGGCGTCCCATGAATAATCCTCCCCATTTTGGGTGGCAAGGCAGTCAAGCTGTGTTCCTGCGGCACTGACAAAAAACCTGAAATCCTGCTGACCGTCATTATAGCCGTTTATAAAAACCCCGAAATGGTCGGCTGTTTTAAAGTCGTCCCTCAGGGCTATTTCCCTCATGATGTTTTCAGGATTATCCTGCAGTATCGCTCCAAAATAAACTGCTTCATCATCATACAGCACCTTAACTGTTGAGCGCTTGTCGGCATCTTCAGGCTTGCCGTTATCAGGCTCATACATTACAAAGTGAGAAGCTTCCTGTGCATTTGCCCATGCAGGTTCGTTTAAAACACCATCAATAGCGATATTATTAGTAATCCTTACAGCCTCTAATGAACGTTTTTGGCCGTAAAATGTGGCTGTAGATGTTAAAAATATGGATAATACGCTGATTTTTAAGCTATTCATAGGGTATGGTATGGTGTTTGCATCTTATTAGGTGAGCGTGTAAAATTAACTTTTTATTATTAGGAATACAATAGGCCTGAGCTTTGCACGTTACTGAATGAGAGGAAGTAACGGTTATATTACGCCGTTACGAATGAAAATGTTAAACTATTGATTTTAACAGTGTTGTAATTTTTTCTTTAAGTTTCCTTTACTTATTTTAGCAGCCTGTAAAATCGGATAAACCTACTGCACAACTATGATTAATAATTTTTTTACGTCGATTTTCTTTTTATTGTTTTCGCTTACCAATCCCGGTACTAATACTGATGTTCCGGTTGCTGCCGCTAAAATGGCTGTTGCCGCCGAAACTGCTGTTACAGCTGAGGATGTTTATAGTGGTATTGATGCCAACGGACTTTCTATGCCTGAGTTTGAATGTTTTTCTAAAGCATTTGCGGGATATAGCAGGCTAACCGAGGAGGGTGCTATAAAAAAGCACCTGCTTACCGTTATTGACTTTAGTAAATCATCCAACAGCAAAAGGCTGTGGATTATAGATATGGATGCCAACAAGGTACTTTACAATACACTGGTAGCCCACGGCAGGAACAGTGGTAATGAGTTTGCCACAACTTTCAGCAACGAGCAAAGCTCTAACAAAAGCAGCCTTGGTTTTTATGCTACAGGTGAACTTTATGTAGGTAAGCACGGACAGTCTTTGCGCCTTGACGGTTTAGAGAAAGGCATAAACAGCAACGCCCGCGCCCGCGCCGTAGTAATGCATGCGGCCGATTATGTGAGTGAAAACTTTATTAAGCAGCACACCCGCCTGGGCAGGAGCCTTGGGTGCCCTGCGTTGCCAAACAACCTTAATAAAGAAATTATTAAGCTTATTACAGGTAAATCGTGCCTATTTATTTACCACCCAACCAAATCATACCTTAAAACAAGCAAATTATTATCATAGATAATTACAGGTGTTTGTACATTACATAATGTGTACCAACACCGGGAATATTAAACGGGCTGCCTGTAATATGGTAGCCCGTTTTTTTGTAGAATCCTGTTGCGGCTTCGCGGGCATTGAACCATATTAAATTGCCCCCGGCTTGTTTTACGTATTCTTCTGCATGTTGCACCAACTGTTCCCCAAAGCCTTTTTTTTGGTGCTTTGGTAAAACAGCCATTCCTCTTATCTGAAACTGAAACTCATCTGTAAAGGCAGGGTTTATTGCCCTGAATACTGATATAACGCCGGCAATATCCTCATTGTCATACAGACCGAAATGTGCTGTAGTTTCAAGGTCGTCTCCTGTAAAAATACAAGAATCTTCAGGCAGGCCCGGCCTTAAAACAGGATGCCTTACAGGGAATGTTTCGCGCGATGTTATCTTTTTTATCTGATGCATCAGTGTTTTACTTTTGATAACAAATTAATAAAGAATATTTTAAGTTGAGGAGTATAATTGCCCATAAATATTTTTGCAAAAATGCTTGCAACTACAAAAAGTTATTGTTTATATTTGCACCACAATAATGCGGAAGTAGCTCAGTTGGTAGAGCTCCAGCCTTCCAAGCTGGTTGTCGCGAGTTCGAGCCTCGTCTTCCGCTCTTAAAATAAACCCGGGCTTTACAGACCGGGTTTTTTATTTGTAGCCACTAAAGAAAAATCCGCCACAATGGGCGGATTTTTTTAGTATACTGAAATTACTTACTCATCGCTGTAAAATGCTTATAGAATAGCGGAATAGTCTCAATCCCCTTCAGGTAATTAAAGATACCATAGTGTTCATTAGGCGAGTGTATAGCATCGCTGTCAAGCCCAAAGCCCATCATTATTGTCTTACTCTTAAGCTCTTTTTCAAATAAAGCAACAATAGGTATACTACCGCCTGAACGTACCGGTATCGGCTTTATGCCGAAACTCTCTTCATAAGCCGCGGCCGCCGCCTGATAGCCTATGCTGTCTATTGGCGTTACATAAGCCTGCCCGCCGTGATGCGGGGTTACTTTAACCCTTACACCTTTAGGCGCAAGGCTTTCAAAATATTTGGTGAACAGTTCTGTTACTTCTTTCCAGTCCTGGTCAGGAACCAGGCGCATTGATATTTTTGCGTATGCCTTGCTGGCAATAACCGTTTTGGCACCTTCACCGGTATAACCACCCCATATACCGTTAACATCAAGTGTAGGGCGTATAGAGTTGCGCTCGTTTGTTGTATAGCCCGCTTCTCCGTAAACATCTTCAATGTTTAAGGCTTTTTTGTAGGCATCTAACGAAAAAGGCGCTTTTGCCATTTCGTCGCGCTCTTCGCGACTTAACTCTTCTACTTTGTCATAAAAGCCGGGAATGGTAATATGGTTATTCTCATCATGAAGCTGTGCTATCATTTTAGCCAGTATGTTTATTGGGTTGGCTACCGCACCGCCATAAAGCCCGGAGTGTAAATCGCGGTTTGGCCCGGTAACTTCTACCTCTACATAACTAAGCCCGCGCAGCCCGGTTGTTATAGATGGCTGGTTGTTGGATATCATGCCTGTATCAGAAATCAGGATGACATCATTTTTAAGTTTTTCCTGGTTGCGCTCTACAAACCACCCAAGGCTTGGAGATCCTACTTCTTCTTCGCCTTCTATCATGAATTTTACATTACACGGAAGGGTTTTGGTAGCAACCATATATTCCAGGGCTTTTACATGCATAAACATCTGCCCTTTGTCGTCACACGCACCACGGGCAAATATGGCACCTTCAGGGTGTATTTCTGTTTTTTTGATTACCGGTTCAAAAGGGGGGGAGTCCCAAAGGTTTACCGGATCCGGTGGCTGTACATCATAATGTCCGTAAACAAGTACTGTTGGCAGGCTTGCATCTATTATCTTTTCGGCATATACTATAGGGTAGCCGGGGGTTTCGCAAAGTTCTACTTTATCGCAGCCTGCTTTTTCAAGGCTTTCTTTTACTGCCTGCGCAGTATTAATAACATCCTGCGAATAGGCGCTGTCAGCGCTTACAGATGGTATTTTCAGCAATTCAATAAGCTCGCTTAAAAAATTTTCTTTATGCTCTTTTACGTAGCTTTTAATGTTATCCATTTTAAAATTAGTGATATAGGGTTGTTGGTCAAAAATACATAAAAAGTTTTTAAATTTTTTTTTCATCAAAAAGCTTGCATTATATTAAACTATACGTATATTTGCACCCACAATAATGAAGCACAATATCGAGTTCGTTATTACCCGCGGGTGTGGTGAAATTGGTAGACACGCCAGACTTAGGATCTGGTGCCTCACGGTGTGTAGGTTCGAGTCCTATCACCCGCACAGCTAAAAGCCTCTGAAAATCAGAGGCTTTTTTTTATTGGTATAGCTTAACAGCATTTTGAAGATTAGTTTTAATTCTTTTGCGCAGCAATCGGGGCTTTATAACTTCTATACATTCACCAAAGCCTAAAATTAAACGTTCCAGTTCATAATTTATATGCACATCCAGTTTTATAATAATGCTTCCGTCATTTAACTTCTCTACAGTTTCCTGTGTGTGGTGCAAGGGCTTGGTTAGCACATAAGGTGCATTACTCCTGTCAACTTTTAAATAAATTTCCTGCACACTTTCTTCGGGCAATACGGTAACGCCGATAGTATTTTTATAATAGTCCTCTCCGTTAAAATTAATATCCAGGTAAGGAATGTTTAAATCATAATCTACTTTTTCAATCCTGTCAAGCGCAAATGTAACTATCGACTTTGTTGCAGACGTTTTACCTACTAAAAACCATCTGTTATTAAACTCTTTTAAAATAAAAGGATGAAAAACAACCTCTGATGCTTTCCTTGCTTTGAACGATTTGTAAGTAATGCGCAATACTATTTTTTTAAGGATGGCCTGGTAAAGGATATCGAGATGCTCTAAACCTTTTAAATTTTCATTTTTATCAAGATGTATTATTGCTGACTGCTTTGTTTTTTCGGTATATACCTTGTCTTCCAGCCTTTGTATTATACCGCCTAATTCTGAAAACAGTGAAAAATCTTTAAACTGTTTCAGCATTTCTACCGTTTCAGTAAGCACATTCATATCATTTTCATTGAGAGGTATATCAGTTATAGAAAATTCGGGATCTTCATATTTATAAAATCTTTTATCGTGAACTACAATGGGTGCGTTGTAGCCCAACTTATCACTACGCATTATTTGTATATCCATCTGCACTGTGCGTTTGCTAACATTCACATCCCTTCCTTCATACTCATACAGCGCATCAGAGCACGCATCAATAAGGTCATCTAACGTCCACTCACGGTTATTATTCTGCAGGCATTTATCTATTGTCCTATATCTTATCAGTGCATTTTTATTGGTAGCCATTATTTTTTTCGGAAAAAATAAGCATATTTTTTTACTGCGCAAAAAGACTGCGCACATCGTTTAAAATATTTGTTCACGGAAACAAACAGTTTCTTAATGATTAACAATGGGAGTAGCGCTCCGCCGGACAGGGAGTCGGCGGAGCTTCACGAAAGGAAAATTTAGAAAAGAAATAAAGAATGGAAAGTAAAGTAAACATTACAGGAAACGAATTAATCGAAATGGGTTTCAGATCGGGGAGATGGATGAAGGAAGCTCTTGAGTATATTAACACTAATCAACTTGAAGGAGGTGCATTAGCAGATTATTTAGAGCAGTTTAAATTGCCTCCCGCGATAGATTTGCATGCTGAAGCAATACCGTTCTCGGTTAATATTAAGGCCGGCGACGAATTGGAAGAAGTAAACGTGAACAATGTTGTAGAATCAATGAACACCTTGATGAGGACGCCTACTTTGGTAAAGGGCGCCATAATGCCCGACGCCTGCCCTACAGGACCTGTGGGTACAATTCCTGTAGGTGGGGTTGCTGTGGCTAAAAATGCCATACATCCGGGTATGCATAGCGCCGATATTTGCTGCTCTGTAATGCTTACGGATTTTGGTAAGACAGACCCCAAATTGGTTTTAGATGCGGCACATAGTATTACACATTTCGGGCCGGGAGGGCGTTCAAGAGAAAACCAGTTCAGATTTCCGATGGATTTACTTGCTGAAATTGAAGCCAATTTTTACCTTAATAACGAAAAATGTATTGCGGCAGCAAGGTCGCATTTAGGAACGCAGGGTGACGGAAACCACTTTTTATTTATAGGAATTTCTAAAAAGACAGGGAATACCATGATGGTTACCCACCATGGCAGCAGGGGTTTTGGTGCAAACTTATATGAGAAAGGTATGAAAGTTGCCGAGCGTTTCAGGCAGGAATTATCTCCTGAAACATTAAAACAGAATGCCTGGATACCTTATGACACCGAAGAGGGACAAAAATACTGGGAAGCTTTACAAATTGTTCGTAAATGGACAAAATTAAACCACGAGTGCCTGCACGATGCAACCTTAGAACGATTAGGTATAGCTAAACAGGACAGATATTGGAACGAACATAATTTTGTGTTTAAAGATGGCGACTTGTTTTACCATGCTAAAGGTGCAACACCGCTTGATAAAAAGTTTATGCCGGATATTACAGGGCCGCGATTGATTCCTTTAAACATGTCTGAACCCGTTTTGATTGTAGAGGGTGAAACAACGGAAGGTAATCTTGGTTTTGCTCCTCATGGTGCAGGCAGGAACATAAGCCGTACCCAACACAGAAAGAGTAAAACAGGAACATTTCAGGAAGTTTTTGAAACAGAAACACAAGGGCTTGATGTGCGGTTCTTTTCTAATGAGATTGATATTACAGAATTACCAAGTGCATATAAGAATGCAGAAACGGTGAGAAACCAAATGGAAGAATTTGGTTTAGGAAGGGTAATTGATGAGGTGTTGCCCTACGGATGCATTATGGCAGGTGATTGTGAAAGAAATGCGCCCTGGAGGAGAAAAAAGAGAAGAAGATAATAAGAAGCCCCCCCTTTGTTCAGGGGGCTTTTATTGTTTATGAATGCTTGTAAATCAAAACTTTAGTATTATGTGCTGCTTCTGTGAATTTATCCGTTAATCTATAACAAACTGCCCGCTGGTAATACCAGCGGGCAGTAAGATTAACCTAACTTAACTTAACACTATAGTCTTATAAAATGTTACTGTACTATAAAAAGGTTTGCTATGTTGGTGGCCTGTTGCCCTGTAAGTGGCTCATCATAAGATTCTGAACCGGCTATAGCAGGTATTGCCGGGCCATTGGTTTCCTGCACGTTGGCAGTATTAAAGCCTAACTGGTTTGTGTTGGCCTCTCCTGCATATACAGCATCTGCCGCTGCAGGGTGTCCGCCTTCATCATTACCCGGTATCCAGCCTTTAAGGCCTCTTAATCTTCTTACCTGGCTTGCGTGGCGCGCCTCTACAGAGTGTATCTGTAAAGCGGCAGTTAACAATGCCGGTTCGGTTATTAGATTGCCTGCCTGGCCTTTATAAGCTCTTACGCCTGTATCTTCAAAAGCCTGAGACAGGGCAAGGAACTGGTCGTAATTATTAAATGGATCAAATGTTCCGTTAGCAGTAAAGTCGAATGTAGGTTTTGCGGGGGCATCAGTATCAAGCGCTCCCATTAAAAATTCTACGTGTGCAGCCTCATGCTGCGATATCTGTTCAAAAACCGCCCTGTCGGCACTTGGTATAAGGCCATTGGTGTCTAACGCTGTAGCATAGAATTCATCTTCAAGATATTCCAGTATAAGCGCCAGTTGAAGTGCAGATGTAGGTGTATCTGCAGTTGCTGATAAAAATGCCGAAGATGCGGCATTGGCTTTTTGTGTAAACAGCATAGATGCAAGCCCGAAAGGTACTGCCGCTTTAGCTGCGTTAGAACCTATCTTGCCAAACTGGCTGAAACTTTCCCTGCGTGAGCCTTTTGTGTTTAAAAAACTATCGTTGGTAAAAGACTCTATAAATTTTATAATGTTCATGATTTTTGCTTTTTTTGAAGGTTACTTACTATTCCAGGTACATTGCTGTGAAAGGAGTTGTTATAAACTCAAGATCTGACACGGCACTGATAATTTGTGATGGCATTTGTGCCGGATCAAGTCCGTTGGCATCAACAATATCATCGCCTGCAAAAGAGGCAGAACCCGGATTTAATAAATCGCGTATTGCTGCTGCGTGCCTTGCCTCTACCGAAACAATTTTACCCGCAATAACAAGGTAATCAGGTGTTGTTAAATACCTGCCTGCGCCGTTGTAAGCCGATACTCCTGTATCTTCAAGCGCTCTTGCAGTGTTCAGTACTGCAAGCCTGTCATTAAAATTCAGACTTCCGTAATTAAACTGTAAGTCGGGTAGAACACGGTCCGGTTCATCCTGAAGCACACCTGAAATAGCAGTCCTGAAAAATTCCCTGTGTATAACTTCATGGTTATAAAGGTCGGTAAGTATTTGCTGCTCTTCAGCGTTAAATGTAGAGCCGAAGCTGTTGCTGTTTACAACTCTTGTGTAAAAATCAGCCTCAAGCTGTTCAAGGGCATAGGCATAGGTTAAAATACCTAAATCGCCACCGCCAAGGTCAAACACACCATTCCTGATGCCCGGTAGTTGGTTAGCGTCTGGAGTGTTTCCTCCGCCACCGTCGTCATCATTATTACATCCTACTAATAATAAGCCTGTACCTGCTACCGCAAGCCCGCTAAGTTTAAGGAAGCTTCTCCTGTTGTGCAGGTCTGTCCTCACTTCCTTTACTTCAACTTTCTTTTTCATAATACTAATTCGTTAATGGGTTAATAATTATCAGGTGTGGTATTGTTCGGCTTCAATGTTTTCAAAGTTACCTTTACTTACGCAGGCAAATTGTTAATGGTTTTTAAGAAAGCGCAGAAAATATTTTATTTTAAGAAAAATTTAATAATTGCTTAGTGAGCTATTTACCGGTATAGTTCTTTATGAACTGGGTGCAAAAGCCAGATGCTAAACTTATACTGCTAACAATTATTTAACATTAACTATTGGCGGACTTTATTATAACATTAACTTTAAGACTGCATTATTAACAAGCTATTTCAGGTAATTGTGATGTAATACTCATAGTTTTACAATGATCAGTTATTCAGTCTTTAGCCTTTTTTGTGGATAATTATAAATATTATTTCGTAATTATTTTCGTTACTTTTACAATGCAATAATTTTTTGGAAGTATGAAACAAAAGGCCACACTAAAGCAGATAGCGAAAGAGCTTAATGTATCTGTCTCAACAGTATCTAAAGCGTTAAGCAACAGCCCGGAAATAAGCGAACCCACCAAAAAGCGCGTGCAGGAATTCGCCAAGCTTAAAAACTACAAGCCCAATAATGTGGCGGTTAATTTAAAAAGCAAAAAGAGTCGTACCATAGGCGTGATAATACCTAATATACTTAACCCTTTTTTTGCTAAAGTTTTTAGTGGAATAGAAAAAGCGGCAAACGACCGCGGCTATAATGTAATAACCTGCATAAGCAATGAGTCGCTGGAGAAAGAAGTGCATGCTATGGATATGCTCAGCAATGGTACTATTGATGGCTTTATACTTTCTATTGCGGAAGAAACCCAGGCCGTAGGCGACTTTAAACATTTTAAGGAAGCCATATCGGATGATATACCTATAGTAATGTTTGACAGGATATCAGATGAGGTAAATTGCGATAAGGTTATTGTAGATGATTTTGATTCGGCGGTACATGCTGTAAACCACATGATAAAACTTAACTGTAAAAACATAGCGTTGCTTTCTACTATTGATAACCTGAGCGTGGGTAAGTTGCGGGCCGAAGGCTACCACAAAGCACTTACCGATAACAATATTAGCATTAACGACACCATAACCATACTTACCGATAACACAGATGACTTTGATGAGAAGCTGCAAAAGCTGTTTGACAAAAAAATAGACGGTATTTTTGCCCTTGATGAGCATGCCTCTGTAATGGCAATGAAGGCAGCCATTAAAAAAGGGATTAAAATACCGGATGAGCTAAATGTAATAGGCTTTGCCGATGGCGTGTGGTCGCGCAGGTTAACCCCAAGCCTTAGTACCGTTAGCCAGCACGGGCCCGAAATTGGTGAGGCGGCAGCCAACATGCTTATAGACCGCCTTGAGGCGAAAGAAGGGGAGGAGCCGGAATACCAGACAAAAGTTATAAAAACCGAATTAAGGCAGCGTGAATCTACGCGAAAGCTTTAAATATAAACAGAGAAAAAACCAAAAGGAGTAATCATCTGATTACTCCTTTTTAAATTCTGTTGCAGTACCACCCTGATAGATGGTAAAGCTATTATCCTTAAATGTTACGCTTATACCTGCCGGGTCAAAGTTAAATTCGTTATCGCTTAGCGGGTTTAACGGAAAGGCACCCTGCCCTGTAGCCTGAGCCATAAGTACACCGTTAGAATATTTAATATTTATTTTAAGCGGTACGCCAGGCGAGGCATAAGTGCCTTCGTATCCTTTTAAAATCTCCGGTGCAACCTTTACGGTTTTAAGATTAGGGAAACGGTAAGGCAGCTTATAGTAAATGCTGAGTATGCCTATCATTATTTCGTTCCCGTCATAATTATTTCCGTTAACGGTAAGGGCTACTGCAAGCCCTTCTTTAGGGTAATAGCCCAAAGAAGAGGTAAAGTTCTCTATACCCCCGTTATGCCCGTAAAAGTGGCGCTCGCCAAACGGAAAGCTGAAGATGCCTTTGCCATATCCGTAGTCAAACTTAAGCATCTCATCTAATGATGTCTTTTTTACCAGCTTGCCTTCAAACAGCGCCCTTATAAAGGTAGTAAGGTCAGTAGGTGTGCTTTGCATGGCGCCAGCCGCCCCCGCTACCGATTCATTCCACTCTTCATGCCTTTCCCAGTCGGTGCCGTTATAATGGTAGGAGTAGGCTTCGTTGCGGCGCGGGTTTATCTTGCCATAGTAATAGGTGTTTTTAAGTCCAAGCTTTTTTACTATCCTTTCTTCTACTACATCTTTATATGGTTTTTTAAGAATATCTTCTATTATATATCCTAAAAGCAGGTAGTTGCTATTACTGTATTCTGCCTTAGAACCCGGGCTGAACACAGGCTCATAAGCCTCTATTTTTTTAAGCATGGACTTATGAGGCTGGAATGCGGTTACATAGCTGCCAAAGATACTGTCGTTTGTAAAGTTATAAAGCCCACTGGTGTGGTTTAGCAAATTGGTAATGGTTATACTGTCGGCGTTTTTTATGTTAGGGAAAAACTGCGATAGCTTTGTGTCAGCCGTAAGCTTCTTTTCTTCTATAAGCTGAAAGACAATAACCGATGTAAACATCTTGGTTATAGAGCCTATTTTATATTTTGTATCGGCATTTGCCTTAATTTTATTTTCTGCATCGGCATATCCGTAGGCTCTTTCAAAAACTACCTTGTCTTTTTCGCGGATGCTGACAGAACCCATAAATTTATTATTGGCAGCGAAGTAAGACAACAGGCTGTCTATCTTAACAAAGCGTGGCTCCATAGGCTGTGCAAAAGCGGGGGCAGCCAGGATATAAGCTATGATCAGCAGTAAGCTCTTTTTCATCGTTTTAAGTTTTTATAATTAGACGGCAGTCTGACTGTAACATTACATTAATGCGCCTCAAGCCAGTTTTGCCCGGTACCCATTTCTACAACTAACGGCACATCAAGCGGAAATGCATTTTCCATTTCATGCTTAATCATCGGCTTTATGCGCTCTGTTTCGCTGTTGTGCACATCAAAAACAAGTTCGTCATGCACCTGCAGCAGCATTTTGCTCTTCCAGCCTTCATTGATAAGGCGCTTGTGTATATTAATCATTGCAATCTTAATAATATCGGCGGCGCTGCCCTGTATAGGGGCATTAACGGCATTACGTTCTGCCGCGCCGCGCACCACTGCATTTTGCGAGTTAATATCTTTAAGGTAACGCCTCCTGCCCGAGATGGTTTGCACATAGCCGTTTTCTCGGGCAAACTCTACCTGGCTGTTTATATAACTGCGGAGTGTTGGGTAAGTCTTATAATAAGCATCTATAAGGTCTTTCGACTCTGAGCGGCTTAAAGATGTCTGGTTGCTTAACCCGAATGCCGAAACACCATATACGATACCAAAGTTTACCGTTTTGGCATTGCTTCGCTGCTCTCTTGTAACTTCTTCAAGAGAAACGTTAAACACCTTAGCCGCCGTACTGGCATGGATATCTTCATTATTCTGGAACGATTTTACCATTTCCGGGTCACCGCTTAATGCGGCTATGATACGAAGCTCTATCTGCGAGTAGTCAGCAGAAAGCAATGTATAGTTCTCGTCGCGTGCTATAAATGCTTTTCTTATCTGCCTGCCACGCTCTGTGCGTATAGGTATGTTTTGCAGGTTGGGGTTGTTGCTGCTGAGCCTTCCGGTAGCGGCTACCGTTTGCATATAATCGGTATGCACCCTGCCTGTTGCGGGTTCTACTTGTGTGGGCAGCGCATCTACATAGGTGTTTTGCAGTTTTATAAGCTGCCTCCAGTCCAGTATGTCCTGCACTATGGGGTTGTCTTTGGCAAGATATGATAGCACCTCTTCGCCAGTGGCATACTGCCCCGTTTTTGTTTTCTTTTGTTTGGTGCCCCCTATTTTCAGCTTATCGAATAATATATCTCCAAGCTGTTTAGGTGAGGCAAGGTTAAACGATTCTCCGGCGGCTTCATAAATTTTAAGCTCAAGCCCCTTAATGTCATTCGTCAGTACTTCAGAAAGCTGTTTCAGGTAAGCCGTATCAAGGTTTATGCCCTCATGCTCCATGGCTGCAAGTACCGGCATAAGCGGTATCTCTATATCATCAAAAAGTTTGCGGGTAAGGGTTTGTTCCAGCATGGGTTCAAACACCTCTTTAAGCTGCAGGGTTATGTCGGCATCCTCAACGGCATATTCTTTAATCAGTTCCAGCTCAACATCGCGCATGCTTTTCTGGTTCTTGCCTTTTTTACCGATAAGCGACTCAATAGGCATAGGCGAATATTTCAGGTAGGTTTCGGCAAGTATATCCATACCGTGGCGCATATCAGGATTGATGAGGTAATGCGCAATCATGGTGTCAAAAAACTTTCCTTTTACAGTTATACCGTAGTTAGAAAGCACTTCAATATCATATTTAAGGTTTTGGCCCACTTTCTCTATTTCCTCACTCTCGTAAAACGGTACCAGCTTTTGCAGCAGTTCTTTTGCCTCGTCGCGGTTGGCAGGTACGGGAATATAAAACCCTTTTCCTTTCTCCCATGAAAATGACATCCCGACAAGCTCTGCAGTAAGGGCACATATCCCGGTAGTTTCGGTGTCAAAGCTCACGCTCTTTTGCTGCATCATGTCGCGCATTAAAAGGCTTATACCCATATTGCCCTGCACTACCTGGTAATTATGGTCGTACGTATCAATCTTTTTGTAAAATCCGGGGTCAAACTGGGCATGCTCATCTGCTGCACCTTCATTAAAAAGAGAAAACTGCTGGTCCTGTTTTGTAATTGTTTTCGTGGGCGTATAACCTTGTGTGTTGATTTCGTCGAACTCCTCGCCATGTGAGAACAGCTTATGGAACTGCTCTGCCATCCTCCTGAACTCCAGCTCCTGGAAAAGGGCTTCCACTTTTTCGGTGTCAGGCTTGCTCAGTTCATAATCATGCTCATCAAAGGTTACATTACAATCGGTAATAATAGTGGCTAACTTTTTAGATAAAATGCCCTTTTCGGCATTTGCCTCTATGTTCTCCTTCATTTTACCTTTAAGCTGATGCGTGTTGGCCAGCAGGTTCTCCATAGAGCCGTATTCTTTCAGTAGTTTTTTGGCGGTTTTTTCGCCTACACCCGGCAATCCCGGAATATTATCTACAGCATCGCCCATCATGCCCAGAAAATCGATTACCTGTTCGGGACGCTCAATTTCAAAACGCTCAAGTACTTCCGGCACGCCCCAAATCTCTATACCGTTACCCATACGTGCGGGGCGGTACATAAATATATTTTCGCTTACAAGCTGTGCAAAATCTTTATCAGGTGTTACCATATATACCTGGTAGCCCTGCTTCTCTGCCTGTTTTGCAACAGTGCCTATAAGGTCGTCTGCCTCGCAGCCCGCCATTTCTATAACGGGTATGTGCATGGCTTTAAGTATGTCCTGTATATACGGAATGGCAATTTTTATGGCTTCGGGTGTTTCGTCCCGGTGCCCTTTGTAGTCGGCAAACATTTCGGTACGCACTGCGCTGCCTTCTTTATCAAAAGCAACGGCAAGGTGGTCGGGCCGCTCCCGTTTTATAACATCCAGCAAAGAGTTCATGAAACCCATAATGGCAGAGGTATCCATGCCTTTGGAGTTTATCCTCGGGTTTTTAATAAATGCATAATAGCCGCGGAATATTAGCGCATAGGCATCGAGCAGGAAAAGTCGTTTTTGCTGTGACATGAAAAATTTATTTGCCTGTAAAAATAAGCAAACCCGCTTTAATAGCCATGCGTTGCAACAGGTATTACTTTACATACCCTGCCAGTTGCTTAACCATTTGCTCTGCTGTTTTGTCATACTCCTTGCGGTATTTTTCCAGCAGCTCTTCTTTTGGGGTGTCTTTGCCTTTGGCGTGGCCTTCCCATAATACGGTTAATGATGCAAACGGTGGCAGCCCTATACCCAAAGCATTATAAAAATTGGCAGTATTGGCAATAATATGCTCTGCTCCATCGCTGTCGCCCGTTACTATAATACCTCCTGCTTTGCCTTGTAGTTTAGATGTATTGCCTTCCATAATTTCATCATGAAGCTCATCCATCCTTTCAATTACCATTTGCATCTGAGAAGAATGGTTGCCCCACCAAACCGGGGTTGCAAATACAATTATATCGGCTGACAGTACTTTTTCAAGTATGGCAGGCCATTCGTCCCCATCACCCATGTCAGAATAAGTACCGGGAAGAATAGTATGATTGACAAGCTTGATGATCTCGCTCTCAATATTTTGTTTTTTAAGATGCTCCGCAAAAAATTCACTAAGGGTTTCGGTATTGCTGTTGCCTTCTTTTTTAAGGGTTGCCAGTAGTATAACTGCTTTCATATCAAATGGTTATTTCGTTATCTTTCAAAGATAGCCAACTGTTTGTAAAGAAAATCTTAATATAAAGGTATTTATATCCTAATATTATTCGCGGTAACAAAATCAGGACATATTCGTTTATATCTTTGCTGACAGCAATTAACGGCACGTTTTGTGCTAAATATCAGTATCACTTTTAGGAAAGAACATATGTTTCGCTGGATATTATTTTTTGTTTTCGTTGTCTTGGTTGAGGTATATGCATTTCAGGCTATACGCACCGTAACAAGGCTGAGATGGGTGCTTTATGCCTACCAGATCATTTCTTTTATCATCATTATGTATATTGCCTACTCCTTTACGCAGTTTGACAGGAGTGTGGGGCAAAACAAGCAGACACTCTTTACATTCGGGTTGTTGCTGCTTACCTATGTGCCCAAAATGGTTATTGCCGTTGTAATGTTTGGTGAAGATATAGTGCGCTTTTTCTTCGGACTTATGCGCGAATTTCTGGGTAACAGCAATGAGTCGTTCCTTATCGAGAGGCGTAAGTTTGTGAGCCAGGCGGCGCTTGGCCTGGCAGCAATTCCGTTTGTATCATTGCTGTACGGAATGACAAAAGGTAAGTATAACTTCCAAGTAAGAAAAAAGACACTTTATTTTGCCGACCTGCCCGAGAGTTTTGACGGTATGACCATCACGCAGATATCGGATGTCCACAGCGGCAGCTTTGATAACCCCGATGAAATAAGCCATGCCATAGACCTTATCAATCAGCAAAAATCGGACATCATTCTTTTTACAGGCGATATAGTAAATACCCACGCCGAAGAAATGCACCCCTGGATAGAAACTTTTAAGCGTATTGAGAATCCGCCGCTTGGGAAATACTCTGTACTGGGCAACCATGATTATGGCGAGTATGTAACCTGGCCTACCAATAAAGATAAAGAAGATAACTTTAACGCTATTAAAGACCTGCACCGCCAGATAGACTTTAAGCTTCTTCTTAATGAGCATGTTAAGCTTGAAAGGGACGGCCAGCAAATAGCCCTTGTGGGTGTAGAGAACTGGGGGCATAACTTTAAAAAGGCAGGCGACCTGGGTAAAGCATCTGAAGGCTTAACGCCAAATGATTTTAAGATATTAATGAGCCACGACCCTTCGCATTGGGAAATGGAGGTAAAGCAAAGCCATAATAATTATCACCTTACCCTGAGCGGGCACACACACGGCTTACAGTTTGGTATAGAGATACCGGGGCTTATAAAATGGAGCCCTGTGCAGTATATATACAAGCAATGGGCAGGGCTTTATGAGCATGTGGGTCGGTATATATATGTTAATCGCGGTTTTGGCTTTCATGCCTACCCGGGTAGGGTGGGTATATGGCCCGAGATTACTGTGCTGGAACTAAAAAAAGGCGAAAAAATAGCGTAGGTTGATAAAATTGTTATATTTGTGTAGTTTTAATCGGAATACAAAAGCTTTTTGGTCGGTTTAAATTTAAATTTATGTCAAAATTCGGCGAATTAATCAACTCAAAGGTACCGGTCCTTATTGATTTTTACACAGAGTGGAACGAGCCTTCGGTTTCGATGCATCCTGTAATGCGCGACGTTGCCGCAGCGCTTGGCGACAGGGCGAAAGTGATAAAAATTGATGTGGACAAAAACCAGGAACTGGCCGATGCCCTAAGGATAAAAGGGCTTCCTACATTAATGATATACAAAGACGGGCAAATGGTATGGAGGCAATCGGGCGAGCTTGATGCCAATACTATTATTGCACTGGTACAGGAACAGCTTTAGTTTATCCTGTCAAAAACAAATCCTTTTTCTTTCAGGTATTTTATACTTTCCGGCAGGGCATGCCTAAGGTTAGGGTATGCTTTTTCGCTATCATGAAATATAATGATACTGCCTTCGCGCGTGTTCCTTATTACATTTTGCAGGCACTTTTCGGGCGTTATGTTCCTGTCAAAGTCGGCGCTTAGCACATCCCACATTATTATTCTGTAGCCCATACTGCGCACAGCTTTAGCCTGTGCTCCCTTCATTTTGCCGTATGGCGGCCTGAAAAGCTTTTCAGTGCCATTTGGATACAGCTTATCTATAATACTTTCTGTAGCTATCGTATTGTCAAGATATGTATCGTTTTTGGTATTCCACCCGTTAAGGTGGTTATAAGTATGGTTACCTATGGTGTGGCCTGCTGCAATTACTTTTTTAAATAGTTCAGGATGCTTTTCTATATTATTCCCGATACAAAAAAAAGTAGCCTTTATGTTATGCTCTGCAAGTACTTCAAGTACCCATTCTGTAACTTGCGGGGTAGGGCCGTCATCAAAAGTAAGGTATATCTTTTTTTCATGGTTGGGTATGCTCCATACAAAGCCGGAGAACCATTTTTTAATCAGCAGGTTTGTTTTTACCCAGTACATTTTCATAAGCCAAGCTAAAAAAGAATGCAGTACTAAAAAGTACTGCATCCAAATTTAATAATTCCTGTTTGATTGTTATTCGCTTTCGCGTTTAAAGCGTTCAAACATTTTGTTATACTTATTAAAATCTGCTTTTTCCTTATTATACATTTCCATATCGCCCTCTTCTTTCATGATAAGCAGCAGGCTCCTGTAGCGCTCAATATCGGTAATGATATCAATATGGTAATCGTTTTGCTCTGATATCTTTAAGCTGTTAAAGAAGGTAAGGCTTTGCTGGTATTTACCAATAAGCGTTTCAAGCAGTTTTCTTGCGGCTTGTTTATTACCTGTTTGGTAGTAGCCGGATGCAAATGGCTCCAGCAGGGTATAATAACCATAGTATTCTACAGGCATTTTTTCCATGGCAAGGTCTATTATCTTTTTTGCCTTGTCGTCTTTGCCTTCTTCAATAAGTTTTTCCATCAGCCTTGCAAGGTTGGTACGGTAGGTTATACTGTTCTTCCTTGTTTCAGGGTCATGATAAATATCGTGGCTGCCACTGTTACCCCAGTCCCATGACATTACAATGTCATACATCTTTTCGGTGTCAATGTAACCCATATCAAGCGGGCTTCCATCTTCCGGTATCGGAGAGCGGAAAGGTACCAGCTTAAACACAAGGCCATCCAGTTGCAGGTAATCTTTCATCCAAAGGTAATCGTCATCACCAAAGCTGCCTCCTGTAAAATAGATAGGGCGTTTCCAGTCGTTATTAGCCAGTATATCCAGCATCATAAGGCGGTTCTTGTAAAGTGCATCGCCTTTAATGTTTATATCGATATACGGCACTATAGAGTCATACATGGCAGGGTTAACCGATTTGCTTTTTATAACATTTTCACGGTTAACATTAAGCCTTATTTTGTTTGTCCTGTAGTAGTTTACACTGTGGCCGTTGTTCAGTTCTTTTTTGGTGCGCGGGTCGTCCGATTTTATAAAGTCAAGAAATTGCTTTATATCCCACCTTGCGTCTGTTTCCGGTATGTACAGCATGTAATCGCGTGTACCCTGCACATATTGGTCGTGCGTGAATGATATCGGCATAGGCTCGCTCTCATACGCCTTGCGCTTCATCTGGTCGATATACCAATCGGTCATGAACAAGCTGGTGTTAACAATGCGGATATCGGTACGGAAGCCCTCTACCTCCTGTGCATACCACAACGGGAAGGTGTCGTTATCGCCAATAGTAAAGAGTATGGCGTTTGGTTCGCATGATGAAAGGTAGGCTTTTGCCATTGCAAGTGCTGTGTAACGCCCTGAGCGGTCATGGTCATCCCAGTTTTGAGAACCCATAAGTACAGGCGCAGCCAAAAGGCATACTACTGTTACTAAAGGCGCAGCAACTTTTGCAGAAATATATTTTGAGATACCCTCAAATATGGCATAAACGCCGAAGCCAATCCAGATGCAGAACACAAAGAAAGAGCCTACAAGCGCATAATCCCTTTCGCGTGGTTCAAACGGACGCTCGTTAAGGTATATTTTAAGCGCAAGCCCGGTAAACAGGAACAGTACCAGCAATACATAAAAGCTCTTTAAATCTTTAAATGCATGGTAGCCTAAACCTATAAGCCCCAGTATAAGCGGCAGCATGTAGTACACATTACGGCCTTTGTTTTCTTTCTGGTCATCTGTAAGCTCATCCTGGTTGCCCAGCCTTATGCTGTCATAAGCTTTAATGCCGCTTATCCAGTTACCGTCAAGGTTGTCATAACGCCCCTGTATGTCATTCTGCCTTCCGGCGAAATTCCATAAAAAGTATCTCAGGTACATATAATCGAACTGGTACACGAACATATACTTCATGTTATCCATGAACGATGGCTTCTCTACAAGCAGGTACTGCCCGTAGGTAGTAAGGAATTTATTATAATCTTCTATATCTGCCTGCCCTGAGCGGAAAGCAGCCTTAAAGTTGCTTACTTCCTCTTCAAGTCCGCCCCTTATCTGGTTTACCGCCTGTGCATAATCTTCCGGGCTTAATACTTCCGGGTCAACGCCATACTGCATCAGTTCCCTGTCATAATCAATATTCGGGTCTATCCTGAAATCTAACGTGTTAGAGAAACGCATGTAGTTAGCGGCATGGTCGGCACTCCACATACGCGGCATAAAGCCTTTGTGGCGGTCATCCGTATTTTGCTTGGCGTTCTTGTAATTATTTACAATTACATACTTACCCGTTTTATAATCCCTCTGGTAGTTGGGCTTTTCATCTTCATACGGATTTACCGGGTCTAACCCTGCATAAGCATCAGAATACATTGGGCCATAGAAAAGCTTTTGCTCACCATACTGCTCCCTGTTGTAGTAGGCCAGTACCTCGGCAGCATCCGAAGGCTTGTTCTCATTAATAACCACGTTGGCGTTAGCCCTTATCGGCAGCATCATCCAGGTAGAAAAACCTATAAGGATGAACAGTATGCAAAGCAATAGGGTGTTATAAAAAGGTAACTGCTTTTTTTGTGTATATCGTAATCCGAAATAAAAGAAGGCTATGATAACAAGGGCTATAAATATGGTGCCCGAGTTGAATGGCAGCCCCATATTGTTTACCATGAATATTTCGGTTTTACCGAAAAGTGCCATTGTATAAGGCAATAAAAGCTTAAATATAAAAAGTAATATAGCTACAATAACCACATTGGCAATAAGGAAATTCTTTACAGTAACATCGCGGTAATTCTTAAAGAAGTAGATAAAGCCTATGGCAGGTATAGCAAGCAACGCCATAAAGTGCACACCGAACGAAAGTCCCGTTACCAGCGAAATGATAAGCAGCCACCTGTTGCCGCGCGGCGTGTGCATATCCTGCTCCCAGCGCAGGCCAAGCCAGAAAAGCAACGCGATGAATAATGATGCCATGGCATATACCTCTGCCTCTGTGGCATTAAACCAGAAGCTGTCAGAAAATGTAAAGGCAAGCGCACCTGTAGCCGCAGCGCCCAAAATAGCTGCTGCACTGTTATTATTAAATTCTGAAAAACGCTCTGTAATGGTGCGAAGCAATATAGTTAGCGACCAGAACAGGAACAATATGGTAAATGCACTGGAAACCACCGATACCATATTAACCATAAGTGCAACCGTATCCGGGCCTGTGGCAAACATGGCAAAGAAAGCACCCATCATCTGGAAAAGCGGCGCTCCCGGTGGGTGGCCCACTTCCAGTTTGGCGGCGGTTGCTATATATTCGCCGCAATCCCAAAAGCTAAGAGTAGGTTCAACGGTTACAGAATATACTATCAGTGCTATGGCAAAAACAGTCCAGCCAAGCACGGTATTCCATTTTTTAAAGTTGAATGTTACCATTTAAAATGATTTACAGTATGTGTATTTTAGTACTGCAAAGAAACTATTTTTTTGCGTAAGGTTTGGGTTCAGCGCTTTTTTTTATGCCTGCCTATTCATTTTTACGCCCAAACCGGCCGAACATTTTGTTGTAACGGTTAAATTCTTCCTTGTGTTCCTCATAAAAAGAAAGGTCGTTATTCTCTTTCATGATAAGGAGTAAGCTCCTGTAACTTTCTATATCGCGTATTATGGTATAAAACAGTTCATCCTGTAAAGGTGCCTTTAAGGATTTATAGTAAGTAAGGTTCTCTTGGTATTTCTGTACGAGTGTTGTCAACAGGTTCCTTGCTTTGGTTACATTACCGGTACGGTAATAGCCATCGGCAAAATCTTTATCCATAAAATAGCTGCGGTAGCGTGCTACAGGCATTTTTTCCAGGGCAAGGTCAATAACTTTTTCAGCCTTTTCTGGGTTGCCTTCTTCAATAAGCGTATCTGAAAGGCGTGCAAGATTTGCTTTATAGCTAACGCCGGTGCGCAATGTTTGCGGGTCGAGGTACACATCAGGGCTGTTGCTGTTGCCCCAGTCCCATTTCATTACAGTATCATACATTTTCTCCGAATGTACCCTGCCAAGCTCGAACGGGTTATCTTCCGGATTCTCTGTCTTTACCGGAACGAGCCTGTAGGCCATGCCTTCCAGTTGCAGGTAGTTGTCCATCCATGCAAAATAATCGTCTTCGGGGCTGCCCCCGGTAAAGTAGATAGGGCGCTCCCAGTTATTGTTGTTGATAATATCCAGCATGATAAGGTTGTGCTTGTACAATACATCCGGGAGGTCTATGTCTATATAAGGAACAATATCATCATAATAAGCCTCTAGTACTACCTTGTTTTTTATGATGGTTTGCTTGTTTACCGGAATGCGTATTTTGTTTGAAGGGTAGTAGTTTACCCTGTGCCCGTTTTGCAGCTCTACGGTAGCGCGTTCATCATCAAGCGATACAAACTCCATAAAGCTGGCAATACTCATCCTTTCATCTGTTTTTTTGTTGTAGAGCATGAAGTCGCGTGTGCCGTCCCTGTATTGGTCGTGCAGCAGCGTTATGGGCAAAGGGGTAGAATCATAAGCCTGGCGTTTCATCTGGTCTATATACCAGTCGGCAGGCAGGTACGTGGTGCATACCACCCTTACATCGGTACGGTAGTTTTCTATTTCCTGAGCATACCATAGGGGAAATGTGTCATTATCGCCAACAGTATATAAAATGGCATTTGGTGCGCAGGAATCAAGGCAGGCTTTTGCCATTGCCAGTGCGGTATAACGTTCGGAACGGTCATGGTCATCCCAGTTTTCACGTGCCATTAAAACGGGGCAGCTAAGCAGCGTAATGGCAAATACTGCAGGAATGGCAACTTTAGGCTTTATAAATTTACCTGCAAACTGTAATAATGCAAATACACCGAATCCTATCCAGATGGCGAAAACGTAGAAAGAGCCGACTAACACGTAATCCCTTTCGCGCACCTCAAAAGGGCTTTCGTTAAGGAATACTTTTATAGCAAGGCTGCAAAACAGGAACAGCACTAAGAGCACGTAAAAGCTCTTAGCGTCTTTACGGGCATGATACAACAACCCAACAGCCCCAAGCAGCAACGGGATAAAAAAATACGTATTCCTTCCTTCATTATTAAGCATATCGGGGGCAAGCTTTTCCTGGTTACCAAGCCTTAGCCCGTCTATGGCTTTTATACCGCTAATCCAGTTTCCGTTAAGTATATCGGCTTTGCCCTGAATATCGTTTTGCCTTCCGGCGAAGTTCCACATAAAGTAACGCCAGTACATATAGCCAAACTGGTAGCTGAACATATAGCTGATATTCTGTATCAGCGTAGGCTTGTCAATAATCAGGTAGCGGCTGTAGTTTTTAAGGAACGAGTCAAGTTCCTCATTACCTGCATCACCTTTGCGGTATGCGGTTTTAAACTCCTGTATAATATTATCAAGTTCATTCCTCAAACCTGCTGCGGCTATAGCAGTATCTTCAGGGCTGAGTTCGGCTACATTAATGCCATAATAGGGCAGTTCACTCTCAAAATCATAGTTTGGGTTAACCCTGAAATCAGGCGCACCGGCATAAGCCATATAATTGGCAGCATGCTTTTCTTTAGAGAGCCTCGGTAAAAATCCCTCATGGCTTCTGTCAAATTGCTGCTTTGCATTTTTATAGTTGTTTATTATAACATACTTTCCTGTTTTATAGTCCCTTTCATAGTTGGGCTTGGCATCTGTGTAGGGCATATCGGCATCAAGCCCGGCGTAGGCTTGTGTATACATTGGCCCATAAAATACTTTTTGCTCCGGGTATTGCTCACGGTTATAGTAAGCAAGCAGGTCGGCTGCATCTGTGGGCGGGTTTTCGTTAATGGTAATGCCCGAGTTTGCCCTTACCGGCAGCATCATCCACGATGAAAAGCCTATGAACATAAACAGCAGGCACAGTACAAGGGTGTTATACAACGGAAGCTGCTTTTTGCGGGTATATCTTAATGCGTACCAAAACAGCAAGCCTACTGCGAGGGACATAAATACCGTACCTGAATTGAACGGAAGCCCCATGCTGTTTACCATAAATATTTCGGCTTTTGCAAAAAGAGCCATAGTGTAGGGCAGGAGCATCATAAAAACAAACAACAGTATGCCTGTAACGGCTATGTTGGCAACAGCAAAATTTTTAAAAGTTATTTTTTCATAGTTTTTAAAATAATAAATAAGCCCTATTGCAGGTATGGTTAGCAATGCCAAAAAGTGCACCCCGAAAGAAAGCCCGGTAAGCATTGCTATCAGCAGCAGCCAGCGGTTGCCGTTTTGCGTGTGCATGGCTTCGCCCCAGCGCAGCCCTGCCCAAAAGAGCATGGCTATAAATAATGATGCCATAGCATATACTTCGGCTTCGGTGGCATTAAACCAAAAGCTGTCGGTAAAGATAAAAGTAAGGCAACCTGTTGCCGCACTGCCCAATATGGCTATACTGTTTTGCTTGTGTGTATTTTTTAATGCATTTATATTTTTGAGCAGGAGCGTAGAAGACCAGAACATAAACAATATGGTAAACGCGGATGAGAGTACCGAAACCATATTTACCATAAAGGCTATATTTTCCTGGCCTGATGCAAACATAGCAAAGAAAGCGCCAATAAGCTGGTATAACGGAGCGCCCGGCGGATGCCCCACCTGCAGCTTTGCAGAAGTGGAAATATACTCGCCGCTGTCCCAAAAACTAACGGTTGGTTCTACTGTAAGGGTGTAAACGGCAAGTGCTGTAAAAAATAATGTCCATCCCAGTATTGTATTCCATTTTTTAAAGTTGAAATGCTCCATAGGCTGTAAATTAACAGGTTAAGTTTGTCGTGAAAAAACATGGTTATTCTTACAGAACGCAAAAAAATATTTTTTAATATTTTTTTCTGCCAAAAATTTGCTTTAATAAATTTATGTGCTACATTTGCACCCGCAATGAGCAAGATTGGTCCATGGTGTAATGGTAACACTACTGATTTTGGTTCAGTCATTCTAGGTTCGAGTCCTAGTGGACCAACAAAAAACCTCTCAGGAAACTGAGAGGTTTTTTTGGTTTTAACAGGTAATTTATATCTTGAAAGTTACCACCGGTTTCATAGAGTGGTTAACTAAATCTTCGCTTATGCTGCCGTTAAAGAAGTGGGCAAGGCCCTGCCTTCCGTGGGTACACATACCTATCATGTCGGCATTAATGTGGTTGGCAAAATGCAGTATGCCTTTCTCTACATTTACATCATTATAAATGTGAAGGTCTACATTGTTTATGCTAAAGCCTGCTGCAAATTCCTGCATGGTTTTCATAGCGGCGTGGGTAGATTTAAAATCGTTTGGCGTGTTTATGTAAACAAGGTCAAGTTCCATATCAAAAGTGTTGGCGAAATCAACCACCTGGCTAAACGGTTTCCTTATTTCTTCAGAAAAATCAGAAGCAAAGACAAATTTTTGCGGGTTAAAATTGCCTTCATCTTTCTTGATTACCAACACAGGTATGTTAGATGTTCTTACTACTTTTTCTGTGTTAGAGCCAATAAACATTTCCCTGAAACCGCTTGCGCCATGAGACCCCATTACTATCAGGTCTATACTATGCTTTTTGCTTTGCTTTATAATTCCGTCAAAAGCCCTGTCAAACTGAATTGCTTCTACAACCGGTATGCCTTCAAGGTAAGGTGCGTTAAGCACTTCCTCAAAACGCTCACGTGTTTTTTCCATAAAAAACATAACCTCGGGCACACCTGCGCTGCTGCCTACGGCGTTGCTCTCGCCAATACCGTCGTCGCTAATGTGCGAAGGCAGTTCCAGCATGTGCAACAGGTATATTTCGCTGTTGTTTTTGCGTGCAATTTGTGCGGCAACTTTAAGTGCATGTTCGGCATGTTCAGAGAAGTCTGTAGGGACTAAAATTTTTTTCATAATGATTGGTATAGGTCTAATATTAACAAATTATGCGTGTACTTTTAACATTATAAAAGTAAGAATTAATTTTGCATTATACAATGATTTTCAAGATATAAAAAAAATTGCTATATTTGCGCCATTATTTCACAGAACAGTAAATAATGAGGGGGCGGAAGTCCCCTCTTTTTCATAAAAAATATGACATTTAAAGAGAAAGTAGGCAGCCTGTTGGATGAAGCGCTTAAAGAGCGCCCGGAGCTCTTTCTTATTGAGCTTAAGATAACCGAAGCCAATAAAATAATGGTAACGCTGGATGGTGATAATGGTGTTAACCTGCAGGATTGCATAGATGTTAGCCGTGCCATAGAGCATAACCTTGACAGGGAGGAGCAGGACTTTTCGCTTGAGGTGGCATCGGCGGGTGCAACAAGCCCGTTGCTAAACAAAAGGCAGTACAAAAAAAATATGGGGCGCACGCTTAAGGTAACCACCCAAAATGAAAAAATTGAGGCCGAGCTTACCGGTGCGACAGATGAGCATATAATACTGGAGTGGAAAGCCCGCGAACCTAAAAAGGTTGGAAAAGGCAAAGAAACCGTGCAAAAAAGAGCAGAAGTGCCTTACGGAGATATAAAGGAAGCAGTAGTTGTAATAAAATTTTAAAAAAACAAGATAGTTGGTATGGAGAATATCGCATTAATTGAATCGTTTTCTGAATTTAAGGATGATAAGCTAATAGATCGCGTTACCCTTATGGCGATACTGGAAGATGTTTTCAGGAACGCCTTAAAGAAGAAATACGGCTCTGACGATAATTTTGATATTATTATCAACCCTGATAAAGGTGATATGGAGATATGGAGGAACCGTATAGTGGTTGCCGATGGTGAGGTTGAAGACCCTAACCAGGAAATTTCGCTTTCTGAAGCCAGGAGGATAGAGCCCGATTTTGAAGTGGGTGAAGAGGTTTCGGAAGAAGTTAAGCTTATCCAGCTGGGCCGCAGGGCTATACTTGCACTGCGCCAAAATCTTATCTCTAAGATACACGAACACGATAATACCAACTTATACAAGCAGTTTAAAGACATAATTGGCGATATTTATACTGCTGAAGTGCACCATGTTCGGCCAAAAGCTGTAATTTTGGTGGATGATGACGGAAATGAAATAGTGCTTCCTAAAGAAAAACAGATACCATCTGATTTTTTCAGGAAAGGCGACAATGTGCGCGGCATTATAGAAAATGTAGAGCTTAAAGGCAACAAGCCGCAGATTATAATGAGCAGGACATCTGAAAAATTCCTTGAAAAATTGTTTGAGCAGGAAATACCGGAAGTGTTTGACGGCCTTATAACCGTTAAAAAAGTAGTAAGGATACCGGGTGAAAAAGCTAAAGTAGCCGTAGATTCTTATGATGACAGGATAGACCCTGTAGGTGCCTGTGTGGGTATGAAAGGATCGCGCATACACGGTATAGTGCGCGAGCTTGGTAACGAAAATATTGATGTTATAAATTATACTACTAACACGCAGCTGTATATTTCGCGTGCGCTTAGCCCTGCTAAAATATCATCTATAAAAATTGATGAAGAGAGCAAAAGGGCGGAGGTTTTCCTTAAGCTGGAAGAGGTTTCTAAAGCTATTGGACGCGGCGGACACAATATTAAGCTGGCAGGCCTGCTTACAGGTTATGAGCTTGATGTAATAAGGGAAGGTACGCCTGCAGAGGAGGAAGATGTTGAACTGACTGAATTCTCTGATGAAATTGAAGCATGGATAATTGATGAGTTTGCCAAAATAGGCCTTGATACTGCCCGCAGCGTGCTGAACCATGACGTTCAGGACCTTGTAAGGAGGACAGACCTTGAGGAAGAAACCATTATGGATGTTATCAGGATTTTGAGGGAAGAATTTGAAGAGTAGGTTTAATAAAAGACAACACACACAACGATAGAAGATAATATTAAAAGGATTTTATGTCTGAAGAAAGAGCAATAAGAATTAATAAAGTTTTAAGGGAATTAAATATTTCGCTGGACAGGGCTGTGGAATACCTTAAGGATAAGGGGTATTCTATAGAGGCGAGCCCTAATGCCAAGATTTCCGGTGAAGAACGCGATACCCTTTACCGTCAGTTTTCTGCTGATAAGGGTAAAAAAGAGGCTTCTCTTGAGGTGAGTGAAGAAAAGAGGAAGGAGAAAGAGGCGCTTCGCATGGAAAGGGAGCGTGAACTGGAAGAAAAAAGAAAGCAGGACGAAGAAAAGCAAAGGCAGGAAGTTATTAAGGCAAAAGCTTCTCTATCGGGACCTGTGGCAGTCGGCAAAATAGACTTAAATCCTAAAAAAGCTCAGGAACCTTCTTCAGACGCACCTGCAGCAACAGAACAGCCAAAAGCCGAAACACCTGTACCTGCAGAACAGCAGCCAAAAGCACCTGAACAGCCAAAAGCTGCAGAGCCAAAACCTGCAATAAATCCGAAACAGGAAGAACCTGCTAAGCAGGAGCCTAAAAAAGAAGAGCCTGCTATAAAACCACAGCCAAAAATTGTAGCACAGTCACCCGATGCTAAAAAGCAACAGGAGCCACAGCAGGAAGGCCAGCAGCCGCAGGACGATAAGATAGAAACGCAATACCAGAAGCTTTCCGGTACAACTTTTACAGGACAAAAAATAGACCTTTCTCAGTTTGACAGGCCTAAAAAGAAGAAAGAAGAGCCTAAGCGGGATGGTGCTAAAGGCAATGCTGGTAACCAGCAGGGCAACAATAATAATAAGAATAAAAGAAAACGTATTACCCCTAAACCTCAAGGTCAGGGTCAGCAAGGCCAGGGTGGCCAGCAGGGTAACAACAGGCCGGGCCAGGCTAACAGGCCGGGAGCTAATAAATTTACAAAGCGCCAAGCTATTGTGGCTAAAGTAGAGCCTACTGAAGAAGAGGTTAAAAACCAGATTCGCGAAACGCTTGAAAAGCTACAGGGTAAAACAACAAAATCTAAAGCTGCCAAATACCGCCGTGACAAGCGTGAGAGCCACCGTCAGCGTACTGACGATGAGCAGCGCATACTTACAGAGGGCAGCAAGACTCTTAAAGTAACAGAATTTGTTACAGTTGGAGAAATTGCTACCATGATGGATGTGCCAATTACCAAAGTAATATCGGTATGTATGTCTTTAGGTATCATGGTTACCATGAACCAAAGGCTGGATGCTGAAACGCTTACTATTGTGGCAGATGAGTTTGGCTTTGATGTAGAGTTTATTACCACTGATATTGAAGAGGCTAAAGAAGTGGTTGAAGACAGGGAGGAAGACCTTGAGCCACGTGCACCTATAGTTACGGTTATGGGACACGTTGACCACGGTAAAACCTCGTTACTTGACTACATTCGTGAAGAAAACGTAATTGCAGGAGAATCCGGAGGTATAACCCAGCACATTGGTGCCTATGGGGTAATGCTTGAAAACGGACAGAAAATAACATTTCTTGATACACCGGGCCACGAGGCGTTTACCGCTATGCGTGCGCGTGGTGCACAGGTAACCGATATTGCTATTATTGTTATTGCTGCGGATGATGATATAATGCCGCAGACTAAAGAAGCAATAAACCATGCACAGGCAGCCGGCGTGCCTATCATATTTGCTATTAACAAAGTAGATAAGCCGACAGCAAACCCTGAAAAGATTAAAGAAAGACTTGCCGGTATGAACTTACTGGTAGAAGACTGGGGCGGTAAAATACAATCGCACGACATATCTGCAAAAACAGGTATGGGGGTTAATGAGCTACTTGAAAAAGTATTGCTTGAGGCCGAAATACTAGACCTTAAAGCCAACCCTGAAAAAGCGGCTGTTGGTACGGTTGTAGAGGCGTTTCTTGATAAAGGCCGTGGTTATGTATCTACAGTGCTGGTGCAGGGCGGTACCCTAAGGGTAGGCGATTATGTACTTGCAGGTAAGCACCACGGTAAGGTTAAGGCAATGCACGACGAGCGTGGTCATAATATTAAAGAAGCAGGACCATCTACACCTATATCTGTACTTGGTCTTGACGGTGCCCCAACAGCAGGTGACAAGTTTGGTGTATATGAAGACGAGAAGGAAGCAAAACAAATTGCAGCCAAACGTACACAGCTTATCCGCGAACAATCGGTGCGTACACAAAGGCATATAACACTTGCCGAGATAGGCAGGAGGATTGCACTTGGCCAGTTTAAAGAGCTTAACATTATCCTTAAAGGTGATGTGGATGGTTCGGTAGAGGCATTATCAGACTCATTCTCTAAGCTTTCTACAGAAGAAATCCAGATCAACATAATCCACAAAGGTGTTGGAGCAATAACTGAAAGTGATGTATTGCTTGCCTCGGCATCAGATGCTATCATCATCGGCTTTAATGTGCGCCCTATGGCAAGTGCCAAATCGCTTGCAGAAAAAGAAGAAATCGACATCAGGAACTACTCAATCATCTATGATGCTATTGATGATGTTAAGGATGCGATGGAGGGTATGCTTTCGCCTGAACTTAAAGAAGAGGTTACAGGTACTGCCGAAGTGCGTGAGATATTCAAGATTTCTAAAGTGGGAACCATTGCAGGATGTATGGTTACCGATGGCAAGATATTCAGGAACTCTAAGATAAGGCTTATACGCGATGGTGTGGTTATTTACACAGGTGAACTTGCCACGCTTAAACGTTTTAAAGACGATGTTAAGGAAGTTTCTAAAGGATACGACTGCGGTATGCAGATCAAGAACTATAACGACCTGCAACAGCTTGATGTAATTGAAGCATTCCAGGAAGTAGAAGTAAAGAAAAAGCTTAAATAATAATTAAGTTTTTACTACAACAAAGCCCGCTTTTCAGCGGGCTTTGTTGTTATATATAGTTATTTATTCTATTTGTTTGGCTTAATTAAAAGCGCATACGGGAATCTCTCTTTTACTTTTACAAGCATCCTTTCGGCATCAATTCTTGAACTGAAGCTGCCTACCCATACTTTGTAAGTCGGGCTTTCGTAAACTATGGTGCCGTCTGTATCGGTAAATTCTCTTTTAAACTCTGACAGTGCTTTGCGTGCTTTGTCGTTTTCACCATAAAAAATCTGTATTTTATACTTGTCATTTATAGTTACCGATGCATTTATTTTTCTTTTTTCATTAAGCAGCTGTACAAATTTTTCATCCTGCGTTACTGTAACATCCTGCGCGTGCATATATCCGGACCCTGTTATTAGGAAAAGTGCCACAAATAAGTATCTTCCAAATTTTAATTTTCTCATAATGAATAGTGTTTGCTACAAAAGTACAACATATTGTTTTACCTGTATTCTTCGGGTTTATTTAGAATTGTTATAAATTGATTATTAACATTTATTTAAGGTTTGAGAATAATTCTTAAGTCGTATTTTTGTGGGAGTTTTTAAAAAACTATAACATTTTGTTGTGTATACATTAAAAACTGTACCAAAATAGTCGATAATCATTTTTAATATGAAAAAAGTGGGTAACCATACTTCGTTTTCAAGAATTATAATGTTCTGTCTGGCGTTCTCGCTATCCTTCTCCCTTTCAGTATTTGCACAGGATGCTCCTCCTGCCGACGCGGCGGTTGCTGCGCCTGCGGTTGCTGATGCCGGGGCTGATGCGGGTGCGGGAGATCCTGTAAAGGGTAAAGAGTTGTTTAACACGCTTTGTGCTGCCTGTCACAAGCTTGATGCTAAGGCTACAGGGCCTGCCCTAAGAAATGTTGCTGAAAAACATGACAGGGAGTGGCTGTATAGCTGGATAAAGAACAGTAGCGCTATGATTAAAGCGGGCGACCCTGTTGCTGTTAAGCTTTTTAATGAAAACAACCAATCGGTAATGACTGCGTTTCCGCAGTTGTCTAACCAGGACATAGATAATATTCTTGCTTATACTTCGCAGCCTGCTGAGGTTTCTGCGCCAACTCCTGTTCCAGGCGGTGTTCCTGTTGCATCTGACAACGGAATAAACAATGCGCTTATTTTAGGTGCTCTTGTTTTAGTGCTTGTGGTTCTTATTGTAATGCTTGCACTGGTTAATAAAACACTTAAAAAGGTTGCTGCTGCAAACGGTATTGAGGTTGAGAAGCCTGAGTCGTCAGTGTCATTATGGCAGGCTTATGCTAAAAACCAGTTTTTGGTTTTAGTTACTGCTATCCTGTTACTGCTTTCTGCTTCCTACTTCCTTTACGGTTACCTGATGCAGATTGGTGTAGACCAAGGGTATGAGCCAATACAGCCAATTCACTTCTCTCACAAGATACACGCCGGAGATAATGGTGTAGATTGTAAATACTGTCACTCTTCTGCAAGGGTAAGCAAGCACTCCGGTATACCATCACTTAATGTGTGTATGAACTGCCACAAAAACATTGCAGAATTCCAGGGAGATAAAGATTCAACTTATGTAGAGTATTCTAAAGAGTTCTACACTGCCGAGATACAAAAACTATATGATGCTGTTGGTTGGGATAAAGCCACCCAAACCTATACAGGCAAACAAAAGCCGGTAAAATGGGTAAGGATACACAACCTTCCGGATTTTGTTTACTTTAACCACGCTCAGCACGTTTCTGTAGCAGGTGTAGAGTGCCAAACATGCCACGGTCCTGTAGAAACATTTGAAATAATGAAGCAGCATTCTTCTCTTACAATGGGCTGGTGTATTAACTGCCACCGCGAAACAGATGTGAAGATAGAAGGTAATGCTTACTACGAAAAAATCCACGATGAGCTTGCCAAGAAATATGGCGTAACCAAGCTTACTGCTGCCAATATGGGCGGAACAGAATGTGGTAAATGTCACTATTAATCAATTTTAAAGAAGCTAATATCTATATATAACATGGCATCAAACAAAAAATACTGGCAAAGTGTTGAAGAACTGAAAGAAAACAGTTCTATTGTTGAGACGCTAAGAAACAATGAGTTTGTTGAGGAGATACCGACTGACGAATTTCTTGGTAACAAAGAAGCTTTGTCATCATCATCAACAAGCCGTCGTGACTTTTTAAAATATGTAGGGTTTAGTACTGCTGCAGCTTCGCTTGCAGCGTGTGAAGGCCCTGTTATTAAATCGATACCTTATGTTGTTCAGCCGGAAGAAATCATTCCGGGCGTAGCAGATTACTATGCTACTACTATGGCAGATGGTTTCGACTTTGCAAATATTGTTGTTAAGACCCGCGAGGGCAGGCCTATAAAAGTTGAAAACAACTATCTGGCAGGTGGCAAAATAAGGCCAAATGCCAGGGTATATGCGTCTGTACTTTCTTTATATGACAGTATGCGCCTTAAAGAGCCTATGATTAAGGGTAAGCCTGCATCATGGGAAGAGGTTGATGCCGAAGTGAAGAAAAGCCTTGATCAGGCTGCGGCTTCTGGCGGGCAGGTGGTTCTTTTAACAGGTACACTTGCAAGCCCTGCAACTGAAAAACTTATTGCTGAATTTGGTGCACGGTATGCCAACTTTAAGCATGTAATATATGATGCTGTTTCATGTACTACAGCGCTTGATGCCTTCCAGTCTGTTTATGGCGAAAGGGCTCTTGCTGATTATGATTTTGCTAAATCAGACCTTATCGTTTCTGTAGGTGCCGATATACTTGGCGACTGGCAGGGCGGTGGCTGCGATACCGGATATGCTGAAGGGCGTATACCTAAAAATGGTAAAATGTCAAGGCACATCCAGATGGAGGCAAACATGTCTTTATCGGGTGCTAATGCCGATAAGCGTATCCCGATGACGGTAACTGAGCAGAAGTATGCACTTGTAGAACTTTACAATGCAATTACAGGTTCTTCGGTTAGCACACCGGCATTTACTGCAAAAGCAGAAGTAGCCAAAGCGGCACAGCAGCTTAAATCGGCTGGTTCACGCGGTGTGGTTGTTACAGGTTTAGATGATACTGATGCACAACTATTAGTGCTTGCCATTAATAACGCACTTCAGTCGGCTGCATTTAACCCTGCAGGTGCACGCCTTATAAGAAAAGGTGATGCAAAGGCAGTTGCCCAGCTTGTAAATGACATGAAAGCAGGGTCGGTACATACACTTATTACAAGTGGTGTTAACCCAATGTACACGCTTGCCGACAGCGCAGCGTTTGCAGAAGGCCTTAAAAAAGTAAAAATGTCGGTAGCCTTCACTATGAAAGAAGATGAAACGGCTAGTCTTACTACTATAGCTGCTGCAGCCCCTCATTACCTTGAGTCTTGGGGAGATGTAAGTATAGCAAAAGGTTACTACAGCATCATGCAGCCTACAATCCGCCCGCTGTTTAAAACAAGGCAGCTTCAGGATTCGTTACTGGCATGGACGGGTAACCCGCAATCTTTCTACGACTATCTTAAAGTTACAGCTCCTGCTTATGCAGCAGGTAAAACATGGAACCAACTGGTGCATGATGGTGTTGCTGTAGCTGAAACTATAGCTCCTGCTGTAACTAACGGTGCTGACTTTAGCGGTGCGGCTTCTAAGCTTGCGCAAGCCAAAAAAGCAGGAGAGCTTGAACTTGTACTTTATACCAAAACAGGTATGGGAGACGGCCAGCAGGCAAGTAACCCATGGCTTCAGGAGTTCCCTGACCCAATAACAAGGGTATCTTGGGATAACTACCTTACTGTTTCAAAGGCTGATGCAGAAAGGCTGGGCCTTGAAAACTATAATGTAGCAAATGGCGGACTTAACGGAAGCTATGTTACTATAGAAGTTAATGGTAAAAAACTTGAAAAAGTCCCTGTAATTATACAGCCTGGTCAGGCTAAAGGCACAGTAGGCCTTGCGCTTGGTTACGGCCGCAAAGAGGCTATGAAGCCTGAAATGGTGGTAGGTGTAAATGCTTACACGCTGTATAATAACTTTAATGCTGTTCAGCCGGTTAAGATAACCAAAGAAAGCGGCGACCACGAATTTGCCTGCATACAGTTACAAAAAACACTGATGGGCAGGGGCGACATCATTAAAGAAACAACCCTTAAAGATTATAATACTAAAGATGCTGCTGAATGGAATGAAGTTCCTGTAGTATCATTAGACCATAAAGAAGTGCCTGCAGCTACTGTAGACCTTTGGGAATCTTTTGACAGGACAGTGGGCCACCACTTTAACCTATCGGTAGACCTTAACGCCTGTACAGGTTGTGGCGCGTGCGTTATTGCATGCCACGCCGAAAACAACGTTCCTGTTGTTGGTAAGAGCGAAGTAAGGAGAAGCCGTGATATGCACTGGCTGCGTATTGACAGGTACTACTCATCTGAAGATACATTTGCAGGTGATGTTGAAACTAAAGAAGCTGCAAGCGGATTACTTGATTCTATAGAAACTTTCAGGGAAATGGAAGACCCGGCAGAGAATCCGCAGGTTGCATTCCAGCCTGTATTCTGCCAGCACTGTAACCACGCGCCTTGCGAAACTGTTTGTCCTGTTGCGGCAACATCTCACGGCCGCCAGGGTCAAAACCACATGGCTTATAACCGTTGTGTAGGTACCCGTTACTGTGCAAACAACTGCCCTTATAAAGTGCGTCGTTTCAACTGGTTCTTATACAGCAAGAACGAGGAGTTTGACTACCACATGAATGACGATCTTGGCCGTATGGTACTTAACCCTGATGTTAACGTACGCTCGAGGGGTGTTATGGAGAAATGTTCTTTCTGTATCCAGATGACACAGGCTACCATACTTAACGCTAAGCGTGAAGGCCGCCCGGTAAGGAAAGATGAATTCTACACAGCATGTTCTGAGGCCTGCGGCTCCGGTGCAATGGTGTTTGGAGATGTAAACAATGAGGAAGATACAGTTGCACAGCTTCAGGAAAGCGACAGGATGTATCACCTGCTGGAACATATTGGCACTAAGCCTAATGTATTCTATCACGTTAAAGTGAGGAACACCTAATCAATTAGTTATTAATTAAGAAACATTATAAAGGATATGTCGTCTCATTACGAAGCACCCATTAGAAAACCTTTAATTATAGGTGACAAAAATTATCACGATGTAACAGTTGATGTTGCAAGGCCGGTGGAAGGCAGGGCCAACAAGCAATGGTGGATAGCATTTTCCATTGCGCTTGCCGCTTTCCTTTGGGGTGTAGGTTGCGTTGCTTATACAGTAGGAACCGGTATCGGTACATGGGGATCTAATAAAACAATAGGCTGGGCCTGGGATATCACCAACTTCGTTTGGTGGGTAGGTATCGGTCACGCCGGTACGCTTATCTCTGCGGTACTGCTTTTATTCCGCCAAAAGTGGAGGATGGCCATCAACAGGTCGGCTGAAGCGATGACCATTTTCTCGGTAATACAGGCGGCTATGTTCCCTGTATTCCACATGGGACGCCCGTGGCTTGCTTACTGGGTAATGCCAATACCAAACCAGTTCGGTTCTTTATGGGTTAACTTTAACTCTCCGCTACTTTGGGACGTATTTGCAATCTCAACTTACCTTTCGGTATCACTTGTTTTCTGGTGGACAGGTTTATTGCCTGACTTTGCAATGCTTCGCGACAGGGCTATAACGCCTTTCACAAAAAGAATATATTCAACTCTAAGTTTCGGATGGAGCGGCCGTGCTAAAGACTGGCAGCGTTTTGAAGAGGTATCTCTTGTACTTGCAGGCCTTGCTACGCCACTTGTACTTTCGGTTCACACCATTGTATCATTCGACTTTGCCACATCGGTTATACCGGGATGGCACACTACTATCCTTCCGCCATACTTCGTTGCGGGTGCAATCTTCTCAGGGTTCGCAATGGTAAACACACTTCTTATCATTATGAGAAAAGTGTCTAACCTGGAAGCTTATATTACTATACAGCACATTGAGCTTATGAACATCATTATCATGATTACAGGTTCGATAGTAGGTATAGCTTATATAACAGAGTTATTTATTGCATGGTATTCAGGAGTAGAGTATGAGCAGTATGCCTTCCTTAACAGGGCAACAGGCCCTTACTGGTGGTCTTACCTGCTAATGATGACGTGTAACGTGGTATCTCCACAGGTAATGTGGGTTAAAAAGATCCGTACAAGTATTATGGCATCGTTTATAATCTCTATTGTGGTAAACATAGGTATGTGGTTCGAGCGTTTCGTAATTATCGTTACATCGCTTCACAGGGATTACCTTCCATCTTCATGGACTATGTTCCAGCCAACATTTGTAGATGCAGGTTTCTACATTGGTACAATAGGTTTCTTCTTTGTACTGTTCCTGCTGTACTCAAGAAGTTTCCCTGTAATTGCACAGGCAGAGGTTAAATCGATCATGAAAACGTCAAGCGAGAAATATAAAAAGCTTCACGAGCAACACGGTCACGACAATCATTCACATTCAGAACATAATCATTAAGAGGTCATGAGTAATAAAGTTATACATGTTTTATACAATGATGATGATATCCTGATGGACGCAGTAAAGAAAACGCGCGCAGCTCATCATCACATTGAAGAGGTTTATACCCCTTTCCCGGTGCACGGGCTTGATAAAGCCATGGGCCTTGCCCCAACAAGGATAGCTATTGCTTCTTTCCTCTACGGTTTGGTTGGTTTAAGCGTTGCTACCGCCATGATGCGTTATATGATGATTATAGACTGGCCGCAGGATATTGGAGGTAAGCCAAGTTTCAGCTATATACAAAATATGCCGGCTTTTGTACCGGTAATGTTTGAGATGACAGTATTTTTTGCCGCCCACTTAATGGTTATAACATTTTACCTTAGGAGTAAGCTTTGGCCATTTAAAAAAGCAGAGAACCCGGATGTAAGGACAACGGATGATCATTTTTTAATGGAAGTTGCTGCTCACGGTGATGTAGACCAGCTTGTTTCTTTCTTTGAGAATACAGGAGCTGTGGAAGTAAAAGTAATAGAAAAGCATTAACAGATTATGAGAGCGTTTTATAGAACAGCATTATTGGTAATTGCAGCCTCTGGGCTAACGGCATGCTTTAATAAAAAAGAGCCGAATTACCAGTATTTCCCGAATATGTATGAAGCCATACCATATGAAACTTATTCTGAAGTTTCAGCTTTTCCTAACGGTAAAGAAGGGCAGTACCCTGCACAGGGCAGCATCCCGAGGGGCTTTACTCCTTATGAGTACCCTAATACCAACGAAGGATATGAAATGGCAAAAGCTAACCTGAAATCTCCGCTGGATTCTGCATCTGTAGATTTACCACAAGGCGAGCAGCTTTATACTATTTACTGTGCAATTTGCCACGGTGATAAGGGAGACGGAAAAGGAACTCTGGTAAAGAAGGAAAAGTTTCTTGGTGTGCCTAACTACAAAGACAGGCAAATTACAGAAGGAAGTGTATTCCACGTAATAACCTACGGTCTTAACTCCATGGGCTCGCATGCTAACCAGCTTTCTCAGGAAGAGCGTTGGCAGGTTACCAGCTACGTGCTTAAATTAAGGAGCGAATTATAATTTGTAGAACACTGAAAGCATATAATATGTACACATTTTCAAGTAGATTAAAAACTTTTTCCTTAGTCCTTATCGTGCTGGGTATACTTGGCATAGGCTATAGTTTTTTAACTGCACCTAAAACTATTGAAGACGTAGAAAAAATACTGAAAGAGGAGGAAGCTGCACACGGCGGACACCATGGAGCTGCCGCTCATCCTGATGCCGAAGCAACAGTACACGATGCCGAGCTTACACCGGGTGAAGGCGGGCACGAACATACAACGCAGGAGCTTCATGAAACCGTTCCTCAGGGTGATCACGCTGTAGAGCATGCCATACATGACGACAGGGGGCACATGGAAAATTTAGAAAAGCATGTTACCGCAAGCCATGATGCAGAAGCTACACATGCAGATGAGCACCATGAACATTTAGAGCACGTATTGCACCAGCTTCAGAACAAGCCATGGTCGGCAGTATATGTTGCCGCTTTGTTCTTTATGCTGCTTTCGCTTGGCACACTTGCTTTTTATGCTATACAAAACGCAGCACAGGCCGGCTGGTCTCCAGTTCTTTTCAGGGTTATGGAAGCTATCTCTGCTTACCTTATACCGGGCGCAATAATTGTATTTGTACTGCTTGTATTGGGTGTACTGCATTTTCACCATATTTTTATATGGATGGATGAAGAAGTTGTTGCTAACGACCATTTACTGCAAGGTAAAACAGGATATCTTAACGGGCCTTTCTTCCTGATAAGGGCAGCGCTTTTTATGGGCGGCTGGATACTTTACCGCCAGTATGCACGAAAGAACTCACTGCTTCAGGATGATGCTACAGATAATACGTACTATAAGAAGAACTTTAAGGCATCTGCCGGTTTCCTTGTATTCTTTATTATAACAGAATCTATTATGTCTTGGGACTGGATCATGTCGGTTGACCCACACTGGTACAGTACCCTGTTTGGATGGTATGTGTTTGCAAGTTTCTTTGTAAGCGGTATTACTGCCATTGCTATGATTACACTTTACCTTAAGGCTAAAGGATATCTTGAGTATGTAAATACAAGCCATATACACGACCTTGCCAAGTTTATGTTTGGTATAAGCGTGTTCTGGACATACCTTTGGTTCTCTCAGTTTATGCTTATGTGGTATGCTGATATACCGGAAGAGGTAACTTACTTTGTTACACGTATAGAACAATATAACCTTCCGTTCTTTGGTATGGTAGCTATGAACTTTGTGTTCCCGGTTCTTATACTTATCAACACCGACTTTAAACGTTTATCATGGATAGTGGTTATGGCGGGTATTGTTATCCTTTGCGGTCACTACCTTGATTTCTACAATATGATTATGCCTGCAACTGTGGGAGACCGTTGGTTTATTGGCGCAGGCGAAATAGGTGCGATACTTCTTTTCCTTGGCCTGTTTATATTTGTAGTATTTACGGCATTAACCAAAGCGCCTCTTCTTGCTAAGCGCAACCCATTGATGGAAGAGAGTAAGCATTTTCATTATTAATATTTAAAGAAATAAACAAATGACAAGTTTATTGATAATTGCAGTTTTAGTTTTATTAGGCATTGCAATATGGCAATTAACTAAAATATTCCACCTGACTCAAATTGGTTCATCTTCACAAACAGAAAACAGTGAAGTGGCTAATGACAGGGATAATAATGTTAATGGTTACCTGATGTTTGCCTTTTTAGGTTTCATATACATCTTTACAATATATTCTCTCGTTAAGTGGGGTCACCTTGTATTGGGTACACCTGCTTCAGAACACGGACCGCAGTATGATAACCTTATGGCTATCTCTATGTGGATTATATTTATCGTACAAATAATCACGCAGTTCCTTTTGCACTACTTCTCGTTTAAGTACAGGGGTAACGAAAAGAAAGTAGCTTTTTATTATGCAGATAACGATAAGCTTGAATTTATCTGGACCATTATACCGGTTATAGTTCTTGCAGGACTTATTCTTTACGGACTTTATGCATGGACTAACATTATGTTTATTGATGAAGAGAAAGAAGATGCAATTTATGTAGAGGTTTACGCAAAACAGTTTGGATGGGAAGTGCGTTATGCCGGAGAAGACGGTATGTTAGGAAAAGCTAACGTAAGGTATATTGAGGGTGTAAACACAATGGGTGTAGACCTTAGCGACCCTGCGGCACAGGATGATATTACAGCAAGTGAGCTTCACCTGCCAAAAGGTAAAAAAGTTATATTCAAATTCCGTTCTCAGGATGTGCTGCACTCTGCTTATATGCCGCACTTCCGTGCGCAGATGAACGTTGTGCCTGGTATGGTAACACAGTTTGGATTTACTCCAACCATGACTACAGAAGAGATGCGTAATGACCCTCAGATAATTGAGAAGGTTGCAAACATAAACAAAATAAGGTCTGCAAAAAGTGCAGAGCTTACTGCAAAAGGAGAGTCGGCGTTAGACCCTTATACTTTTGACTATTTATTGCTTTGTAATAAAATTTGTGGTGCATCTCACTACAACATGCAAATGAAAATCGTTGTTGATACAGAAGCTGACTTTAACACATGGTTAAAAGGCCTTAAGCCACTTTCTGCGGCTGTTAAGGAATCTAAGCAGGATGCTGCCGCTGCACCGGCAACACAAGAAGCACCTGCTACAGAAGCTGATACTACCGCTACAGTTGCGGCAGACTCAACAATGGTAGCACAATTAATCAGGAAATAACCTTTTTTAATATATTCAAATTAAAAAAATATGTCAGCAGTAGGACACGAAATACACGGAGATCAAGGTCATCATGATGCTCACGAACACCACCACAAGGATACTTTTATAACAAAGTATATCTTTAGCATCGACCATAAGATGATTGCCAAGCAATATCTTATTACCGGTATTATCATGGGTATTATCGGTATCATGATGTCAATTTTATTCCGTATGCAGCTTGCATGGCCGGAAGAGTCATTCACTATGTTCAAGATTTTCCTAGGTGATAAGTTTGCTCCAAACGGCGTAATGCGTAACGATATTTACCTTGCACTTGTTACAATACATGGTACTATAATGGTATTCTTTGTATTAACGGCAGGTTTGAGCGGTACTTTTAGTAACCTTCTTATTCCTTTACAGATTGGTGCCAGGGATATGGCTTCCGGATTTATGAATATGCTTTCATACTGGATGTTCTTTATATCTTCGGTTATAATGGTTATCTCCCTTTTTGTTGAGGCAGGCCCTGCATCTGCGGGTTGGACAATTTATCCTCCCCTTTCGGCATTGCCACAGGCTATACCGGGTTCAGGCGCGGGTATGACGCTTTGGTTGGTATCTATGGCAATATTCATTGCTTCATCACTAATGGGTTCACTTAACTATGTTGTAACGGTTATTAACCTGCGTACAAAAGGTATGTCTATGACAAGGATGCCGCTTACAATATGGGCATTCTTTATTACTGCCGTTATTGGTATACTATCATTCCCGGTACTTCTTTCAGCGGCATTACTTTTATTGTTTGACAGGAGTTTTGGTACTTCATTCTTCCTTTCAGATATCTTTATCGCGGGTGAAGTATTACATTACCAGGGAGGTTCTCCGGTATTGTTCGAACACCTTTTCTGGTTCCTTGGGCACCCAGAGGTATATATTGTACTTCTTCCTGCACTTGGTATTACTTCAGAAATTATTGCAACCAATGCCCGTAAGCCAATTTTTGGTTACCGCGCCATGATTGCCTCTATATTGGCAATTGCATTCCTTTCAACTATTGTATGGGGCCACCACATGTTCATCTCGGGTATGAACCCGTTCCTTGGTTCTGTGTTTACCTTTACAACACTACTTATTGCAATTCCTTCGGCAGTTAAAGCATTTAACTATATTACAACGTTGTGGAGGGGTAACCTTCAGCTTAACCCTGCCATGCTTTTCTCTATAGGTCTTGTATCAACCTTTATTACAGGTGGTTTAACAGGTATCATACTTGGAGACAGCACGCTAGACATTAACGTTCACGATACATACTTCGTGGTAGCTCACTTCCACCTTGTAATGGGTATATCTGCCCTTTATGGTATGTTTGCGGGTATCTACCACTGGTTCCCGAGAATGTTTGGCAGGATGATGAATAAAAATCTTGGATATATCCACTTCTGGGTAACAGCAATATGTGCTTATGGAGTATTCTTCCCGATGCACTTTATAGGCATGGCAGGCTTACCAAGGCGTTACTATACCAATACTGCTTTCCCGTTGTTTGACGACCTTCAGGATGTAAACGTACTTATAACGATGTTTGCAATAATAGGTGCAGCATTCCAGCTTGTATTCCTGTGGAACTTCTTCTACAGCATATTTAAAGGTAAAAAAGCGCCTATGAACCCATGGAAGTCTAACACACTAGAGTGGACTGCACCGGTTGAGCATATGCACGGTAACTGGCCGGGCGAGATACCTGAAGTTTACAGGTGGCCGTATGACTACAGCAAGCCGGGCCATGATGAGGACTTTGTTCCGCAAAACATTCCTATGAAACCAAACGAAGAGCAGTTACATCATTAATAACTTTTCGATAAATATAGAAGCCCTTCTTGTTAAAGAGGGGCTTTTTTATTACTAAATCTGTATCTTTATAAAAACAACGTATTATGAGTACACAGAAAGACACTACATTTAAGTTTAACGAGCAGCAAAACCGCTATGAGCTGCATGTGGGAGAACATACTGCTATTATAGATTATATAAAAAAAGACGATGTGCTGTTTATGAACCATACCGAAGCGCCGCAGGCGTTAAGGGGTACAGGTGCCGCAAAAAAGCTTGTTGAGAATGCTTTGCAGCATGCCGCTAACCGCGGCTATAAAGTAGTGCCTAACTGTTCTTATGTAGCCAGGTATATTACCGAACACCCCGAATGGCAGGCTGTACTTGCAGACAAAACTGCTATGTAATGTTTATTTTTTATAGCGGTAATGCCCTGATATGTCATACAGGAACAGGCAGTCTTCCAGTTCCTGCCCACGGCCTACATTGTGTACTATCATATAGCGTTTACCGTCTTTAGATTTTTTATTTACCACAATACCAATGTGTGGCAGGCTGGGTGTAATCATCCAGGTTACTATATCTCCCGGTTTATAATCTGCTGCATTTTTTGTTACAGGTAATGAAGTGCCTTTGCGCGTAAAAAATTTTTGCAGGTTAGGCACACGCCTGTGGTCTATATTAGTATCTGTTGATTTAAGCCCCCAGTTTTTCGGGTATTTAGAAAAATTGGCTTTCATATCCTCGTGTACTTCTTTCTGTAAATCTATTCCCAGTTTCCTGTAAGCACGTATTATAACATCTGTGCACACGCCCGTATTCTTTGGTACATCTCCATTAGGATAGGGAATCTTTACATAATCGCCAATATAAGTTACATGGTCTTTGGTAAGTGATAACGCAGCATCAGAAAGTCGCGCATAAAAACTATCCTGCACGGGTAGCATTACCAATAAAAACAATAAGGCAAAGTATTTCATCTTCAGTTGGTTTGTAAATAAAAACGTAATAATATTTAGATGTAGTATACTGTGGTTTTAAAAAATAGCTATTTTAGCAGGATATCCTGCTGACTAATGGAAGAAACACAAAGCCCTTTTTCGATTAAATACTGGGCAGAAGACGACAAGCCGCGAGAAAAGCTGATGCTGAAAGGCAAAGCTGCACTTAGTGATGCCGAGCTTATAGCGATATTGATTGGCTCGGGTAGCCGTAATGAAAGCGCTGTAGAACTAAGCAAACGCATCCTCGCCAGTGCAGATAACCAGCTCGGGGCACTTGGTAAGCTTTCCATCCAGCAGCTAATGCAATTTAAAGGCATTGGTGAAGCTAAAGCTATTAGTATTGCTGCCGCAATGGAGCTTGGTCGCAGGAGACGTGATGAGAGCGGACCCGACCTGAAACAAATAACAAGCAGCCGTGCTGTTTTTGATATCATGCAGCCTGTGATAGGCGAGCTTCCGCATGAAGAATTCTGGATTATCTACCTGAATAATTCCAATAAAGTAATATACAAAGCACAACTAAGCAAAGGCGGTATAACAGGCACAATGGTAGATGTGCGCCTGGTTTTTAAAACAGCATTAGAGCATAACGCGGTTTCTGTTATACTGGTTCACAACCATCCATCTGGGGTGCTAAAGGCAAGTGAAGCCGATAAACAAATAACCCGGCAGCTTAAAGCCGCAGGCCATTCGCTTGATATAAAAGTGCTGGACCATGTAATCATTACCGAGAAAAGCTATCTGAGTTTTACAGATGAGGGCATTTTATAGCCTTAGATTTTCCATTATTTGGAGTTACAACATTCTCAGATATAAATTATTGCTCACTACAGAATTAAAGTACTTTTCTTTCGTATGTAAATTCGCTAACTTGCAGTCATAATAAATGGTTACTGCATGATAAGCACAAAAAATATAACCTTTTCATACGGAAAAGGCACATCTTTTAATTTTCCTGATATTGTTGCCCAAAAAGGCGGCACATTGCTTATAACAGGAGAGTCGGGTAAAGGTAAAACTACCCTGTTGCACCTGTTAGGTGGCTTGCTTAAACCGGCTACGGGCGAAATTAATATAGACAATACTAATATTGCTGCAATGCCCGATAGCAAACTTGATAGTTTCAGGGGTAAAAATATTGGTCTTGTATTACAGCAGGCTTACTTTGTAGAATCGTTAACGGTACTCGAAAATGTAGTGCTGGCTTCATGGCTGGGTACAGGCAGGCAGGCAACAGAAAAGGCAAAGCCACTATTAGTGCAGCTTGGCCTTCAGGATCAGTTAAACAAGCTGCCATCCCGCCTTAGTATAGGGCAGCAGCAAAGGGTTTCTATTGCCAGGGCACTTATAAACGACCCAAAACTGCTTTTGGCAGATGAGCCTACATCGAGCCTTGATGATGAAAATGCACTTACGGTTGCAGATATGCTCGACAGGCTCGCCCGTCAGTTTGGCACAGCACTGGTTATAGTAACGCACGACCAAAGGCTAAAAGACCGTTTTCTTAACCAAATCAACTTATCATGATTACCAAAATAGCATGGAAAAATATTTGGTTTAAGCCACTCAACACGCTGCTAAGCATCATATTGCTAACGGCAAGTGTGGCTATTATAACCCTACTGATTTTATTACAGGAACAATTCGAAAAGAAATTCAACAGTAATGTAGAGGGGATAGACCTTGTAATGGGGGCGCAGGGCAGTCCGTTACAGTTAATACTCTCAGCCGTTTACCAGGTTGATGCACCTACGGGTAACATCAGCTACACTGAGGCTAAAACATGGATGGACAACCCTTTTGTAGAGACTGCCATACCATTGGCTTTTGGCGATAATTACAGTGGCTTTAAAATAGTGGGTACCACACCTGCTTATCTTAAACACTATGGCGCAACCATAGAGCAGGGCAAAATTTTCAACGAAAACTTTGAAGTAGTAATAGGCAGCACGGTAGCCGAAAAGATGCAGTTAAAGATTGGCGATGAATTTTTTGGTTCGCATGGTGACAGCGCAGAAGGAGAAGTACATGACACACATGCTTATATCGTTACCGGTATCGCCGCTGAAACCGGTAAAGTTGTAGATAACCTTATTTTATGCACAATACCAAGTGTATGGGCTATTCATGATCACGGGCATGACCATGAAGGTGAGGAGGCACACGACCATGGTGGAGAGGAGCACAGCCACGAGCATGCAGAGGGCGAGGCTCACGACCACGATCATGAAGCTCATGCTCATGAAGGAAGTGATGCACATGACCATGACCACGCTGAAGCTCACACACACGACCATGAACATGACCACGACCATGACCATGACCACGACCATGACCATGAAGCTGAAATTAGTGAAGCAGGTAAAGAAATAACGGCTGTACTTTTAAAAATGAAAAACAAGCCTGCCCTGTTGTCGTGGCAATACATGATACCCATGAATACTAAAATGCAGGCGGCATCTCCGGGTAAAGAAATAAACCGCTTGTTTAGCTTGTTTGGGATAGGGTTGCAGGCACTACAGTACCTCGCTTACGGCATTATGCTGATTTCAGGCATCAGTATATTCATAGCTTTGTTTAATACGTTAAAAGAGCGCAAGTATGAGTTTGCCCTGCTAAGGGTAAACGGTGCGAGCCGTGCTCAGTTATTATCTTTAGTATTAATAGAAAGCCTTATTTTATGTGTTACGGGCTTTGTGTTTGGAACGATTGTTGGAAGGATTGGTGTGGTTTTAATATCCGGATCGTCTGAAGAGGAGTTTAAAATGTCTTTTAATCCTTTTACCTTTGTGTGGGATAAAGAAGGATATTTATTCCTGCTCACAATAGCTGTGGGAATTATTGCGGCACTGATACCGGCAATTAAAGCCTATAGTCTCAATATATCTAAAACACTTGCAAATGCGTAAAACAATTTTTATACTGACAACACTTTTATTTGCCGGATTTATGCTTACATCGGCAGTTACACCATCATCATATTCAAAAACAGATAAGGCTTTATATACTACAGCCGTTGCCGATACCCTTTCCTGGAAACTGCTTGGGCAGATAAAATATGTGAAGAGAGTAACGGATGATTATCCTGAAGGCGTAATGTTCCCGATTGTAAATACAACCCTGAAAGCAAAGAACAAGAAGCCGATAATAATGAGTGGTTTTATTATCCCCATAGATAATAAGACTTACGCGCTGAGTAAGAACGTATTTGCTTCCTGCTTTTTTTGCGGACAGGCCGGGCCGGAAACCATTATGGGCATAAAGTTTAAAGATCCGTCTATAAGGCTTAAAACCGACCAGTATGTAACCCTGCAGGGTACTTTCCGTTATAATGACAGTGATGTTGACGATTGGATTTATCATATAGATAATGCTGTAATTGTAAAAGGGAGGTAATGCGTATAGCCGGTAAAAAGACAGTTTTTTTTGACCTCGACCATACTTTGTGGGATTTTGAGAAAAATTCTGCACTTGCATTTGAAACCATACTTAAAAAGCATAAAGTAGGGGTAGATGCGCAGGCTTTTGTTAAAGAGTATGTGCCAATTAACATGAAGTACTGGAAACTGTACCGCGACGGGCAAATAAGCCAGCAGCAACTTCGCTATGGCAGGCTTAAAGATGCTTTTAACATACTGCAATATGATGTGGATGATGTACTGCTTGAGTTGTTATCTGAAGATTATATTGCACATCTGCCTACTTTTAATCATTTATACGAGGGGGCAACAGAACTTTTAGAATACCTTAAACCTAAGTACAGCCTGCATATAATTACAAATGGTTTTCACACCGTACAGGAAGGGAAGCTAAAAAATGCAGATATACTCCACTATTTTGAAACGGTTACAAACTCTGAACTGGCGGGGTGCAAAAAGCCACATCCCGATATTTTTGAATATGCCATAAAAGCTGCCGGGGCAGAAAAAGCAACAAGCATAATGATAGGCGATTGTATAGAAGCCGATGTGCAGGGTGCAATCAGTTGCGGGCTTGATGCCATATATTTTAACGAGTTTAATAAAGAAGCGCACCCATCGGTAGTACAGGTGCAGCACCTTTCCCAAATCAAGAACTTACTTTAAAGCGATGAAAAAAATACTTTTTTGCTTATTGATGCTATGTGCCGTAACTGGCTTTGCACAGGACCTGAACAGCTATAAATATGTGGTAGTGCCGGACAGGTTCGAACTGCAAAGGGAAGCGGGAGAGTTTAACCTGAACAACCTTGTGGCGATGATGTTTGAGAAAAATGGCTTTGCTGTTTACAGGGGGCAGGAACTACCTGATGAGCTTATTATGAACCGCTGCAAAGCGTTGTATGCTGATTTAGCAAAAGAGTCGAACATGCTTAAGACAGGGGTAATTATTAAGCTGAAAGACTGCAAAGGAAAAGAAGTTTTTGTTTCTGAAAAAGGAGAGAGCAAGCAGAAAAATGTACAAAGGGCATATTATGAAGCGTTACGCGAAGCGTCGGCTTCGGTGGAAGCGTTGAATTATCAGTATAATGGCGAAACTGAAACTGTAACCATACAAACCCCTGTGACTAAAACGGAAACAGTTACGGTTTATGTGCCTTCTGCCACTCCGCAGGCAGAGCAGGTGGCAAACGATGATATGCTGTTTGCACAGCCTATTGCCAATGGCTATCAGTTAGTAGACAGTACCCCTAAAGTAGTGCTTAAAATATACAAAACATCTCAGCAGGACTCATTCACAGCTGTGGGTGAAGGTAAAAACGGTGTTGTTTTTAAGAAAGGTAACGACTGGTTTTTTGAATACTACCAAAACGACAAACTCATCAGCGAAAAACTGAATATTAAGTTTTAGTCTGAATTTTAATATCCGTACTTATCGCGCCAGCGGTTCTTTAAAAACTCCCTTGTGCTGTTTTCGCGGCTGTTTTGCCCGGGGTCATAAAATTTTGTCCCGCTGATATCATCGGGTAAAAATTCCTGGTCGGCAAAATTATTATTGTAATCGTGGGCATATTTATATTCATCACCATAGCCCAGTTCTTTCATTAGCTTGGTAGGAGCGTTGCGGAGGTGCAGCGGTACAGGCAGGTCGCCTGTTTGCCTTACCACCTGTTGTGCTTTGCCAATAGCCATATAGCTTGCATTGCTTTTAGGCGATGTGGCAAGGTAAACAGCACACTGGCTCAGTACAATCCTCGATTCAGGGTATCCGATGGTGCTCACCGCCTGAAAAGTATTATTAGCCATGATGAGCGCGGTAGGGTTGGCGTTGCCGATATCTTCACTGGCAAGGATCAGCATTCGGCGGGCAATAAATTTAAGATCTTCACCTCCCTCAATCATTCTTGCAAGCCAGTAAACCGCTCCGTTAGGGTCGCTGCCACGCATCGATTTTATAAAAGCGGAAATTATGTCATAGTGCTGCTCACCTGTTTTGTCATATAAAACAGTATTTTTCTGGGCAAGCTGCATTACCCTTTCATTGGTAATAACAATATCATCACTTTCAGAGGCATTTACCACAAGCTCAAAAACATTCAGTAGCTTACGCCCGTCTCCGCCCGATAGCCTCAGTAGCGCCTCGGTTTCCTTCAGTTCAATATTTTTCTGCTTCAGTACCTCATCTTTAGCCATGGCGCGGTGCAGCAGCGCTTCAAGGTCTTCGCGTGAAAAGGCTTCTAAAACATATACTTGGCAGCGTGATAGTAAAGCCGGTATAACTTCAAAACTCGGATTTTCGGTAGTGGCACCTATAAGTGTTACCCAGCCTTTTTCTACTGCCGTAAGCAGCGAGTCCTGTTGCGATTTGCTAAAGCGGTGTATCTCATCAATAAACAAAATAGGATTTTTGGTCGTGAATAACCCACCGCTTTGCTTGGCTTTTTCGATGACATCGCGCACTTCTTTTACACCCGAATTAATGGCACTAAGCTCGTAAAACGGGCGTTTAGATTCGTGCGCAATAATTTGTGCAAGCGTGGTTTTGCCTGTTCCAGGTGGCCCCCATAGTATTAATGACGGTATAATGCCCCGGCTTATCTGGTGCGTTAATGAGCCGTTGGGCCCAACCAGGTGTAGCTGGCTTATATATTCTGATAACTGCTGCGGGCGTATGCGTTCTGCCAAAGGTGCTTCCATAACGTAAAATTACTTAATCTGTCAAAATAGCATTCTATAAAGTTTGGTTAATTTTTTGAAGAGGTATCTGTATGACCAATAACGACAACCGCTTTACTTTTTCTCCATCTGTATTTACATGGCCTTTACTGGGTGTACTGGTATTGTGGCTTATATATTGGGTAGAAGTAAAATTCCATATATACTTAAACCATTACGGTGTATATCCGCGCACGCTTAAAGGTTTGCGCGGTGTTCTTTTCAGCCCGTTTCTGCATGGCAGCCTGGAACACTTATATAATAATTCTGTAGCACTCGTGGTGCTTATAGCCGCATTACGATTTTTTTACCGCAGGCACGCTTTGCAAATTATAGGTTACGGTATATTGCTCTCCGGTTTTATAACATGGCTGATAGGGCGGGAGTCTTACCACATAGGCGCCAGCGGGCTTATTTATGTACTGGTAAGCTTTATGTTCTTTAAAGGGATACAGACCGGTTACTACAGGCTGGTAGCACTTTCGCTCACCATAATAATGTTATATGGTGGTATGATATGGTATGTTTTTCCTGATGTTGATGAAGGCATATCATGGGAGGGGCATTTGGGCGGTTTGGTTACCGGTTTTCTTTTTTCAAGGTTTTATGATTCGCCTGATTATCAAAAACCGATAGTATACGACTGGCAGCGTCCTGACTTTAATCCTCAGGAGGATGCTTTTATGAAACGGTTTGATGAGAACGGTAACTTTGTTAACCCGCCAAAGCCGGAGCCTGAACCGGAACAGGACACAGATTCAGGTAATGCAATACACCATTCTGCAACCATATCCGGAATTACAATATTGTACCAATATAAGCCTGTACAGGAACAAACTTTGGATGATAATCCTGAAAAAGATGGAGGTGCGTAAACTACATACGCTGCCTTACTGCCTCATATAAAAATGCACCGCATGCAACAGATACGTTAAGCGATGATATACTGCCATACATAGGCAGCTTTGCTTTTTCATCGGTTATTTTAAGTACCGACGGATTTATACCCCTGTCTTCACTGCCCATGATTATGGCAACCGGGGTTGTAAAATCAATATCATATATAGTGCTGTCGGTTTTCTCTGTGGCAGCAACAGTTTTAATGCCGCATGCCTGCAAATGGAAAATAGCATCTTTAATATGGGTAACTTTGCATATAGGCACATTAAAAACAGCCCCGGCAGATGTTTTAACGGTATCACCGTTAACAGGTGCAGCACCTTGCTTTTGCACAATAATGCCATTAACACCTGTACACTCTGCAGTTCGGATTATTGCGCCGAAATTGCGCGCATCACTTAGCTGGTCAAGTATCAGGAACAACGGAGTCTTGCCGCTTTCCAGCACACTTTCGGTTAAAGTTTCAAGGTCATGAAACGCTACCGGCGATATACTTGCCACAGCACCTTGGTGGTTGTTGCGTGTAAGCCTGTTCAGCTTTTCAACCGGAACATAGCTAAAGTTAACATTATGCTGCTTTAAAACCTTCAGCAAATCGCGCATAAGGTCGCCCTGTGCATCTTTCTGAATAAAAACCTTATCCACTTCTTTTCCTGAATGTACCGCCTCTATTATGGCGCGTATACCGAATATCTGGTGTTCCTTATTTTCCATGCTGCAAAGATAATGGTTAGCATTAAGATTATAATTTTTTATTGTTTTAAGATTAAATTCACTTTCGTTTATTTTTTGTGCAGGTATAATTTACAATTATAGAAAAACAAGGCATAAAAGGTTTCAGTTATATCAGTCAAGCTGTTTTTGCAGTATAACACAAATATAATCTTGATAACAATTCGCTTTCTATTTGATAATGCTACTTTAAGAATCAGCTAATAGCCTTACCGTTGGCAACCGGTATTTTTGGGCATATTTTTCTAAACTTTTATTCACACAACGCAACATGAAAAAATTTTACTTTTTGCTTGTGCTTTTAAGCGGCCTGTTCTTAAAAGCACAAACACTAAATCCGTATTTACAGGCAGCAACTCCTACATCCATTTATGTTAACTGGAAAACGGATGGCAACACAGAATCTATAGTAGAGTATGGCAGCAGCCCGGAAAGCCTTACCACAACTTCTACAGGAAACGCATCTGTATTTTCGGATACCGGTTACCCTGCAAACTATTACTACCACACTGTAAAGGTTGACGGGCTTACGCCAAACACCAAATATTATTACCGTGTAAAAACGGGTACATTAACTTCTGAGGTATATTCTTTCCGCACTATGCCATTGCCGGGTCAGGCAGCTACCGAAGACGGTCACCTGCGCTTTCTTATCATGGGCGATAACCAGATGCGTAACGTGCCGAGATTCGACTCGCTTGTCTCTGCCGCTAAACGAAAAATTGCACAAAAGTGGGGACTTTTAGCCGACCCTTCGGATAATATTGCCCTTACAGTTATGGTGGGCGACCAGGTAGATGTGGGTACGCTTGACCATTATGAGAATGTACACTTTAAGAAAAACAAAGCGCTATCGGGCTATCTGCCCATACAAACGCTTGTGGGTAACCATGAAACCTATGGCACACTTGCCATGCAGGCCTATTACGACCATTATGTACTTGATGAAATGTCGTATCAGGGTATATCATCAGGGACAGAGAATTATTATGCCAACCAGGTTGGTAATGTACTGTTTATAGCGCTTGATACAGAGCATACAGGATTGCAACAGCTAACATGGGTAAACCAGGTACTTGCCGCAGCCAATAATGATGAAACGGTAGACTGGATAATATCACTGGGGCACAGGCCTTACCAGGCAGAACAGTACATAGGTGATATTTCGCAATGGGTGCGCAATACCGTTATGCCTGTACTGGTTACTTCGCCAAAGCACATACTGCACATAGGTGCACACCACCACCTGTACCACAGGGGGCAGCTTAAAGACACCCCAACCTACCAGATTATTTCCGGAGGTGTGGCATGGGACCAGTACTGGGGTATGGCTGCCGAAGCTAATTATGAAGATGTACAGAAAACCATATCCAACTGGATGTACCAGATTGTAGATGTGGATGTAAACAACGACACTTTTGATGTGGAGTCATACTCAATAGGCAGTGTGTACCAGTGGAAAGACAATGAGCTTATGGATGAGTTTCATCATTATAAAGGGCTTGCTGCGCCGGCACAGCCTGAAATTATAAATAATTTTGATGGTGGCGATGTAGAGCTTCCCCTTACTATAGAAAGCTCACCTTATACTACAACATCTGAAGAGCTGCTTAACAGTACCCAGTTCATGATTGGTAAAAATGCTGAATTTGAAATCCTTGAAAAAGATGTGTACCGTGACTTCGAAGATCTATACGGGCCGGTAGGCACACAGGTAGATACTTCTGCAAACGTAATGGAGGGCGTAGATATTACTAAGCTAACCATTGCAGAAAATGAAATACCTAACGGGCAGTACTTTGTAAAAGTGCGCCACAGGGACCGTAACCTGTCATGGTCTGAATGGAGCGAGGTAAAATCATTCAATGTTACCAACAGTAGCTTTGCCAATACGCTAATACAGCTTGACACCATTGCTTATAATGTGAATGAGCCAATCAGCGTTTCGTTTTCTGATACTCCGGGCAACGGTACCGACTGGGTTGGGCTTTATAAAGTTGGGCAGACACCGGGCAGCGCCAGCCCTTCTCAGGCATGGCAATATACCAACGGCCAGATAAGTGGCAACATTACGTTTAACGGCCTTAACCAGGTAGGCAGGTATTATGCTACACTAATGGAAAACGATACATATAATGAAATTGTTGAGAGAAAGTATTTTTATGTAGGCCCTTTTGTTACGCTTGATACCGACCAGAATGTGTATGAATCCGGCAACGCTGTAACCGTAACGTTTGCCAATGGCCCTGCGCTTACAAACGACTGGATAGGTATTTATAAGGTAGGCCATACACCGGGCAGTATTAACTCTACGCAATGGGAGTATGTATATGCAGCCGAAGGTGAATTAACTTTTGAAGGGCTTGCAGACGGTTACTACTTTGTGCAGTATTTCCTTGAGGATGGTTATGACACGGTAGGGCAAAAGGTGTTCTTTCAGGTGGGAAGCCAGATTACCCAGCTTGCCATAAACAATACCATTTACAACCTTAATGAAAATATTATAGCCACCTGGACAGACGCTCCCGGTATTATTAAAGACTGGCTGGGTATCTACCATGAAGGAGATGAACCAAACGTTGACCCGCTGGTAAGCTACACTTACTTTGACGGGCAGCCGGAAGGAAGCAAAATAATTCCTGACGAGAACATGCCCACCACGCCGGGCGAATACTTTATTGTAATATTTACTGACGACTCTTATAATGAAGTTTCTAACAGGGTGACTTTCCAGATTATGGATGACACTGCAGGCTTAGATGAGTTTAGCAGCCAGAATGCAGTAATGGTTTACCCTAACCCTGTTAAAGCAGGAGAGAAAACTTATATTAAATGCAAATATCCGATAGACCAGATTGATGTTTTTGATATGACAGGTAACCTGTTTTATACTTCAGAGAACATCAACGATTATAACTTCTCTTTAATTAACCAGAGCCTGCCAACAGGAGTATATATACTAAAAATACACTCTAACAAAGTATATAATGTAAAAGTGATTGTTAATTAGTAATTCCGTTTTTAAGACAGAAAAGCCGCCCTTGTGGGCGGCTTTCTTAATTATAACAAGGGTTATTGCTGACTATTCTTCTTCTACAAAGCCTGTTCGCCTGTAGCCTGAAAATGAAAGTACTGATTCAGGGTCATAACTAAAGGTTGCTTTAAAGTAAATACTGTCAACAGTTGCGCCGGTTGGCGATGTTGCGGCATTCCTCATTATCTTGCCTTCAGTTATAGTAAAGGTAGTACCCGGATCCTGAAAGTTTTCCTCATCGGTAACGCTAAAGGTTAAATCATCAAGGTTAATGTTTACAATGCCACCAAGCCACCAGCCGTTCTGCTGGTCGTTAATATACATTGTCTCATCAGAGCCTGTACCAGTGTTATAGGTTTTATGCAATGCATGGGCTACAAGCAAATCGCCGGTCGCATCATCCGTAATATCTATAAACCATTCACCGCTCATGGCCTGTACAGGGGTTTCCCCTGCATCATAATCGTCATAGCCCTGGTCATCGCAAGATATAAATGCCGGCAAGGCAAATACACAAAGCAAAATGGCCGTTATTTTTATCTTTATATTTTTCATATTTGTTTGCATTTTTAAGGTTGAATTTGCTCCAGGTGAATTTCAAACGTATAGCCTTCCCATGATACTACCATATCTATGGTTTTAGCCTCCTGGTCTACAGAAAAAGAATCTATAGTAGAATTACCTCCAAAAGCTATATTGGTTTGTGTTCCGGGTGTAGAAAAATCGTTTGCTGCTATATCATTAGCTATTATTACACCACCCGGATTAATATAGTCTGTGCCATAAGCACGTCCGATGTCATAGTAGCCTCCAAGAGCATCTGATATTTCGAATGTATTTTCACCTGTCTGCCATATAAGCACATATCCCATATTGGTATATTGTGCTGATGCAGTTCCGTCCCTTACAACTGTAGAAAGGTATGCACCTGCAATACTGGTTTCAAAATCACCTGTTTCGGTAACAATTATATCCCTCATCTGCGATGCACTGAAACCGTCCTGGTTCTCTGCACTGTATCTTGCCGAGTAATAGTCTCTCGGGTTCTCTGTAGAATTCGGGTCAAACAGTTCACCTGTAAAATGCCCGCGGGTATATGATGTCTCTACATCCAGCTCGGTGCCATTTTCTAAAGCTACTGCGCCAAACTCTTCATATGTTTCGCCGGGGGCAAGTACATACGGATTCTTATCATCATTATTTGGTGTAATAACAGCATAGTTAGTCACCGTAGATGTTATAGTGTCTTCCGTACTGCAGGCATTCAGGGCAAGCAGCCCCGCAGCCGCCAGTGCGTAAAACTTTATTTTATATAATGTTTTCATATCAACTTACTTTTTTTAGTTATTCGGGCTTTTGATCCCACCAAACATTTTCGGTGATGTTTGCCCTTTGTGTAATGTTAGGATTCCTGTTTACCTCATCATCAGGGTAGAATAATATGCTTGGCACCGCAGTACCACCCAGTACAGAAATAGCCGATGGTATCCTGTTACCTTCAGTATAATCCTGTGTGCCTGCTGTTACAACTTCAGGGAATTTGGTGCGGGTTGTTTCAATATACGATTCGATGTTGTTGATATAAGGTAAAGATGCCCATTTCTGAACCATTATCTGCCTTATATTTGCCTCTACACTACCGGCATCTGTATATTCATATGCGCCTCCTGCACCGGTTAACGCTGAAGGGTCTGCATCATTGTTTAGTCCGAAGTATTCTTTATAGGTGTCAAAAGAGGTTTCTACAGCCATGTCATACATTTCCTTAGCACCTGTACCGCCGCTATAGCGCGCCAGCGCCTCTGCCTGCAAAAAGTAACTTTCGGTAACGCTTATAAAAAACACAGGTGTAAATGGCCCTACGTTTGGCCTTGCATAAGCCTGTGCGGTATCATTAAAGTCGTTACCTGTTCCCTGTTCTATACCAAGGTAAGTGCCGGCACTGCTGGCCCTGTAAACTGCCGAAAGCCTTGGGTCAGCATTACCTTCATAAAAAAGCAGCAGCGTGTTACTGGCAATGTGGTTTACATCCCCTAAGCCTGTCTGGTCAAACTGCACTTCATAAAACGGATTCCTTTTGTCGTCAGTATCAGCAAAGCTTGCAAAAGCTGCATCTTCGGTAAGAAAATTGCCTTCAGCCATAAGTGCGTTAACAGCGCCGGGGTCAGCCATAGAAGTATAGGCCATCCTTAGGTACATTTTAAGTTTCAACGTATTGGCGAACTCTATCCACCTGTCCATATTGCCGCCATAAATAACATCCTGCGAAGCTACTTCGGCCTCTGTAGGGTTGGTGTTATAAGCAGCAACGGCAGCATCTATCCTTTCCAGCAGGTCGGCATATACTTCTTCTCCCGATGTTAATGCAGGGGTGATGTTACCCGATTCCTGTTGTAAAGCTTCTGTATAGGGTATGTCGTCAAAAAGATCTACCAGCAATTGATAGGTATATGCCCTTAAAAGTTCTGAAATAAGAGCCGAAGCAGTATCTCCTGCAGCATCAGATTCTTCTTTTACATACTTTAAGTCATTTAAACAGCCGGTATATAACTCTGTCCAGAACCTGTTGGCATAACCTGTATTAAGGTTATACTGGTCTATACTTTCATACTGGCTCGCACTGGGCGACTGGGTATGATACTGTGCATAAAAACCACCTAAATTAGTCAGTTCATCGCCCACTACCATGGCAAGCGATGCCTCTGCCGAGGTTAGTGCAAGCCCGGCATTAATTTCATTGGGCGTGTTAGGGTTGCGGTTAATATCCAGCTCTTCATCGCAGGATACAAACAGCCCTATAGTTGCAATTACTATTATTTTATATATACTTTTCATAGTTTTTTATTTTAAAAATTAGCTTTCAGGCTAAAGCCAAGGCTTCTTGTTGAAGGGTTTGCAGAGAACTCACCAAACTGTCCTGCCAGCTGTGTACCAAATGTAGAAACCTCAGGGTCTATGTACTGATTGCTTGCCGGTGTCCACAGGAACAGGTTACGCCCAATTACAGAGAAGGTAAGCCCTTGTATAAATGTGCCTTCAAGATATTTTGTAGGGAACCTGTAGCTTAGCACCACCTCACGCAGCTTTATGAACGATTTATCTATTACCGTAGCCCTTGCCAGTGCATCTGCACGATAGTAATCGTCCATGTGCTCCCTGTCAACAGCAGTTGTATTTTGCTGGTAGCTAACATTGCCAGTGCCTTCATCAATAACTCTTACAACAGAGTTTGGCACTATAAACGGTTGCCTGTCGTTATACATAGTGGTTACAGAGTTTCCTGTAAACCTTGTAATATCGGCAGTACGCGAGTACATAAGGCCACCCTGCCTGATATCAAACGTAAAGCCGAGGCTTATCCCTTTCCACTCAAAGTTGTTGGTAATACCCATAGTATAATCATATTGGGTGTCACCATATACTTCTTTGATAGGTGAGGCAATCGGCACACCATTGGCATCAACCACTATATTGCCGTCAGGATCTTTTTCAGGAACATAGCCCTGTATAAGGCCAACAGTTTGTCCCGGTTTGGCTATATACTCAAGCGTGCTTAAACCTCCAAGCTCAACCTGTTCAATCCTTGGGTCAAGCTCTTCAAGCTTAGTGTCGTTAGTCGTAAAGTTTACCGAGGTATCCCAGTTAAAGCCATCCCTGTTTTTAAATATTGAGAAGTTAACCAAAGCCTCTATACCTTTATTAGATATAGTACCAAGGTTGGCAACCTGGTTGGTATAGCCGGTACTTGGTGCCAAAGGCAGCGGCAATATCTGGTTTTCTACCCTTGCATCATAATAGGTGGCATCAATGGTAATCCTGTTGTCGAACAATGAAAGCTCCATACCTACTTCAAACTCTTTTCTCCTTTCGGGTTTCAGGTCAAGGTTAGGAGCACGGTTACCTACTTCATAAGCATTTAAGCCGTTGATAGGGAATGTAAGGTTACCAAATGTTCCTACAGCAGAACCCTGTACAAAGTCAGCATATACCTGGTACGGATCTGTGTCGTTACCGCCTTCACCATAGCCTACCCTTAACTTACCATAATTAATGATGTTATTAATTTCAGGGAATGTCCTTGAAAATACCCAGCTTGCGTTGGCTCCCGCATATAGCGAAGACCTGTTTGCTTCCGGCAGGGTAGAGTACCAGTCGTTTCTTACGTTTCCTGTTAAGAACAATTGTTCTTTATATGAGAATGTAGTGGTGTTGTAAAGTCCGTACAGCTTTTGCAGCGAACGTGTATTGGCTACTGTTGGCACCTGCGAGCTGTTGGCAAGCGAGTAAAAGTCAGGTATGTCCTGGCTGCCCACATTAGCGGCAAGCTGCATGCCTTCGCGCGAATTAATGTTGAAACCAAATGTAGAAACAACACCAAAGTTATCATCTATATCAAAATCAAGGTTGTATAACAAGTCGTGGTTAAGCTGCTTGAAAGTGCTGCTGGCCTCATAGTAGCTGCCCGGATACTCTGTAGAAGAACCATCATTAGGGCTACCCGGAGCTGCATCTACACGTGCTTCCCAAATTCTTGTTACATCGCTGTAGCTGTCTACACCAAACCTGTAAAGAACGTTAGACCAACTGTTAAGGTCATAAGTAAGTTCTACCGAACCGTAAACCCTTTCTTTATTGTAATCAGAACCATTTTCGTTAAGTGTAAAATATGGGTTGGTTACACCATAGGGCGTGTAGTAGTTAGACACGTTATGGAAAGGATTATTATAATCGGCAAATTCCGTAATAGGGATGTCGTTTGGTATCTGCAACAGGTTGTTATATACTGTTAAGCCCTGGCCTGTAGCAACCGAGCTACCTTGCGTGTTTACATAGTTCATGCTCGCATTAATGGTAAACTTGTCAATTTTAGTTGTACCACTAAGTGATATGGTATTCCTTTCATAAGAGTCGGCATCAGTTGGGTAAATACCATCCTGCTGCGCATTGGAGTATGAAAGGCGCACACTGCTTTCGCCGGAACCGCCTGATACCGCAAAATTGGTTAACTGGGAAACACCTGTATCAAAAAAGTTTCTAAGCTGGTCCTCCTGGAATGAATAAGGCTTTAAAAGCTGGCTGTTATTTACAACATTGCCCCAAACACGCGGCTGGTCGTCAAAACGGGGTCCCCATGAACCATTTTCGTTAAGGTAATGCACACCGTCCCATCCCTGTCCGTATGTAGATTGGTACTTTGGTGTCCTTAATACCTGGGTAAAGAATGTTGTGGTGCTAAAATCAACCGATAACTTTCCTGCCTTACCCTTTTTGGTGGTAATAATAATAGCACCGTTTGCTGCCCTTGCACCATAAAGTGCCGAAGCAGCTGCACCTTTAAGTATAGTCATGCTTTCGATGTCATCCGGGTTAATGTCCGAAGAACCCCGTCCAAAGTCATAACCGCCATCAAGGTCGTCAGAAAAATTGGTGTTATTATTAATAGGTATACCATCAACTACATAAAGCGGCTGGTTATTTCCGCTTAAACTGCTGTATCCTCTGATGACAACACTGGAAGACGCACCCGGATCTGTAGAAGCATTTGATATTACAACACCTGCCACTTTTCCCTTAATCGCATCCGAAATGTTGTTTTGGGAGCCTTCGTTAATCTCGTCCGAACGAAGGGTGGTGGTTGCCGCACCCAGTGAAGATTTTTCCCTGCGGATACCTACTGCCGTTACCACAACCGTTTCCAGTTCGGTGGCAGAGTCTTCAAGCATTACATCAATAGTGGTGCTTGTTGCAGGTCGCTCTTCGGTAGTCATGCCAATATAGCTGAAAACCAGAACCTGGTCCGGTGCTGCCTGTATTTCGTACTTACCGTCAAAATCGGTTTGCACACCTGTAGCAGAACCCTTAATCACAACATTGGCGCCGGGTATAGGGAACCCGGTCTGGTCGGTAACAGTTCCTGTAACTGCCCTCTCCTGTGCAAATGAAATTTGCATTGTTAACGCAATGAGGAGCGTTAACAAACCATCAAGTTTTGTTTTCATTGAGTATAGTTTTGAGATGTTAGAACCCCAAATATCTAATGATGGTTTTGGTAATGCAAAGCCTTTAGGATTATGTTTTGTTAACCTTAATATTACTTTAGCATAATATTTGGGTTAGCTTAACACTTTAACAAGTAGATTGTTAAAAAACAGCTTTAAAACTAAGGTGTACTATAGAGTTTGATAGTTTTATAGACTGGTTGCCTGTACTGCCGTTAGCATAAATTATATTGAATAATCCGTTTTTTGTGAGCAGCCCGAAACCGAATCCCAACCCAAGCAGGTTGTCATTAAAGTTAGAGGTCTTATCCTGAAAATATCCATAATCGGTAATAGAGTATAGGTACATATTAGGAGCCAGTATATACCTGTACTCGGCGAGCAGGGCGGTGTACAGGCTTGCCTGCAGGCTGTTCTCGTTAAACCCCCTTACAGAGTTAATACCCCCAAAGCGGTAAAGCTCATTAATTATATAGGTGTTACTGTCCAGATAATAGCTTTCGTTGCGTATTGCAATAATATTCCGCTTGTTCAGGTACAGGTTGTGCGAAACGTCTGCCTGTAAAAAAAACTGGCCGGTATCAGTCGCCTTGGTATTACGGCTGCCAATACCGCCTTTAATCATTATGCGGGTTTTTTCAGGGAACAGGTAATCATCAAAAGTATAACCGGTATGCTCGTAGGTTGAGGTCCAGAAGGTGCTGCTGTAGTCGCTAAGTGTGGTATTGTCGAGATTTTGTATATCTACCGACTGGGTGCGCCTGTAACCCAAAAAAACTTTTGAGTTATAGCTAAAGTAATATCCGGCATTAAGGTCTGTAACGGTGTTCTGGAATGTGCTGTCCTGCTTAAATATATTAAGGCTGCCCTTTAACCCGATGGGGCTTTTAAAAATATACGGCAGTTCCAACTGGGCGTTAAACGTAGTTTGCTCATCGCCATTGTTTTTCCAGTACAGGTTAAAGCGCTCTCCGGAGTTAAGCACGTTTACCAACAGCAGGTCTAAATATCCGTTAAAGCGAACATTACCTTCATCTTCGTCATTACTGAAGCCTATAAATCCGTCAAAACTGTTTGGTTTGGCTTTTTCCAGATATACATATACTTTAGTCGTGTCTTCCTTAAATAGTATTTCAGGGTAACGCACCTGGCTTACAAATTTTATTGCATTAAAGTCATTGTACACCCTTTGCAGGTTTTCGCGGTTAAAGGTTTTACCACTGTACTTTTTTAAGATACTTCTCCGCAGGCCCTCAGGAAATTTTGTATAGCCTTCTATAACCAGCCCGTCAAGCGTGCGCTTCTTTTCTATTTCTGCTTTTATGGCGGCAGTTATAATATTACCTTTTTTTTCATGCCCTGTCAGTTGCAGGCTGCTCAGGCTGTATCCTTTTTTTTCGAGTAAGGCCGTACGGTTTTCCATATACTGCTTTACAGTGCCTGTTGCCAATACTATTGTGTCTTCTGCAATGTCCAGCAACTGCCTTTCGGCATCGGTAAGTGTAGTTGTATATATATGTATGTAATCTGTTTTTGTGGCAATTGAAAATGCATATACAAAAGTGGTATCATTTATTTTTTGGTGCGCCACCTCCCGGGCTTCCAGGTAGCCTTTGCCTGATAGCTTTTGTAGTATATTTGCCGCTTCCGCTTCAACGGCTTTTGCGTTTTCGTGGTTTTTTATATATCCTAAAGAGTCAATAACAGCAGTTTCGGCTGCATTGGCGCCTTCAGCTTTAAGATACAGGTTTTGCGCCCCGCACCAAAAAGCAGAAAATAGTAATGTATATATGAAGTAAAGAAATCTCAATACAGAAAAATGGTGTTGGTAAAAGTAACGCAAAAAAAGCGGAAAAAATATTAGTGCCTGTTGCGTAGAACAATATACTTGAAAATTAATGAATTATGATTTGTTTTATTAATTATAATTCCTACATTTGCAACCCCGAAAAAAGCGGGTTTTTTAATTTATAGAAATATTTAATAACAATTATGCCTACAATTCAACAATTAGTAAGAACAGGAAGGGCCCAGATAACTAAGAAGAGTAAATCGGCTGCTTTAGATTCTTGTCCACAGAGGAGGGGTGTTTGTACACGTGTTTACACAACTACGCCTAAAAAACCGAATTCTGCAATGCGTAAAGTAGCAAGGGTTCGTTTAACAAACGGCAACGAGGTAAATGCTTACATCCCGGGTGAAGGACATAATCTGCAGGAGCACTCGATAGTATTAGTTAGGGGTGGAAGGGTTAAAGACTTGCCAGGTGTTAGATACCACATTGTTCGTGGAGCTCTGGATACTGCCGGTGTAAACGGAAGGTTACAGAGAAGGTCTAAGTACGGTGCAAAACGCCCTAAAGACAAAAAGTAATTTAAAGAGTTTTTAAAGAGAAGACATGAGAAAAAGACAGGCTAAAAAAAGACCTCTTTTACCGGATCCGAGGTTTAACGACCAGTTGGTAACACGTTTTGTAAATAACTTAATGTGGGACGGTAAAAAATCAACTGCTTTTAAAGTGTTTTATGATGCTATAGACATCGTAGAAACTAAGAAACAAGACGAAGAAAAATCTGCGCTTGAAATGTGGAAAGACGCCCTAACTAACGTTATGCCTCACGTAGAGGTTCGTAGCCGCAGGGTAGGTGGCGCAACTTTCCAGATACCAATGCAAATCAGGCCAGACAGGAAAATCTCTATGGCCATGAAGTGGCTTATACTTTATGCAAGGAAAAGAAATGAGAAATCTATGGCTCAAAGGTTAGCTTCAGAAATTTTGGCTGCTGCCAAAGAAGAAGGTGCTGCTGTTAAAAAGAGAATGGATACTCATAAAATGGCAGAGGCTAACAAAGCATTCTCTCACTTTAGATTCTAATTTCATAAAGAAAACAATACAATGGCAAGAGATTTAAAATATACTAGAAACATAGGGATTGCTGCTCACATTGATGCCGGTAAAACGACAACAACAGAGCGTATCCTTTTTTATACGGGTAAATCACACAAAATTGGTGAGGTACACGATGGTGCTGCTACGATGGACTGGATGGCACAGGAGCAGGAAAGGGGTATTACCATTACCTCGGCTGCTACAACCTGTACCTGGAATTTCCCTACAGAGCAGGGTAAGCCTATAGATAACACTACCGGTTACCACTTTAACATCATTGATACTCCCGGACACGTTGACTTTACTGTTGAGGTAAACCGTTCACTTAGGGTGCTTGACGGACTTGTGTTCCTTTTTAGCGCCGTAGACGGTGTTGAGCCACAATCTGAAACCAACTGGAGGCTTGCAGATAACTACAGGGTTCCGCGTATGGGGTTTGTAAACAAAATGGACCGCCAGGGTTCTAACTTCCTTGCAGTATGCCAGCAGGTTAAAGACATGCTTAAAAGTAACGCTGTGCCAATTGTATTGCCAATTGGTGATGAGGCCGACTTTAAAGGTGTTGTAGACCTTATCAAGAACCAGGCTATCGTTTGGCACGATGAAACACAGGGCGCTACTTTTGATATTGTTCCTATTCCGGACGATATGAAAGAAGAAGCACACCAGTACCGTGCACAGCTTATAGAAGAAGTTGCCGCTTATGATGAAAACCTTCTTGAGAAATTCATGGAAGATGAAGATTCTATCACAGAAGATGAAATCAACAACGCGCTTCGCAGGGCTACTATCGATATGGCTATCATACCGATGCTTTGCGGTTCTTCATTCAAGAACAAAGGTGTTCAGTTTATGCTTGACGCGGTTTGTAAATTCCTTCCTTCGCCACTTGATAAAGAAGCGATTGACGGTACAAACCCAGATACAGAAGAGCCTATTTCGCGTAAGCCATCTGTAACTGAGCCATTTGCTGCACTTGCATTTAAAATTGCTACCGACCCTTACGTGGGCCGTTTAGCATTCTTCAGGGCTTACTCTGGCCGCCTTGATGCAGGTTCTTATATCCTTAACACACGTTCAGGAAACAAAGAGCGTATATCACGTATCTACCAGATGCACGCTAACAAGCAAAATGCCATCGACTTTATTGAAGCGGGTGACATTGGTGCAGCAGTAGGTTTTAAAGATATTAAAACGGGTGACACACTATGTGATGAAAAGCACCCAATAGTACTTGAAAGTATGAACTTCCCTGATCCGGTAATCGGTATCGCGGTAGAGCCTAAAACAAAGGCAGACGTTGATAAAATGGGTATGGCGCTTGCAAAACTTGCAGAAGAAGACCCAACGTTTACCGTAAGGACAGACCATGCTTCAGGACAAACTATTATCTCTGGTATGGGTGAGCTTCACCTTGACATCCTTGTAGACCGTCTTAAGCGTGAGTTTAAGGTAGAGGTTAACCAGGGCGAGCCACAGGTAGAGTATAAAGAGGCTATTACACGCAGCGCTAACCACAGAGAGGTTTACAAGAAACAGTCTGGTGGTCGCGGTAAGTTTGCTGATATTGTATTTAAACTTGAGCCTGCTGACGAAGTAGATGGCAAAGCTCCTGTTGGATTACAGTTTGTAAACGAGGTAAAAGGTGGTAACGTGCCTAAAGAATTTGTCCCTGCTGTAGAGAAAGGCTTTAGAGAAGCTATGAAACAAGGGCCTCTTGCCGGTTATGAAATGGATAGCATGAAGGTAACACTTCTTGACGGTTCATTCCACCCGGTTGACTCTGATGCACTTTCATTTGAACTTGCTGCAAAAATGGGCTACAAAGAAGCCGCTAAAGCTGCCGGTGCCGTAATCCTTGAGCCTATCATGAAGCTTGAAGTGCTTACTCCGGAAGAAAACATGGGTGATATTGTAGGTGACCTTAACCGTCGTCGTGGCCAGATAAACAACATGGACGACAGGGCAGGTTCTAAAGTAGTTAAAGCAAGCGTTCCGCTTTCAGAAATGTTTGGTTATGTAACTACACTAAGAACATTGTCTTCTGGTAGGGCAACATCTACAATGGAGTTCTCTCACTATGCAGAGACACCTTCTAACATTGCGGATGAAGTAATTAAAAAAGCTAAAGGAAACGCTTAATTATTAAAGGAAAATGAGTCAGAAAATCAGAATAAAACTAAAATCATACGATCACAGTCTTGTAGACAAGTCTGCTGAAAAGATCGTTAAAACTGTAAAGAGTACCGGAGCAGTGGTTACAGGCCCAATTCCGTTACCAACACACAAGAAGATCTTTACCGTTCTTCGTTCTCCGCACGTAAACAAAAAGAGCAGGGAGCAGTTTGAAGTAAGTTCATACAAAAGGCTTCTTGATATCTACAGCTCTTCAAGCAAAACCATTGATGCCCTAATGAAATTAGAGCTTCCAAGCGGTGTAGAGGTAGAGATAAAAGTGTGATAATAAAAGAAAAGGGAATTTGAGGATTGAGTATAGAGTTTCTTCTCTTTACTCAATTCTCATATCTCATATCTAAGAAAAAGTATTTTATTTTTTAATTAATAATTATTTATATGTCTGGGTTAATTGGTAAAAAAATAGGCATGACCAGTATTTTCGATGAAAACGGTAAAAACATTCCGTGTACAGTAATTGAAGCTGGCCCATGCGTAGTTACCCAAGTCAGAACCAATGAGGTTGACGGGTATAAGGCGTTGCAACTTGGTTTCGATGACAAAACAGAAAAGCATGTAGTTAAAGCTGCCGAAGGGCACTTTAAAAAAGCAGGTACTTCTGGCAAGAAAAAGGTCGCCGAATTCAAGTATTTTGCAACAGAGCACAACTTAGGAGATGTGCTTACAGTAGACCTTTTTAAAGAAGGTGAATTTGTAGATGTTCAGGGAGTATCTAAAGGTAAAGGCTTTCAGGGCGTTGTTAAACGCCACGGCTTTGGCGGTGTTGGCCAGGCTACTCACGGTCAGCACAACCGTTTAAGGGCTCCGGGTTCTGTTGGTGCATCATCATATCCATCAAGGGTATTTAAAGGTATGCGTATGGCAGGAAGAACAGGTGGAGAGAAAGTAACAATACAAAACCTTGTAGTTTTAAAAGTGGTAGCAGAGAAAAACCTTCTTGTTATTAAGGGTGCAATACCTGGCCACAAAAACTCGTATGTAATCATTCAGAAGTAATGGAAGTAAAAGTATTAAACATAAACGGAAAAGAAACTGGCAGAACGGTAACCCTTTCTGATTCAGTATTCGCTATAGAGCCAAACAAGCACGCTGTATACCTTGATGTTAAACAATACCTGGCTAACCAAAGGCAGGGTACCCATAAAAGTAAAGAGCGTAACGAGGTAACCGGTAGTACCCGTAAAATTAAAAAGCAAAAAGGTACCGGTACAGCCCGTGCAGGTAGCGTTAAGAACCCTTTGTTTAAAGGTGGGGGTACCATTTTTGGCCCAAGGCCAAGAAGCTACTCTTTTAAGCTTAACAAAAACCTTAAGCGCCTTGCAAGAAAATCTGCCCTTGCATTAAAAGCAAAAGAGTCTAACCTGATAATTGTAGAAGACTTTAATTTTGATGCCCCAAGCACTAAAAATTTCATTAACGTTTTGAAAGCTTTAGGGTTAGACAATAAAAAATCTTTATTTGTGTTGGGTGATACAAATAAAAACGTATATTTGTCGTCACGCAATTTAAAAGCGTCCTCTGTTGTAACTTCTTCAGAATTAAACACTTACGCGATAATAAACGCTAATAATTTAGTTCTTACAGAGGGCTCAGTAGAAGGAATTACAGAAAACTTAAGCAAATAAACAGGGATATGAGCATTATAATTAAGCCTATCATCACTGAAAAAGTAACCAAAGACGGTGAAGTTTTTAACCGTTTTGGTTTTGTTGTTGATAAAAGGGCCAACAAAATCCAGATAAAAAAAGCCGTTGAGGCTGCTTATGGGGTTTCTGTGGTTGAAGTTAACACAATGAACTACAGGGCTGATAGAACAGTTAAGTACACAAAAAGTGGACTGATAACAGGAAAGACAAGTGCTTACAAAAAAGCAATTGTTCAAGTACAGGAAGGAGAAACAATAGATTTTTACAATAATATCTAATAGAAAATGTCAGTTAGAAAATTAAAACCTATTACCCCGGGCCAGCGTTTTAGAGTTGTAAATAGCTTTGACACTATTACAACTGATAAGCCGGAGCGTTCTCTTATCGCACCGAAAAAAAGCTCAGGAGGTAGAAATAGTCAAGGAAAAATGACCATGCGTTACACAGGCGGTGGTCACAAAAAAAGGTATCGTATTATAGATTTTAAAAGAGCTAAAACTGCTGTTAACGCAGAAGTTTTAACTATAGAATACGACCCTAATCGTTCAGCATTTATATCCCTGGTACAATATACTGACGGAGAAAAGGCATACATTGTAGCTCCTAACGGACTTCAGGTAGGCCAAACCATTGTTTCCGGAGAAAATGCAGCGCCAGAAATTGGTAATGCACTTCCTTTAAGTAAAATTCCTCTGGGAACTGTTATATCTTGCATAGAACTACGCCCGGGACAAGGTGCTGTTATAGCGCGTAGTGCCGGTACTTTTGCCCAGCTAATGGCAAGGGACGGAAAGTATGCTACTATTAAAATGCCAAGCGGTGAAACAAGGCTTATCCTTTTAACCTGCATGGCTACTATAGGAGCTGTTTCTAACTCAGACCACCAGCTTATCGTTAGCGGTAAAGCAGGTAGGAGCAGGTGGTTAGGCCGCAGGCCAAGAACAAGGCCGGTAGCTATGAACCCTGTAGATCACCCGATGGGTGGTGGTGAAGGACGCTCTTCAGGAGGTCACCCACGCTCTAGGAAAGGTCTTCCGGCTAAAGGTTACAGGACTCGTTCTAAAGTTAACCCGAGTAATAAGTATATCGTAGAACGTAGAAAGAAATAATAAGTAAGATATGGCACGTTCATTAAAAAAAGGACCTTACGTTCACTACAAACTGGAAAAGAAAGTTCTTGAAAATATAGAAAAAGGTAACAAAGGAGTTGTTAAGACATGGTCTCGCGCCTCTATGATTACCCCTGATTTTGTAGGACAGACTATAGCAGTGCACAACGGTCGTCAGTTTGTTCCTGTATATGTTACAGAGAACATGGTAGGTCATAAACTAGGAGAATTTTCGCCGACCCGCTCTTTCAGGGGCCACGCCGGTGCTAAAAATAAAGGAAAAAAATAATAAGCAATGGGAGTTCGTAAAAGACAGGCAGCAGATGCCAGGAAAGAGGCTAACAAGTCAGTTGCTTTTGCAAAGCTTAACAACTGCCCTACTTCTCCAAGGAAAATGCGTATTGTAGCAGACCTTGTAAGGGGACAAAAAGTAGAATTAGCACTCAATATATTGAAATTTAACAGCAAGGAGGCTTCCCGCAAACTTGAAAAACTTTTGCTTTCTGCCATTAATAACTGGCAGCAAAAGAACAGCGAGGAAAACCTGGAAGAAGCCGGCCTTTTTGTGAAAGAGATAAGGGTAGACGGTGGTACGATGTTAAAAAGGCTTAGGCCTGCACCTCAGGGCCGCGCCCACAGGATAAGGAAACGCTCTAACCATGTTACAATTGTACTTGGAGCTATTAACAATAACACACAAAGCAATTAATAAACAGTATGGGACAAAAGACAAATCCAATAGGAAATCGCCTTGGTATCATTAGAGGATGGGATTCCAACTGGTATGGTGGAAATGATTACGGCGATAAACTTGCCGAAGACCACAAGATCAGGAAGTATATCCATGCGCGTTTATCAAAAGCAAGTGTGTCTAAAGTAATTATTGAAAGGACTCTTAAACTTGTAACCGTTACTATCACCACTGCCCGTCCCGGTATTATTATCGGTAAAGGTGGCCAGGAGGTAGACAAGCTGAAAGAGGAGCTTAAGAAAATTACTGACAAAGAGGTTCAAATCAACATCTTTGAAATTAAAAGACCGGAACTTGACGCTTACCTTGTAGCATCAAGCATTGCCCGCCAGATAGAAAGCAGGATTTCTTACAGGCGTGCTATTAAAATGGCTATTGCTGCTGCTATGCGTATGAACGCAGAAGGTATTAAAGTTATGATTTCCGGCCGTTTGAATGGTGCTGAAATGGCACGTTCAGAAATGTTTAAAGAAGGTAGGATCCCTCTTTCTACTTTCAGGGCGGACATTGATTATGCACTTGCAGAGTCTCATACTACTTATGGTAGGATGGGTATCAAAGTGTGGATCATGAAAGGTGAGGTTTATGGTAAGAGAGATCTTTCTCCGTTAGTAGGTATGGACAAGAAACAGTCTAAATCTGCAGGATCTCAAAAACCAGCCGGAGCAGGCAAACCCCGCAAAAGAAAGTAATTTTTTAAAAGAAAGAAAAAATGTTACAGCCTAAAAGAACGAAATACCGCAAGGTACAGAAAGGTAAAATGAAGGGCGTGTCTCAAAGAGGTCACGAACTTTCTAATGGTATGTTTGGCATAAAATCTTTAGATTCATCTTTTATTACTTCTCGTCAGATAGAGGCTGCGCGTATCGCTGCAACCCGTTTTATGAAAAGGGAAGGGCAATTATGGATTAAAATTTTCCCGGATAAGCCTATAACCAAAAAACCTCTAGAGGTAAGGATGGGTAAAGGTAAGGGTGCCGTAGAATATTGGGCAGCCGTTGTTAAACCGGGAAGGATAATGTTTGAAGTGGGAGGTGTGCCGCTTGCAGTTGCAAAAGAGGCTTTACGCCTTGCAGCACAAAAGCTTCCTGTTAAAACTAAGTTTATTGTTGCCAGAGATTTTGAAGCATAATCAACAATTATTATGAAACAATCAGAAATTAAAGATCTATCTGCAGCTGAGTTACAAAGTAAACTTGGTGAGCTAAGAAAGACATATGCCGACCTAAAATCAGCTCACGCTATCTCTCCAATCGAGAATCCGTTACAAATCAGGACCGTAAGAAGGTCTATTGCGAGAGTAGCTACTGAGTTAAGCAAAAGAGAGTTACAATAATTGTAGTCTAAGCTGAAAGATGGAAAAAAGAAATTTAAGAAAAGAACGAGTAGGTGTTGTAACCAGCAACAAAATGACAAAATCTATTGTTGTTTCTGAAACCAGGAAGGTTAAACACCCGTTATATGGTAAGTTCGTGTTAAAAACTAAGAAATATGTTGCACACGACGAAAAGAACGACTGTAACATTGGAGATACTGTAAGGATTATGGAAACACGTCCTTTAAGTAAAACTAAATGTTGGAGATTAGTAGAAATCATTGAAAGAGCGAAGTAATTATGGTACAGCAGGAATCCAGATTAAAAGTAGCAGATAACACGGGAGCTAAAGAAGTTTTAACTATCCGTGTTCTAGGAGGTACAAAAAGGCGTTACGCTTCTGTGGGCGACAAAATTGTAGTGGCTGTAAAAGATGCAACACCAAACGGAAACGTTAAGAAAGGTGCTGTTTCTACCGCTGTAGTTGTTCGTACCAAAAAAGAGGTGAGGAGAGCCGACGGTTCATACATCAGGTTTGACGATAACGCTTGCGTTTTGTTAAATGCTGCTGGTGAAATGAGGGGAACCCGCGTTTTTGGCCCTGTAGCAAGAGAACTTCGTGAAAAACAATTCATGAAAATTGTATCATTGGCACCTGAAGTGCTTTAATTGATTTTAGAAATGATAAAGCTAAAGATAAAATCAGGAGACACAGTAAGGGTAATTGCCGGCGACCACAAAGGTAGCGAGGGTAAAGTGCTTCGTGTTCTTCGTGAAAAAAATAAAGCGGTAGTAGAGGGTGTAAATATGGTGAGCAAGCACACAAAGCCAAGCGCCAAAAACCCTCAGGGTGGTATCGTGAAGAAAGAAGCTCCTATCCATATTTCTAACATTGCACTTGTAGATCCTAAAACTAAGGAAACTACAAAAGTGGGTGTAAGAACAGAAGGAGATAAGAACGTGAGATTTTCAAAAAAATCTAATCAAGTATTATAGTAATGGCTTATATACCAAGATTAAAACAAGAATATAAGGACAGGGTTATAGCTGCCCTTAAAGAAGAGTTCGGTTACAAGAACGTGATGCAGGTTCCTAAACTTGAGAAAATCGTTCTTAGCCGTGGAGTTGGAGCCGCTGTATCAGACAAGAAACTTATTGACTATGCAGTTGAGGAATTAACTAAAATTACAGGCCAGAAAGCTGTTTCTACCATTTCTAAGAAAGACGTTGCTACGTTTAAACTAAGGAAAGGTATGCCAATTGGCGCTAAAGTAACACTTCGTGGCGAAAGGATGTATGAATTTCTTGACAGGCTAATTACATCAGCTTTACCACGCGTAAGGGACTTTGGTGGTATTAAGGCTACAGGTTTTGACGGAAGGGGTAATTATAACCTGGGTGTAACCGAGCAAATCATTTTCCCTGAAATTGATATTGATAAGGTTAACAAAATATCAGGTTTAGATATTACATTTGTAACTTCTGCAAAAACTGATAAAGAAGCAAAATCATTATTAGCAGAACTGGGTTTACCTTTTAAAAAGAATTAAGATATGGCTAAAGAATCAATGAAAGCCCGTGAGGCAAAAAGAGAGAAGCTGGTAGCTAAGTATGCCGAGAAAAGGAAGGCTTTATTAGAAGCCGGAGATTATGAAGGTTTACAAAAACTGCCTAAAAATGCTTCTCCGGTTCGCCTGCACAACCGTTGCAAGCTAACAGGAAGGCCAAGAGGGTATATGCGTCAATTCGGTATTTCACGTGTTACATTCCGTGAAATGGCCAATAACGGATTGATACCGGGAGTTAAAAAGTCAAGTTGGTAATTAAGATTAAAAGGAAAAACAAATGTACACAGATCCTATAGCAGATTTTCTAACCAGGATTAGAAATGCAGTAAGGGCTAACCACAAAGTGGTTGAAATTCCTGCTTCTAACCTGAAAAAAGAAATCACAAAGATTTTATTCGATCAGGGATATATCTTAAGTTACAAATTTGATGACAACTCTGTACAGGGTACAATCAAAATAGCCCTTAAGTATGATAAAGATACTAAAGAGCCGGTAATAAAAGATATCCAGAGAATTAGTAAACCGGGTTTACGTAAATATGCAGGTTCATCTAACCTTCCAAGAATCCTTAACGGCCTTGGTATTGCTATTGTTTCTACATCTAAAGGACTGATGACAGGAAAACAGGCAAAACAACTTAATGTTGGTGGTGAGGTAATTTGCTACGTATACTAAATTAAAAGAGACTTATACAATGTCAAGAATAGGTAAAAATCCAATTACAATACCATCCGGCGTAACTGTAGAGGTTAACGGAGATGTTGTTAAGGTAAAAGGTAAAAGGGGCGAACTTACCCAAAACTTTTCTGATGTTACCGTAAAGGTAGAAGATGGCAAGGTTTTAGTTGAAAGGTCGTCTGATGATAAAGAACAGCGATCTAAGCACGGTTTATACAGGGCGCTTATCAACAACATGATTGTTGGCGTTTCTGAAGGCTTTACAAAACAGCTTGAACTTGTGGGTGTAGGTTACAGGGCTTCTAACCAGGGTCAAAAACTGGATATTGCGCTTGGTTTCTCTCACAACATAGTTCTTGATGTAGTGCCTGAAGTAACTGTAGAAACAGTATCTGAAAAAGGTAAAAACCCTATCATTAAACTAACTTCACACGACAAACAACTTGTAGGTCAGGTAGCGGCTAAAATCCGCTCTTTCCGCAAGCCTGAGCCTTACAAAGGTAAAGGTGTTAAGTTTGTTGGCGAAGTATTAAGAAGAAAAGCAGGTAAATCAGCTTAAAAATTAAGACTATGTCATTAAACAAATCTGAAAGAAGACAAAGAATTAAGTTCAGGATCAGAAAGATTGTAAGCGGAACTGCTGCTAAGCCAAGGCTTTCTGTTTTCAGGAGCAATAAAGAGATCTATGCACAAATCATAGACGACGTAAACGGTGTAACTTTGGCCTCTGCATCTTCAAGAGATAAAGGAGTTACTAAAGGTACTAACATCGAAACTGCTTCGGCTGTTGGCAAAATGATTGCCGAGAAAGCCCTACAGGCAGGTATAGAAACTGTTTCTTTTGACAGGGGCGGTTACCTTTACCACGGACGTGTTAAATCATTAGCTGAAGGCGCAAGGGAAGCCGGACTTAAATTCTAAAGTAAATTATGTATCATAATTATAAAAACGTAGAAATAGTAAAACCAAGCGGGCTTGAGCTTAAAGACCGCCTGGTTGCTGTAAATCGTGTAACCAAAGTTACTAAAGGTGGTAGGGCTTTCGGCTTTTCTGCCATAGTAGTGGTGGGTGATGAAAACGGAGTGGTAGGCCACGGCCTTGGTAAATCTAAAGATGTATCTGAAGCTATTGCTAAAGCAGTAGAGGATGCTAAGAAAAACCTTGTTCGTATACCGCTTGACAGCCAGACTGTGCCTCACGAGCAAAAAGGTAAATTTGGCGGTGCACGTGTACTGCTAATGCCTGCTTCTCACGGTACCGGAGTTATTGCCGGTGGTGCTGTTCGTTCAGTACTTGAGTCTGTTGGTATTCACGATGTATTATCTAAATCGCAGGGTTCATCTAACCCTCACAATGTTGTAAAAGCTACTTTTGATGCTTTACTTCAAATGAGAAGCGCATCTACTGTTGCAAAACAAAGGGGCCTATCTCTTGATAAAGTATTTAAAGGTTAATTCAGGGAAATCATGGGAAAAATCAGAGTAAAACAAGTAAAGAGTAAAATCAACTGTCCGCAAACACAAAAGCTTACGCTTGAGTCTTTAGGCCTACGCAAGCTTGGACAGGTTGTTGAGCACGAAGCAACTCCTGCTATCCTTGGAATGGTAAACAAAGTTAAACACCTGGTTTCTGTAGAGGAAACTAACTAATAAATACAGAAATGGATTTAAGTAACTTACAACCGGCAGAAGGTTCAGTTCACAACAAAAACAAAAGAGTAGGCAGGGGCGAAGGTTCAGGCAAAGGCGGTACTGCCGCACGTGGCCACAAAGGAGCTAAGTCTCGTTCTGGTTACTCTAAGAAAATTGGTTTTGAAGGTGGCCAGATGCCTTTACAAAGGCGTGTTCCTAAATTTGGTTTTAAAAACATAAACCGTAAGGAGTATGCAGGTGTTAACCTGGACACGCTTCAGGCTCTTGTAGATAATGGTGTAGTTACCGATACTGTAGATTTTGCAGTACTGGTTAACAACCGCCTTGCTACAAAAAATGAACAGGTAAAGATTTTAGGAAGAGGAGAGCTTAAAGCAAAACTAAAAGTAACTGCTCACAAATTTACTGCTACTGCTAAGGCTGCCATAGAGGCTGCAGGCGGAGAAGCTGTAAGTTTATAATCTTTAAACAGCAATGAAGAAATTTTTCGAAGCGTTTGCCAATGTCTGGAAGATAGAGGAATTAAAAAACAGAATTTTAGTTACTCTGGGATTACTTCTTGTGTACCGTTTTGGTGCACACGTAACCCTTCCTGGTATTGATGCTACAAAATTAAACAGCTTATCAGATCAGACCCAACAGGGTATTGGCTGGCTTATCGATGTATTTACAGGTGGTGCGTTCTCGCAGGCATCTGTATTTGCATTGGGTATCATGCCTTATATTTCAGCCTCGATCGTGGTACAGCTTATGGGTATTGCAATACCTTACCTGCAAAAACTACAGAAAGAGGGCGAAAGCGGCAGGAAAAAGATAAACCAGATAACCCGTTGGCTTACCATTGTTATTACATTGGTACAGGGGCCTGGCTACATCTATAACCTTTACAGGACACTGCCTGCAGATGCATTCCTGTTACCGTCTGACTCTTTCCAGTTCCTTTTCTCTTCAGTAATCATCCTTACCACAGGTACTATATTTGCTATGTGGCTGGGCGAAAAAATTACTGATAAGGGTATTGGTAACGGTATATCGCTGTTAATTTTAGTTGGTATTATTGCAAGGATGCCTCAGGCATTTATACAGGAATTCTCTTCAGTAGTAACAGATAACCAGGGTGGGCCGCTTGTGCTTGTGCTGGAGGTTGTTGCATGGCTGTTGGTAATTATAGTATGTATATTGCTTATTATGGCTGTCCGCAGAATTCCTGTACAGTATGCAAGGCGCACTGTAACCGGAGACTATGAGCAGGACGCAGCCGGAGGCAACAGGCAATGGATACCGTTAAAGCTAAATGCTTCGGGAGTTATGCCAATCATATTTGCACAGGCTATTATGTTTATTCCTGCTGCTGTGGCAGGGTTATCCGAGTCTGACATGGCACAAACCGTTACGGCACAGTTTCAAAATGTGTTCGGTTTGGCCTACAATGTTGTTTTTGCTTTATTAATTATAATTTTTACGTACTTTTACACCGCAATTACAGTACCTACCAATAAAATGGCCGATGACCTTAAGAGGAGCGGTGGTTTTATACCGGGCATCAGGCCGGGTGTAGAAACCGGAGATTATCTTGACAAAATTATGTCATTAATCACTTTCCCTGGTTCATTATTCCTTGCGCTTATAGCCATACTTCCTGCTATTGCAGTTAGCTTTGGCGTTCAGTCACAATGGGCATTGTTTTATGGTGGTACTTCTCTGCTCATTATGGTAGGGGTTGCAATTGATACTATTCAGCAAATTAACTCATACCTGCTTAACAGGCACTATGATGGTTTAATGAAGAGTGGTAAGAATAGAAAAGCGGTAGCTTAATAATTTTTATGGCAAAACAAGCAGCAATAGAACAGGACGGATCAATAATAGAGGCATTATCTAATGCTATGTTCCGTGTTGAATTAGAAAACGGGCACGTAGTGATAGCTCATATTTCAGGTAAGATGCGCATGCATTACATCAAATTATTACCAGGTGATAAAGTGAAACTTGAAATGAGCCCTTACGATTTGTCTAAAGCAAGAATTACTTATAGATACTAAAGCTATATTAAAATGAAAGTAAGAGCATCAGTAAAGAAAAGAAGTGCCGAATGCATAATAGTGCGCAGGAAAGGCAGATTATACGTTATTAACAAAAAGAATCCTAGATTTAAACAAAGACAAGGATAATTATGGCGAGAATTGCAGGGGTAGATGTACCCAAAAATAAAAGAGGAGTTATTGCTTTAACCTATATCTTCGGTGTTGGTAAGAGCAGGGCTAAAGAAATCCTGGCTAAAGCTCAGGTTAGCGAAGATAAAAAAGTTCAGGAATGGAACGATGATGATATCAGCGCAATCCGTGATGCTGTATCTTACTACAAGATAGAAGGTGAGCTTCGTTCTGAAATATCGCTTAACATTAAACGTCTTATGGACATTGGATGTTACAGGGGTATACGCCACAGGGTTGGCCTGCCACTTAGGGGCCAGCGCACCAAAAACAACTCAAGGACTAGAAAAGGTAAGAGAAAAACTGTTGCTAACAAGAAAAAAGCAACTAAATAATAAGAAGTAGTAATGGCTAAAGCGAATACAAAAAAACGTAAAGTTGTTGTAGAATCTACAGGCGAGGCCCACGTTTCTTCAACTTTTAACAATATAATCATCTCTCTTACAAACAAGAAAGGTGAAGTTATTTCTTGGTCTTCTGCCGGTAAAATGGGCTTTAGAGGTTCTAAAAAGAACACTCCGTATGCTGCCCAGATGGCTGCTGAAGATTGTACAAAAGTTGCACTTGAAGCCGGCCTTAAAAAGGTTAAAGTTTACGTTAAAGGCCCGGGTAACGGACGTGAGTCTGCTATCAGGTCGCTACACAACGGAGGCATTGAGGTTACTGAGATCATCGACGTAACTCCGCTACCACACAATGGTTGCCGTCCTCCAAAAAGAAGGAGAGTTTAATTTTTATTTTATAGTATAACACGAACAGGATACGGGGTATCGGAGGATGAGACCTGAATTCATAGCTCCCTGTTCAATAATTTTTTAAAATGGCAAGATATACTGGTCCAAAAACTAAGATCGCCCGTAAATTTGGAGAGGCGATATTCGGAGACGACAAGTCTTTCGAAAAAAGAAATTACCCTCCGGGACAACACGGAAACGCCAGAAGGCGTGGTAAAAAATCTGAATATGCTGTACAGCTTATGGAAAAGCAAAAAGCTAAGTACACATACGGCATCCTTGAAAAACAATTCAGGAACCTGTATGAAAAAGCTGCTGCTACCAAAGGTGTAACCGGTGAAGTTCTTTTACAGTTATGTGAAGCAAGGCTTGACAATGTGGTATACAGAATGGGTATTGCACCTTCAAGAAGAGCTGCAAGGCAAATAGTAGGCCACAGGCACATTACAGTAAACGGCGAAGTGGTAAACATACCTTCATACCACCTTAAGCCGGGCGATAAAATAGCGGTTCGCGAAAAATCTAAGTCTCTTGAGGCTATCGACCGTTCTTTATCTAATTCATCAAGTGTATATGAGTGGATTACCTGGAACAATGATACTAAAGAAGGTACTTTTGTTTCAGTTCCTGCCAGGATACAAATCCCTGAAAACATCAAAGAACAACTAATCGTTGAGTTGTATAACAAATAATAATTGACATTAGTCGAAATATGGCAATATTTAATTTTCAAAAGCCCGATAAAGTTATCATGATCGATTCTACCGATTTCGTGGGGAAATTCGAATTCCGTCCACTGGAACCGGGCTACGGACTGACCGTTGGTAACGCACTAAGAAGAGTTTTACTTTCTTCGCTGGAAGGTTATGCAATTACTTCAGTTCGTATTGAAGGAGTAGAACATGAATTCTCTACCATACCAGGGGTTGTTGAAGATGTTACAGAAATTATACTTAACCTTAAGCAGGTTCGCTTCAAGCGTCAGATAGAAGATATCGACAACGAATCTGTTACGGTTTCTTTTACCGGAAAAGACCAGCTTACTGCCGGCGATTTCCAAAAATTTATTTCAGGCTTCCAGGTTCTTAACCCGGAGCTTGTTATCTGCAACATGGACAGCAGCATAAACATTAACATGGAACTTTCTATAGAAAAAGGCCGTGGGTATGTTCCTGCTGAAGAGAATAAAAAGCCGAATGCACCTATAGGTACAATTTTTACAGATTCTATTTACACACCTGTAAAGAATGTAAAATATACAATAGAGAACTTTCGTGTAGAACAGAAAACTGACTATGAAAAGCTGGTTTTTGAAATTATTACTGATGGTTCTATACACCCTAAGGATGCACTTACTGAGGCAGCAAAAACACTGATTCATCATTTTATGCTGTTCTCTGATGAGAGGATTACACTTGAGGCCGATGAAATTGCCCAGACTGAATCATATGACGAGGAGTCGCTGCACATGAGGCAGCTGCTTAAAACGAAACTTGTAGATATGGATCTTTCTGTAAGGGCGCTTAACTGCCTGAAAGCGGCTGAAGTTGATACATTGGGAGACCTGGTATCGTTTAACAAAAACGACTTAATGAAGTTTCGTAACTTTGGTAAAAAGTCGCTTACAGAGCTTGATGAGCTTGTAGCGTCTAAGAACCTGCACTTCGGTATGGATTTGAGCAAATACAAATTAGATAAAGAATAATCTGAATCAAGCCACTGATTCACATTAAAGATAACAATGAGACACGGAAAGAAAATAAATCATCTTGGCAGGCAGGCAGGGCACAGGAAACTGATGCTGGCTAACATGGCCTGTTCACTTATAGAACACAAGCGTATTAATACGACTGTGGCCAAAGCCAAGGCTCTAAAGCAGTATGTTGAGCCTTTGGTAACAAAATCTAAAGAAGATACTACACACAACAGGCGTGTTGTTTTCTCTTACCTGAGAAACAAATATGCTGTTACTGAACTATTCAGGGAAGTTGCCGCTAAAGTGGGCGACCGTCCGGGTGGTTACACACGTATCATTAAACTTGGTAACCGTCTTGGTGACAACGCTGATATGGCAATGATAGAGCTTGTAGACTTTAACGAACTATACAACGCTACTAAGAAAGAAGCTAAGAAAACTACACGCCGTAGCAGGGCTAAAAAAGTTGAAACAGCTCCGGCTGCCGAAGTTGCTCCTGCAAAAGAAGCAGATAACGCTCCTGCGGCTGACGAAAATAAAGAAGCTACAGAATAATAATGAAGCACCTGAATTTTCAATAAAACAAAAAAGGATAAACTCTCTGGGTTTGTCCTTTTTTTTTGCAGTTAATTTACCTGCCCCTGCATGGTACGGAAATTGCACAAACTTTTTAGCGACACAAATTTTTAGAGTAAATTTGCACACAACACAACAACAAACTACTTAAATGAAATATTCTAACAGAAAGCAGGCAATACTACTTTTAGCTGACGGCACAATTTTTCACGGAAAATCTATAGGTATAGAGGGAACAACCTTTGGTGAGGTTTGTTACAATACCGGTATGACGGGCTATCAGGAAATTTTTACTGACCCTTCATACTTTGGGCAGATAATGGTGGCAAGTAACGCCCATATTGGTAATTATGGTACTAACGAAGAGGAAATAGAGGCGGATAAAATCATGATATCCGGCCTTGTATGCAAAAACTTCAGTTTTAACCACTCGCGAATCAATTCAAAGCACAACCTGAAAGAGTATTTTGAAGCACATAACCTTGTAGCCATTTCTGATGTTGATACAAGAGCACTGGTAAGTTACATACGCGATAATGGCGCTATGAATGCCGCTATATCTACCGATGGCACACCTGTTGAAGAGTTACGCAGGCAGCTTGCAGAAGTGCCTGACATGAAAGGTTTGGAACTTTCATCTAAAGTTTCTACTAAAGAGCCTTATTTTATAGGTAACCCTGATGCTAAGTATAAAATATCTGCACTTGACCTTGGTATTAAAAAGAATATATTAAGAAACCTTGCCAAGCGTGATTGCTATATAAAAGTTTTCCCGTATGATGCAAGTTATGAAGACCTGAAGAGTTTTAACCCTGACGGTTACTTCCTGTCGAATGGCCCCGGCGACCCTGCGCCACTTGTTGTAGCTCAGGAAACGGCTAAGAAAATACTTGAAAAAGATGAGCCTGTATTTGGTATATGCTTAGGGCACCAGGTGCTTGCACTTGCCAACGGCATCCCAACCTACAAAATGTTTAACGGGCACAGGGGCATAAACCATCCTGTAAAAAACATGCTTACTGGCGAAGGTGAAATTACCTCGCAAAACCACGGCTTTGCAGTAGTACGCGAAGAGCTTGAAAAGCATCCGGATTTTGAAATTACGCATGAGCATATTAATGATGGCACAGTTGCCGGTATGCGCATGAAAAACAAGAACTGTTTTTCTGTACAATATCATCCAGAAGCCAGTCCAGGCCCTCACGATGCATCTTACCTGTTTGATATGTTTGTAAGCAATATAGAAAAAGCAAAAAATAAATAAGGCCTACCTAAAACGTTTGCGTTTATAACTTTTTGTTTCTTAGCAGTTTTCGTATTTATAATTATATAAATTTGTGTAAAACATAATAAAATCAACCAAAAACTAATAATTCAAAACTCATGAGCATAATTATTAAAGTACATGCAAGGCAGATACTGGATTCGCGCGGAAATCCTACAATTGAAGTAGACGTTGTAACAGAAAACGGTATTTTAGGAAGGGCTGCGGTACCATCAGGGGCATCTACAGGAGAGCATGAAGCAGTAGAGCTTCGTGACGGTGGAAGCGCTTATATGGGTAAAGGTGTTTCTAAAGCTGTTGAAAATGTAAATACTATTATAGCCGCAGAGATTGTGGGTACTTCTGTATTCGAGCAGAACGGTATTGATAAAATGATGATTGAGCTTGACGGTACTTCAAATAAATCGAAACTGGGTGCTAATGCAATACTTGGTGTGTCGCTTGCTGTTGCTAAGGCTGCCGCTAACGAGCTTGGCCTTCCGCTATACCGTTATGTAGGCGGTGTATCGGGTAACACCCTGCCTGTGCCGATGATGAATATCATCAACGGGGGCTCTCACTCTGATGCGCCTATCGCATTCCAGGAATTTATGATTATGCCTGTAAAAGCAAAGAGCTTTACACATGCTATGCAAATAGGTACAGAAATTTTCCATAACCTTAAAAAAGTGCTTCATGACCGCAACCTGAGTACCGCAGTAGGAGACGAGGGTGGTTTTGCGCCAAATCTTGCCGGTGGTACAGAGGATGCCCTTGATACCATTAAATTAGCCATTGAAAAAGCGGGTTATACTTTTGGAGGTGATTTAATGATAGCGCTTGACTGTGCCGCTTCTGAGTTTTATGTAAACGGAAAATATGATTACACAAAATTTGAAGGCGAGACAGGTAAGGTAAGGACTTCTCAGGAGCAGGCAGATTACCTTGCTGAGCTTGCCGCTAAATATCCTATTATTTCTATTGAGGATGGTATGTATGAAGATGACTGGGAAGGCTGGAAGTACCTGACTGAGAAAATAGGCGATAAAGTTCAGCTTGTGGGCGACGACCTTTTTGTTACTAACGTAGAGCGCCTTTCTACAGGTATAGAGAAAGGTATTGCAAACTCTATACTTATAAAAGTAAACCAGATTGGTACCCTTACTGAAACTATTGCGGCTGTAAACATGGCGCACAACGCAGGTTACACTTCTGTAATGTCGCACCGTTCTGGTGAAACTGAAGATAACACAATTGCCGACCTTGCTGTGGCGCTAAATTGCGGACAAATAAAAACAGGTTCTGCTTCACGCTCTGACCGTATGGCCAAATATAACCAACTACTTCGCATAGAAGAAGAACTGGCAGAAGTGGCTTATTTTCCGGGTGAGAAAGCATTTAAAATAAAGAAATAGTTTAACCCTTTTTCAGGTTATACAGGCACCCTGCTTATGCAGGGTGCTTTTTTTTATGGCAAATTCTAAATTAAAGCAGGCAAATTCTAAACAGTAAATTATAATTTGATAGTAAGTTATACTTTTGCTGTTGTATAACCTTTAGTGTATGAAAACCTTAAAACTAATCCTGCTGGCTTTACTGTTAGTATGCAGCAGTACGCTGCCTGCACAAACTAAAGTGCTGGACAGCCTTACTGATTTGCTTGCTAAAGCTGATACCGCTAAAGATAAGGCAGGGCTGATGAATCTTATAGCATCTGAATATACAGGAAATGATGCAGATAAGATGAGGCATTATGCCGAAAAAGCCATTGCCATTGCAAGGAAGAATAATATCAGGGCAGAGGAGGCGAGCGCATTATTGAATCTTGGTAATGTAAGTATCATGATGAGCAACTATCCGCAGGCTGTAAACAGGTTTACACAGGCTCAGGATATATTGGAAAAAATGCTTACCGAAACAGCATATGCATCTGACGCTAATATCAAAAACACGCTTGCCAGCATATATGGCAGTCTTGGAGTAGTTTTTAGTGAACAGAACAATTATGCAAGGGCGCTTGAATATTATTTTAAAGCCCTTAAATTATATAAAGCCGATAAGCAGGAATATATAGAGGCTGCCTTGTATAACAACATAGGCGTTGTTTACAAAAGCCATGAAGAGTATGACAAGGCCCTGACTTATTTTGAAAAAGCACTTGCGCTGCAACAGAAGTTAAAGGACAGGTTCTCTTCTTCCACCATGGCTAATATAGGTAATGTATATCTTGAAAAAGGGCAGTATAATAAAGCCCTTAACTATTACAATGATGCGCTTGCCATGCTTACTAAATATGAAGACAACAGGGCGCTGGCCGAGTTGTATAACAACTTTGGCGATTACTACAGCAAAACAGGTGATATCAATAAAGCAGAGGAAAGTTATAAAAAAGCACTTGCCATTTTTAATGAAGCAGGCGAAAAATTCGGGGCATCTGCATCGCTTAATTTATTGGGCGAGCTCTACCTGAAAAAGAAGAATGATAAACAGGCTTTAGATTATTTCGGCAAGTCTTCTGCCTATGCACAGGAGATAGGCTCGCTTGAACACGTGCGGGACTCTGAAAAGAATATCAGCAGCCTTTATGAAAAACAGGGTAATTATAAAGAAGCGTTGGTGCATTACAAGAAATATACTGCGGCACAGGACAGCATTATAAATGCCGAGAACATCCGGACTATGGTTCGCGAAGAGATGAATTATGAAATGGAGCGCCGCGAAGCAATACAAAAAAAGGAGAGCGAAAAGCGGGAAGCCATATACATAGAGCAGGAAAAGCGCCACCGCCAGCAAATGATATTTGCCGGGCTTATAGTAGTACTGCTTGTGGGGCTTGTTTTTGTTATATACAACAGGCTTCAGCTTAAAAAGACTTTAACCCTGCAACGCGACCTTGCAGAATATGAGCAAAAAGCGCTTCACCTGCAAATGAACCCGCATTTTGTCTTTAACTGCCTCGGCTCCATATCCAGTTTTATAGTACAAAACGGAACCGATTCTGCTATAAAGTACCTTTCAAAATTCAGTAAGCTGATGCGTCTTACATTAGAGTACAGCAAAGAATCGCTTATCCCTATAGACAGCGAGATAGAAGGCCTGCAAAACTACCTTGAGCTGGAGCAGTTACGCTTCAACAGGATGTTTGAATTTACCATTACAAAAGATCCGGACATAGAAGATGATATGGCTATACCGCCGCTATTGCTTCAGCCATTTGTAGAAAATGCCATTATACATGGTATTATTCCTAAAAAAGAAAAGGGTACTATTATGGTAGATTTCAGGCTGGTAAACAACAAGCTGGTATGCACGGTAACAGATGACGGTATCGGCTTCAGTAAATCGAAGGAAATGAAAGAAAACTCGGTAACGGTACACAAATCAATGGCGTTAGAGATAACCCGCAAGAGGCTGGAAGTGATACAGGCATTTACCTCTAAAACATCTCAGGTTGAGATTACAGAACTGCATAATGCTGCAGGAGAGCCATCCGGAACAAAAATAGTTTTAAATTTACCAATACAATATGCTTCAAACTGATATGATTACTGCACTGCTAATAGATGACGACAGCAACCTGAGGACAGGAATGAAAGGCCTTTTGGGAATGTATGCACCCGATATACATATTTTGGGTGAGGCAGACAGCGTGAAAACAGGTATAAATGCAATAGAGCACTACCAGCCAAACGTAATTTTTCTTGATATACAGCTTGGCGACGGTACCGGGTTTGATATACTGGAGCAGCTTGCGCAAAAGCGGGGCAGTATAAATGCCCATGTTGTTTTTATAACTGCACACGAGCAGTATGCGGTTAAGGCATTCAGGTTTAGTGCGCTTGATTACCTGCTTAAACCTGTAGATCCCGAGGATTTGCGGAAAGTAACAGAGAAGATAAAAAAGGTGGTTACAGGCAATGACAGCTTTGCACACATAGACCTTTTGCTTGAAAATATAAGGAAGAAAGTAGATAAATTTAAAAGGATAGCGCTTTCTACAGCCGAGGGAATACACCTGTTTGAGGTAAGTGATATTATCAGGCTCGAAAGTCAGGATAATTATACTAAGTTTTACATTAAAGACAACAAGCCGGTACTTATCTCAAAAACGCTGAAAGAATATGAAGATTTATTGAGCGAGCAGGGTTTTGAAAGGATACACCAGTCGCATCTTATAAATCTTGCCTACCTTAAATCATACATAAAAAAAGATGGAGGATATGCCGTAATGGCCGATAACAGCCACCTGCCTATTTCGCAGCGAAAAAAAGAAAGATTACAGGAACTGCTACGCACGCTGTAGCGAATTCTAAATGAAGCTGGGCAAATTCTAAGTGAAAAAGCCTGTATGCTTTAATTAGTATATTTTTGTTATACCACACGCTCAAAATAAATAAGTTATGAAAAAATTACTACCAATTATAGTGTTACTGCTCATAAGTGCTGCTGCAGGGGCACAAATTGTAAGCATACCTGATGCCGCCTTTAAAAATGTCCTGCTTTCTGCCACGACAGATAATGATGTAGCAAGAGACCTTAATAACGACCCTGCAGTTATTGACATAAATAATGATAACGAAATACAGGTTAGTGAAGCACTGAATATCTCAAGGCTTGATGTTAACGCAGCAGGAATATATTCACTTGAAGGAATAGAAGCCTTTATAAATCTTGACCATCTTGAATGTGCGGATAATTATTTAGATACCCTGCCAATATCAGCCCTTATAAACCTTGAGGAGCTTGATTGTGCTAACAATAATATTACTGACCTTGAGCTTAGCGGGCTTATTAATATTGCTGAACTGATTTGCGGTGGCAACCCTTTTACCACGCTTGATGTATCTGAACAGGTTAACCTTGAAGTTATAGACTGTACAGCTGCTGTAATAACCGAGCTTGACCTTAGTAATAATCCGCTGCTGATTAATTTTATTGTGAATGACTGTGCATGGTTGCAATACCTGAATATTAAAAACGGAACTATACTCCCGGCACCGGAACTTTCAGGTATCAATAATACTCCACAGTTATCATTTATATGCGTAGATGAGGGTGAGGCGGCCATACTTGAATTGTATTTTTCAGTTTACATGAGTACTTACTGTACATTCACTCCAGGCGGAGCATATAATACCATAACAGGTACTGTAAAATATGATGCAGGTAATGACGGGTGTGATGCATCTGACCTGCCACAGCAGTTTGTAAAACTGAAATTATCAGACGGACTGAATGAGGGCTGTGTGTTTACAAATGCAGCAGGGAATTATGATTTTTATACAGGCGCCGGTGATTATACTGTAGTACCTGAATTTGAAGATAATTATTTTACAGCTTTGCCTGCTTCGGCAAGTGTGAACTTCCCGATTGCAGATAATAGTGTCGCCACAGAAGATTTTTGTATAACAGCCAACGGCACAAGCGCCGATATAGAAGTGGTAATGGTGCCTGTTATACCTGCACAACCGGGCTTTGATGCAGTTTACAAGATTGTGTACAGGAACAAGGGCAATACTGTGCTGTCAGGCACTGTAAATTGCCAGTGGGATCCGGCACCTTTTGAATTGATAAATTTAGTACCTAATGCAGATATAAGCATACAGGGAGACTATACATGGAACTTCTCGAACCTGCAACCCTTTGAGAACCGTGAGATACTAATGACGCTGAATGTAAATTCACCATCTGATACCCCACCGGTTAATATTGATGATGAACTTTTATTTACGGCTAATGCCGCAGTAACAGGCGATAGCTATCCCGGTGATAACAATTTTGCCCTAAACCAGGTGGTTGTAGGCTCTTTTGATCCGAACAACATAATATGCATACAGGGTGAAACCGAGCCCGCAGATGCTATTGGCGAGTACCTTCATTATGTGGTGAATTTTGAGAATACAGGAACTGCACCTGCAAGTTTTGTAGTGGTAAGGCACGATTTTAATGCAACCGATTTTGATGTAGCTTCATTGCAAATGCTTAACAGTTCGCATGATGTTTCGGCAAGGATTGTTGGCAATACCGCCGAGTTTATTTTTCAGAACATCAACCTGCAGGCAGCAGGGCATGGTAATATATTATTCAGGGTAAGGACCAGGAGCAGCGTAATGGCTAACGATATGGTTACAAACAATGCTAAGATTTTCTTTGACTATAATCTCCCAATTGCAACCAATGATGCCAATACAACATTTGAGATATTAAGTAAAGATGACTTTGAGAAAGATGCTTCTGTAAAAGTGTACCCTAACCCTGCCGAAAATGTTGTGAACCTGACTGCGGCAACAGTAATAACTTCTGTTCAGCTTTATGATATACAGGGAAGGCTCTTAGAGGTAAACACTGTAAACTCAGAAAATGCAGTAATAGATATCAGCAACAGGCAGTCCGGAGTTTACTTTATCAAGATTATAACACAAGAAGGAAGTAAGGTAGAAAAACTTATAAAAGAATAAAGTTTTAAGAATATTGAGATAATAAAAGGATGCTTTAAACAGTTATAGTATTGTTTTGTCACCTTTTAATCATTATTTACTTTTTGTTTAGTTTCTGATAAGTGCCACCGCTATGCGGTGGCACTTGCATTTCATGCATTTTTTGATGATTTTTTCTTTTTGGGTATAGAGTTTTTCAAAATATATGATTTATCAACTCATAATGTAGTAATTGTATATAATTAGCGGGCATTTTCTATATTTGCCGAAAAGCAAACAAACGTATGTTACAATTAAATGTAAAGAACGAGACTTCGCGTCTTCGTGCGGTTATACTGGGTACAGCCGTTAGCAATGGCCCTACACCCGAACCACATGAGGCCTACGACCCTAAATCATTAGAACATATCCTTAAGGGCACTTATCCTACCGAAGAAAATATGGTAAAGGAAATGGAGGCGCTTAATGATATTTTCTTAAAATATGATGTTCAGGTATTCCGTCCTGAAATAATAGAAAACTATAACCAGATATTTAGCCGTGATATTGGCTTTGTGATAGATGATTATTTTATAAAAGCCAACATACTGCCCGACAGGGAGCGTGAGCTTGATGCAATACAATATGTAATTGACAGGATAGACCCTGCAAAAGTAGTTCGCCCGCCGGAAGAGGTGCATATAGAGGGTGGTGATGTTATGCTGTGGGACGACCATATTTTTATAGGTACCTATAAAGGCAGCGATTATAAAGATTATATAACGGCTCGCACCAATATGCATGGCGTAAACTTTATAAAGGAGATGTTCCCCAACAAGATTGTAAAAGAGTTCGATCTTGTAAAATCGAGGATTGAGCCGAGGGATAACGCCCTGCACCTTGACTGCTGCTTTCAGCCGGTAGGTAAAGATAAAGGTGTAATTTACAAGAGTGGATTTAGGGAAGAGGCAGATTATCTGTATCTTGTAAAACTTTTCGGGAAGGAAAACCTGTTTCATATAGAGCGCGAGGAAATGTACCACATGACCTCTAATTTCTTTTCTATAGATACCGATGTTGTGATTATAGAAAAGAATTTTACAAGGCTTAAAAACTGGTTGCTGGAGAAAGGCTTTACAGTTGAAGAGGTGCCTTATGCCGAAATATCAAAACAGGAAGGGCTGCTGCGTTGCTCTACACTGCCACTTATACGCGATTAACTTTTAGGACATGAAACAGACAACAAACACTATATTAATGATTCGCCCGGCTGCCTTCAGGATGAACGAGCAAACGGCTGTAAATAATTATTACCAAAGGGTACTTAACAATCTGGTGGCAGATACGGTAAATGCTAAAGCACAGCAGGAGTTTGATGCTTTTGTAGAAAAGCTTCGGTCTGTTGGCGTTAATGTGCTTGTAGTGCAGGATACGCTCGATCCTGATACGCCCGATTCGGTTTTTCCGAATAACTGGGTGTCTTTCCACGATAACGGAGATGTGGCACTATACCCTATGTTTGCCGAGAACCGCCGCCATGAGCGCCGTGAGGACATATTAGACATGCTGGAAGATGAAGGCTTTAAAATAGAAAACATAGTAGACTATACTTCTGCTGAAGAAGATGGCTTCTTTTTAGAGGGAACAGGCAGTATAGTGCTTGACAGGGTAAACCAAAAGGCTTACTGCGCACTTTCGCCACGTGCCGATGAAGAACTCTTTATCGAGTACTGTGAAGATTTTGAACTTAACCCGATAATATTTGAGGCTTTTCAGGATGTGAATGGCGAGCGCAGGCATATATACCACACCAATGTAATGATGTGCGTAGGCGATACCTTTGCGGTTATATGCGCTGATTGCATAGATGATAAAAAGGAGCGTAAAATGGTGCTTTCCAGCCTCAAGGAAGATGGCAAGGAAATAATCCTGCTCACAGAAGAGCAGCTAAACCACTTTGCAGGCAATATGCTGCAGGTTTCAGGCACAGGCGGTAAAACATATCTTGTAATGAGTGATTCTGCCTATAACAGCCTTACAAAAGACCAGGTTGCCAAAATTAATAAACATACAGAGATACTTTCTGCAAACCTTGATACCATAGAAGCTTGTGGCGGTGGCAGTGCACGCTGCATGATGGCAGAGGTATTCCTGCAAAAAGAAGAGTAGATGCTTTCAAAAAAAACGAAATACGGATTAAAGGCCCTTGTTTATATTGCCAAGCAGGCAGACAATGGGCCTGTCCTTATTTCTGATATATCGCAAAAAGAAACCATCCCTAAAAAATTTCTTGAAGCCATTCTGCTCGACTTAAAGAAATTCGGTATACTGGGTTCTAAAAAAGGAAAGGGCGGGGGCTACTATCTTTTAAAAGACCCAAAAGAAATTACTATGGCAACCCTTATCAGGGTTTTAGACGGGCCAATAGCCATGCTGCCCTGTGTGAGCCTTAATTTTTATGAGCGGTGCGACGATTGCCCTAACGAAGAGTTGTGCTCGCTGCACCACTTTATGGCACAGGTTAGGGACAACACACTTAACCTGCTTCAGCAAAAATCATTATACGATTTAACGCTGCTTTAAAAAATTTTTCTCATTACTCTATAAAATCTATAGAGTAATAGTTATATTTGGCAATTGAATAACAACAAATCATTTTTGGTTTGTATTATAAAGGAACCAGTATGTCAGAGATAGAAAGTGACCTTGAATATTTAAACCGGGCTGTAGAAGGCATGTCTTTAGCAGATGCCGTAGCTTTTGTTACTACCCACATAAAAGGGAAAAAAGTGTTTTCTACTTCATTTGGCATAGAAGACCAGCTGCTTACACATTATGTGGCACCCCATAACAACATAAACGTATTTACACTTGATACCGGCAGGCAGTTTAATGAAACCTATGAAGTTTTCCAGAAAACGCAGCAAAAATACCCGCAGCTTGCTATAGAAACATATTACCCTCTGGAAGAGGATATAAGGGAATATGCTAAAAACAGTGGCATTAATGGTTTTTATGAAAGTATTGAGAAGCGTAAGTCATGTTGCTACATCAGAAAGGTAAAACCGCTACAGAGAGCTTTATCGGGCGCTTCATTATGGATTACCGGGCTGCGTGCAGAACAGTCGGCTAACAGGAATACCATGCGTTTTTTGGAGTGGGATGAAAGCCATAAGCTGATTAAGTTTAACCCGCTGCTGCATTATAAGCTGGAAGAGGTGGAAGAGGAGGTTAAGCGTTTGGATATACCTGTTAACAGCCTTTATTATAAAGGCTATTTAAGCATTGGCTGTGCACCCTGTACACGTGCGCTTGCCCCCGGAGAAGATTTCCGTGCCGGGCGCTGGTGGTGGGAAGACGGCAAAAAAGAATGTGGGCTGCATATTCATGCAGACAAAAATTTTTAATTGTGAGTACAAATAGTTAGTTTGTATATATTTAAAGTTGTTTGCAAAACCGCCTAAAGGGCGGTTTTTTTATTTATGATAATCTTTTGGTATATGTTTAAGGCACATCTGCTCACAATTCCAAAATTTAAGTAATAAAAAACTTAAGCTAATAACGCTGTTAACGCCAAATTAATCGGGCAGATAATATAGGTATTATTGCGAGTGAAACTCATGTAATTTTATATTTGCTCAAACGAAAGTTAAAGAAAAAT